>CAZCBJ010000342.1:0-2519 GCA_964496705.1 uncultured Anaerolineaceae bacterium | reverse complement strand
CGTATAGCCATAAAGCTTGCGATTCCTCTTATGGAACGCAATTGAAGCATAATTAGTAGACCCTTATAAACTATCTATATTGTTGATATTTAACGATATATGTTGAAAACATAATTTGTCAGTTTGCAAGGTTTTGGGTAAATTCGGGAAAAACCTTGCAGAAATGATAGGAAAAAGCGAAAAGAACCCACAGTTGAATGCCTTCAAAGTACCACTGGTCAGTATTATCAACATGAATCACGAATTGGTGGAGCTAAGTCGCAGAATAGACTGGGAATCAGTGAATAAGGATTTTGAGGAGTATTATCATTATACCGGTAGACCGGCAGTACCTGTTCGCAAGATGGTAGGTAGCATGCTTTTGAAGCAGATGTATAATTTATCAGATGAATCATACGCTGCCAGGTGGATCGAAAACCCCTACTGGCAATACTTCTGTGGTGAGACTTATTTTCAGTTTGAGAAGCCATTTGATCCGAGTGAGTTTGTTCATTTTCGCAAACGCATAGGAGCATCAGGAGCAGAGAAGCTGTTAAAGCTCAGCATAAGTCTGTTTACTCCCCAGGAGGTCAATGAGAAGGAAGTGTTAATAGACACAACCGTACAAGAGAAGAATATCACCTTTCCTACTGACACCAAGCTGCATAAGAAGATCATTGAGAGATGCTGGAAGATTGCTGAGAAGGAAGGTATCATGCTTAGACAGAGTTACAGAAGAATGCTCGGGCAGTTAATGATAGACCAGCGTCACAGGGATCATCCCAAAAGAAGGAAGAAGGCGATGGCTGCTGCCCGCAAGATAAAGACCATTGCAGGACGGCTGGTAAGAGATATCGAGAGAAGTCTGGATGATAAAGACAGGTTGGATCTCTATGACGAGATGCTTTGGCTTTATTACAGGGTACTGGGGCAAAAGAGGGATAGCAAGAATAAACTCTATAGTTTTCATGAGCCTCATGTTCAATGCATATCAAAGGGGAAGGATCATAAGAAATATGAATTTGGCAACAAGAGTGGCCTTGTAATAACAAAGACCAGTGGAATAATAGTAGGAGCTCTGGCTTTCGAGGGTAATCCGTATGATGGACATACACTTGAGCCTCAGCTTCAACAAGTGGAAGATATTCTGGGGGTATTACCAAGAACTGCATTGGTTGACAGGGGTTACAAGGGTACTAAGAAGGTATTGGGTGTTGAGATAAAAAGACCTGAGTCAGGAAAAGGTAAAACTCCCTACGAAAAATCCCGGGACCGAAAACGCTTCCGAAGAAGAGCAGCGATCGAGCCGATAATCGGACATCTCAAAAGTGACTACCGGATGTTAAGAAACTACCTCAAAGGTGCTGAAGGTGATAAGATTAACACGATAATGGCTGCAACGGCGTTCAATTTGATGAAGAAACTCATGGGAATCCGCAAAGCGATTCTTTTTGTCTTAAATCAGATCTTTGGGTTTCCGTTGCCAGATTATATCCTTCTTCCAAATTATCAGAAAAAATGGGTTCTTAAGGCTTGACTAATTAATTATTTACCTATGTGGTTCATATTTAGTATATTGACAGTATGAAAACACATAGGTCAAAGATCGTTTTTAAGAGCTACAATCAAAATCAATTGATGCTTCTACCACCATCACTCGATGATCTAATTGATCCCGATCATCCTGTTAGAGTTGTTAATGAAGTCATTGATAATCTTGACGATACAGCTCTTGTGAAGCAATATAAGGGAGGAGGAACATCGAGTTATCACCCCAGGATGCTTCTGAAGGTTATGGTTTATAGCTACTTGTGTAATATCTACAGTAGTCGGAAAATGGAATCTGCTTTAAAAGAGAATATCCATTTCATGTGGCTGAGTGGCATGAGTCGCCCTGATCACAACACCCTTAATAGGTTCAGGAGCGACAGGTTGAAAGATGTGCTGAAGGAAATTTTTTCTCAAGTTGTTTTGATGCTGGTAGACTCAGGACACATCAGTTTAAGAGATATCTATCTTGATGGGACAAAGATAGAGGCCAATGCCAACAGATATACCTTCGTTTGGGGCAAGTCAATAAAAACCAACAAGGCTAAGATGATGGATCAACTCAATGAGCTATGGGCCTACGCTCAGAAAGTTGCTGAGGCAGAATTTGGTGATGACACACCGACTGACTTTAGCCCTATTGATCCTGAGAAGATAAGAGAGACTATCACCAAAATAGATAATGCCTTAAAGAACTATCCGATAGACCCAAAGGTTCGTCAGAAACTAAATTATGCAAGAAAGCATTGGCCAAATAACCTTAAGAGGTATGAGGAGTATGAGGACATACTGGGAAGTCGTAATTCTTTCAGCAAAACGGACACGGATGCGACTTTTATGCGGATGAAGGATGACCATATGAAAAATGGGCAGCTTAAAGCTGGGTACAATCTTCAGATCTCCACAAGCAATCAGTTTATTATACTTTACAGTCTGCATCATAATCCTACTGACACGACTACACTTAAAAATCATTTGGAACAGTTTATAGA
>CAZCBJ010000341.1:0-2529 GCA_964496705.1 uncultured Anaerolineaceae bacterium | reverse complement strand
AAATAGCCGTCGGGCAGCACCGGCTCCATGCGGGTCAGGTAACGCCCGATACGCTGGGTCTGCGCCACCACCGCCGGCAGCCCCAGCGTGGCAAACAGCGGGCTGAGCGGGCCGGGCATGAGGTCAACAATGCTGGTGCGCATGTAGATGCCGTCTTTGAGCGGCAGCTTCCATTCCAGCGCCGGCTCACCCAGGGCGGTGATCGGGCGCGCCTGCAGCAGCACAAAGCGGCCGCCGGCCAGCGCCCATTCGATATCCTGCGGTGCGCCGTAGAGCTGCTCCACTCGCAGCCCCAGCCGCGCCAGGGCGGCTGCCTGGCGGTCGCTCAGCACAGCCCGCCTGCGTTGGCGTTCAGGCACAGGCTGTTCTCGGGTGCCGCCCGCCGTGCGCACGGTCATCACCTGCTTGTCGGCGGTCTCGCGCTGCAGCACGCGCAGGCTGTCTTTGTCCAGCGTGATGCTGTCGGGCGTGACCAATCCGCCGACCACCGCCTCGCCCAGGCCCCAGGCGGCGTTGATCAGCAGCTCGCCGCGGCGGTTGTTGAGCGGGTTGGCGGTGAAGAGGATGCCGGCTGCGCGCGCCGCGACCAGGCGCTGCACCACCACCGCCAGCGCCACGTTCTCGGGGAGGATGCCCTGGCGCCGGCGGTAGGCGATGGCGCGCGCGGTCCACAGCGAAGCCCAGCAGCGCCGCACTCCATCCAGCACGGCATCCGCGCCGCGCAGGTTGAGGTAGGTCTCCTGCTGCCCGGCGAAGGAAGCCTCGGGCAGGTCCTCGGCAGTGGCCGAGGAGCGCACCGCCAGCGGCGCGCGCGCGCCCAGCCGGTCGCAGGCGGCGCGCACCGCCGCGGCGATCTCAGCCGGGATGGGGGCGGCAGCGAACAGCGCCTGGATGGCCTGCGCGGCCGTCTCCAGCGTGCCTGGATCAGCCTCTGCGCTGGGCAGCGCTGCCAGGATTTGCGGCTGCAAGCCGTTGGCTTCGACGAAGCGGCGGTAAGCCGCGGTGGTCACGTGGAAGCCGTCCGGCACGGGCAGCCCCGCCCGCTTCAGGCGAGCCAGCGACATGCCCTTGCCGCCCACCGTCTCCAGGTCGGCTTGCGTGTCGGATAAAGGCAGTGTGTATGTTTTCATCTCAACTCTCCTTGCAAAAAACCATCCCAAATTGCTTGTCTTTCATTTCTGCGCATTGTCATCTGCTTGCCCATCTGCGAATTCTTTTCTTAATGGACAGGATGGACAGGATGGACAGGATAAACAGGATTCTCTTTTTCTTTTTCTTTTTCTCCAATCATTCTTCCTCATCTGCGGGCATCTGCGTCATCTGCGTCATCTGCGGATTCCTCCTGCCCCTCTTTCTTTTTCTGCGGATTCTCCTCTCTTCTCTCCAGCCCCCTGAAGATGATATCGAACGCCTCTGCCATCATCTCCTGGGGTGTGCCGGTCGGGCGGGTGGTGAAAGCGGCCGCGGTGAGCAGCGAGAACATGGCGCGGATGGCCATCAGCGGGCTGACCGGGCGGAACTCCCCGGCGCGGACGCCCTCCTCCACCAGCGCGCAGAGCATATCCTGGTAGGCGTGGCGGTGAGCCTGGATGCGCTGCTGCTGTTCCAGGCTGAGGCGCTGGGCTTCGAAGGTCAGCCGCAGGTACATGGCGCGGTTCTCGAGCATATACTCCATCTGGCGGGCCATGATGCGGCGGAACTTCTCGGCAGCGCTGAGCGGCTGGGCGCTGATTTGCAGCGCGGCAGCCTGCATCTGATCCACCTCCTCCAGGATGTAGCTGATCAGAATTTCGTCCTTGGCGGGAAAATAATCGTACAGCGTGGACTTGCCCACGCCGGCGGCGCGGGCGATCTCGTGCATGGCGGTCTCGTTGAAGCCCTTCTGGATGAAAAGCTGCATCGCAGCGCGCATGATCTCGGCGCGGCGGCGCTGGATTTCAGCGGGGGTGAGGGGGGTGCCTTTGGGCATGAGCGGCTCCTTGAAAGCGACTGATGTTCGCTTTTAGTATAGCGAACTCCGGTCGCTTTGTCAACCCTACTGGAGGAGGGTTTTGCCGCCCGCAGCGGGGGCGTGGGAGGGCTTCGCGGGTACTCGCAAGACCCGCGAGGCTGTCATTGCGAGCGAGCGCCAGCGAGCGAAGCAATCTCCACTGGGTAGGGGAGGAGGGGATTGTTTCGGGCCGGGAAAAGGCATCCGGCCCTCGCAATGACAGAGGGCGGGTTAGGGGTGATTACTTCCCGCTTTTCCAAGCCCCAGCGGGGTTGGCGTCATCGTAGAGGCGGGTCTGTATCATAAATAACCGAATCCATCCATCACCCAGACCCGCCGCTACTTAGGCGATTCCGCTTTTTCCGCCCGGGAATGAATTCCCGGGCGGCTTTGGAGGCGATAAATTGCTTGGCGATATCCTTTTTCGAAACCCATTTCCCTTAAGTTGACACCATTGGTTCAGAAACTCGCGGGAGGGTGAGGCGGTATCTTACCGCTTCCTCTTCTTCGCCGCCTTCAGCCGTTCCAGCGTATCGCCC
>CAZCBJ010000340.1:0-2551 GCA_964496705.1 uncultured Anaerolineaceae bacterium | reverse complement strand
CACCCGCGGGCCTTATGCTTGTTCTTCCTTCGTCAAGGCGCCGCTCGACGGCAGTGTGTTGCAGCCCGATTCGGGCTTTGACGGGCGATGGATTCTCAGGAATACCGGTGAGAAATACTGGGATAGTGAATCGACTTACGCTGAATACCAGTCCGGCACCCAATTCCAGCGCAGTGATGACCCAGTGAAGTTCAAACGCGACGTGCAGGTGGGCGCCAGCGTCGAAATGGTCGTCGATATGCAGGCGCCTTCAGGAATCGGCACCCATTATGCCACCTGGGCATTGGTCTATAAAGATGTCACCATCTGCACCTGGACGGTCACGCTGCGTGTTGCCAAGTAGACAGTTGTTTCGCTTCTTTGAGCCTACCGGAAGTTGTACAATTAATGGTGACCCAATCCCCAGGGACAAAACCAGAAGGCCCTATCAAATTGTAGATTGGAGGTTATCATGGCCAGAACGATCGGTCTGGATATCAGCACGTACCAGGACAGCCCCTATACCAGCCAGCATATTAATTTCCAAAAAGCGGCTGCCGCAGGCGCAAAATTCGTCATCATTCGTTCCAGTTGGAGCACTATCGTTGATGATGATTTTGCCATAAATTGGCCCAATGCAAAAGCTGCCGGCCTGATCCGCGGCGCTTACCATTTCTATGATTACCGCTATCCAGCCCAGCAGCAGGCGGATTTCTTCTGCAATCTGGTAGTCAACGACCCCGCCGATTTGCCGTTGGCGGTGGACCTGGAATATTACGGTCCCTACGGACCGCTGCCCGCCGCCAGTGCGCTGCACAGCGCGTTAAAGACATTTTTTAAGGTGATCGAGCAAAAGACCGGCAAGCAGGGCATGCTGTATACCAATCCCAGCACTCTCACCTACAACCTCGGCACCATTCCCGCCTGGCTGCTCAAACATCCTCTGTGGATCGCTCACTATATCAGCGGCAATGAACCCAATTGCAAACCATTCCCAACCTGGACCTTCTGGCAATACACCAGCAAAGGCGATGGGTACGCCTATGGGATGGAGAGCGCCAATGTGGATATGAACTACTTCAACGGTGATTATGACCAATTGCGCGCCTTCGCCGAACTCGGACCCGCGCCCGTGATCAGCGACGCCGAAAAATTAAAGCGGTTGTGGGATGCCCACCCTGAGCTGCACTGAAGCGGCTGCGGAACCGGGCGGTCGCATTATGGCGCAGCCGCCCGGGTTGTCCTTTGGCAAGATACCCGGCTCCATCATCGCTGTCGTTTCATTGCCGCTCATCTTGCGCAACTCCGGTCCCGGGCGGCTGGTCATTCACCACTGGATCATTGCGCCGCGGGGTCAGCCGGATTGCAGCGCCTACTTTAGGCTGCTGTGGCCGGGAAACCTGGAACCAGAGCGCATCGTATTGGACGTCGGGCAGGAAGTGCGCTGGACGATTGAGCTGGTCGCCAAGGAATTGGGCCGTTATCAGGCTGTGCTGCTGGTGAGCAGCAGCGACCTCCTTACTCCCGAATTACGTATCCCGCTCGAAGCGCTGCGCAGCATGTATTAATCAATTGCCCGGTCAGTCAGAATCAGCCTGATGGGCAGATTGTTGAGCTGCGCTTAGCGATAGTAAGCGGTACTTGCCCTCTCCCAAAGGCTATGCTAAACTCAATGCATGACCGATGAGCAGGAAGGCATTTCTACAGAAACCGCGCTATTCCAGGAAGCCCTGGCAGCCATTGAGAAAAAAGAGAATGCGCGAGCCCGTGAACTGCTCACGCGCCTGATCAAAACCAACCCCGCCAACCCGGATTACTGGCTGTGGATGAGCGCAGCGGTCGAAACGCGCCGCGAACAGGTTTATTGCCTCAAGGAAACCCTGCGTGCTGACCCAAACAACGCCGCCGCCCAGCGCGGGCTGGCATTGTTCGGGGAGATACCGCCCAATCCCCAGTTCATCATCCCCATCGCCATGCAACGCCGTAAATGGCAGGTCAAAGTGCCGGTTGAGCCAACGGAGAAGAAAGCCTTCCCGCTCAGGAATCTGTTATTCATCCTGGGTGGGGTGACCATTCTGGCTGTCCTGTCCGTTTTTTTGTTGGTCAATCGCAATCAACCCATCATCTCCGAGGTCAGCGTCCGCCAACCCCTGCTGCCGACCAGCGGACCCACCGCCACCTTTCTGCCCACCGCTTCCCCGGTGGTCAAGAGAACGGTTCACGCCGCCACCACCGGACCAACCCCGCTGTGGATGTCGCTCGAAGCCACCTACACCCCCACCCCCATCTATGTGGCAACCCCGCGTCAGATTGAAGCCTATCAGATTGCCATTCGCGCCTACGGCAGAGGAGAATACGACAAGGCGCTCTCCAACCTGAGCCAGGTCATCACAGCCGAACCCAAAGCGGCCGACCTCCAATTCCACCTCGGCGAAATCTATCGCCTGCAGGGCAAGAATAATCTGGCGATCGAAGCCTACAACCGCTCCATCGCCCTCGATAAAGCCTTTGCTCCCCCCTACCTGGGCCTGGGTCAATCCATCCTGGCTCTGAACGCTTCGCGCTGGCAGGA
>CAZCBJ010000339.1:0-2559 GCA_964496705.1 uncultured Anaerolineaceae bacterium | reverse complement strand
CCTTCTCCCATAGGATGGGAGAAGGGGAAGTTAGGCCCTCATCCCATGATCCCTGCTATCATAGGATGGGAGAAGGGGAATTGGGCTCTTAACCGAAAACTGATGACCGAAAACTGATCACTGACAACTGAAAGCTGACGGCTGACCGCTCTCTTCACTCCAGCGCCACGCGCGCCGCCAGCATCCCTTCCTCCGCCGAGCTGCTGCCCACCATCAGCGTGTATTCGCCCGGCTCCAGCGCCCAGGCCTTCGCCGCCGCGTCCCAGTAGCGCAGCTCAGCGTACGGCACGAACACTTTCGCAGTGACCTTGCCGCCAGCCGGCACGCGCACCTTCTCAAAGCCCTTGAGCAGCTTTCGCTGCCGCTCAATGCGCGAATCCTGCATGCCCACGTACACCTGCACCACCTCCTCGCCCTCGCGCGCGCCGGTGTTGGCCACCTCCACGCTCACCTCCAGCCCGCCCTCCACCTTTGCCGTGCGCAGGTCACTCAACGCAAAGGTGGTGTAGCTCAGCCCAAAGCCGAAGGGATAAGCCGCTTTTTGTCCGTTCTTGTCCAGCAGGCTGTAGCCGTGGTACAGATCGTAGGTAATCTGCGCATCGCTGCTGCTGAAATAGGGCAGCTGGTCAGCGCGCTCAGGGATGCTGAAGGGCAGCTTGCCGGAGGGATTGACCTCGCCAAACAGCACGCGCGCCAGCGCCGTGCCCCCCTCCATCCCCGCGTACCAGCCGTACAGCACCGCCGGCACCTGCTCGGCCCATTCCTCGATCAGCAGCATGCTGCCGCACACCAGGCACACCACCGTGTTGGGGTTGACCTCGGCGGCGGCGCGGATCAGCGCCTGCTGTTCGGGCTTGAGCGACAGGCTCTGGCGGTCGCCGCCCACTCCCATGTTCTGATCGTTCTGAAAGCTGGCCATCACCACCCCGCTCAGCGCCTTGAGCAGCAGCCCCTTCAACGGCTGGCCCATGTTGCGGTAACCCGCCGTCAGCGGGCGGATGAATTCGTCCTTGTTGCCGGGGGTGGTATATTCGCCCTCGTCGTTGAAATCGTTGCCCACCACGATGATCACGCAGTCGGCCCCCGCCGCCAGCTCACGCGCCTTGTCCGGCTGGCTCTCGTCAGCGTGCAGCACCTCCACCCCCGCGCCCAGGTATTTGCGCATCCCTTCCAGCACGGTGACCACGTAGGGCGGGTAAACGCGGCTCGAGCCGTGATCGCCGGTGTTCTCGCGCGCCGCCAGCTTCCCCAGCACCAGCACCTTCTTGACCTCGCGCTTGAAGGGCAGCGCCCCGCCGGCGTTCTTGATCAGCACCATCGATTTCTCAGCCGCCTCGCGCGCCAGCGCCACATGCTCGGCGCAGACCACCACCTCTTTGGGGTAAGCCTGCGGGTCTGGGGTGTTCTCAAAGACCAGCAGTGTGCGCAGCACGCGCAGCGCGGCCTGGTCCACCGCGCTCTCGGCCACCTCGCCGTCCTGCACCGCCTTCAACAGATTCTTGTTGTAATGGATCGGAATGGGCATTTCCACGTCCAGCCCGGCCTCGATGGCTTTCTTCGTGTTGCGCACGCCGAAGATGAAATCGGAGACGGTGAAGCCCTCAAAGCCCCACTCCTCGCGCAGGATTTCGGTCAGCAGCTTGCGGCTCTCACAGGCCTGGTCGCCCATGAAGCGGTTGTAGGCGCCCATCACCGAGGCTGCCCCGGCCTGGACGATCTTCTGGAAATGCGCCAGGTACACCTCGCGCGTGGTGCGCTCATCCGCCTGCACGTCGACGAAGAAGCGGCTGTTTTCAATGTTGTTGAAGGCGTAGTGCTTGACGCAGGCGATCACGTTGTGCTCCTGCACCCCCAGCGCCAGCTCGCGGCCCATCTCGCCCACGTGGTAGGGATCCTCGCCGTAGGTCTCCTGCGCGCGGCCCCAGGCCGGGTGGCGCAGCAGGTTGACGCACACCCCGCCGAAGTAATTGGCTCCCTGGGCGCGTGCCTCCCTGCCGATCGCCTCGCCCACCCGCCGCTCCAGCCCGCGCTCAAAACTGGCTCCGCGCGCCATCGACACCGGGAAGCAGGTCGAGCGGCCCATCACCACCCCGCGCGGTCCGTCCGAAAACTTGACCGGCGAAACCCCCAGCCGCTTGCATCCGTTGGTGGCGATCGGCGTGGGGTTGTAACCGTTATTGTAGCGCAGTTGGTTGCCGAGCATGTCCCAGTTGCCGTTGAGCAGCCAGACCTTCTCTTTGAGCGTCATCTGTCCCAGCAGCGCGTTGGCCTTTTGCTCGATCTCCGCGCGGGACAAAGTGCAGGTGTTTTTATTGAACATGGGGCGTTCCTTTCTGGGGAAAAAGAGATGGGGATTGGAAATTTGTGATTCAAAAATGGAGATTTGGATCCGGTAAAGGGATGCGAAAAACACTGGACAACCCCTATTTTAATCGCATATTTCCCGCCTGTCATTCCTCCCCCCCTTATCAACAGGTACGGGTAACCCTTGTGGTTACCCATACCCCTTGTGGTTACCCATACCCCTTGTGGTTACCCATACCCCTTGTGGTTACCCAT
>CAZCBJ010000338.1:2342-2595 GCA_964496705.1 uncultured Anaerolineaceae bacterium | reverse complement strand
TGACCCAGGAACTGCGCCAGGTGGTCGGCGATCGCGTCAGCGCCGCCGCTGCGATTGCGGGGATGACCCCGCCGCAGGTCAACGCGGCGCTTTCGCGATCCGACCGTCAGGCTCTTGCCACGTTCGCGCGGGCCCGTCGCCCGCAGGTCATCGTGGACGCCGGCGCAGCCGGCGGAGTAGCCGGAGCGGTCGTGCTGGCGGACGCCCCACCCGACGCGACACTGTATCGTCCTCATCGATCGAGCGAGCAAGC
>CAZCBJ010000338.1:0-2324 GCA_964496705.1 uncultured Anaerolineaceae bacterium | reverse complement strand
GACGTCGTCGCGGCCGCAGGCCTCGACGATCGCCTCGTGGTCGGCGCGCCAGCCACGCCTCAGGCCGATCTTCTGCTGCTGCCGCTCTCCGAGTCTGCCGCGGCGTCGGTTGAGGCCGCCGGGCGCGCCCTCGACCAGCTGTCACCGTCCGGCGTGCTCGTCCTGATCGACGAACGCGGCACGGCGGCCGCGGCGCGACTCCACCGGACGGCGTACGCCCTGCTCGAGGAGCGTCCCGACGTGTGGATGATCGACCAGCGGTTCGTCGATCACGCGTCACGCCTCGCCTTCCTGTTCGCAGACGGGCAGGCCCGCCAGCCCGACCTGGCAGATGCGGAAACAGCCAAGGCCTCGGCGGGCCACCGGGCCGTGGCCAGGCGGCTCGCGCCCGTGATCTGGTCGGCCCTTCGGCCGCTGAGCGTCCGCGATATCGGGTGCGGCGCGGGATACTGGCTCGAAGCGCTGCACGAGCTCGGGACGCAGACCGGGGATGGCATCACGGCCGTGTCCGACGGCACCCGCCTCGCCCGCGTGGCCGACTGGATTACGCTGGCGTCGTTCGAGCGGCTCGAGGCACCCGCGCTCCGGCGGGACGTGTGTCTCTGCCTGGACGTAGCGCACCGATTGCCGGTGCGCCTTCATGACCGGCTCATTGCCGCCTGCACGGCTTCCGCCGACGTTGTGGTGTTCGCATCGCCGCCTCCGGGTCTGGCGACGGGCACTCCGGCGGAGCGGCCGCTGGCGTACTGGGTCGCCCGGTTCTTCGATCGCGGCTTCATTCTCGAAGACACGTTGCGGCCGGAAGGGGAGAACGCCTGGGGGTTTCCGGCGCATGCCATTGATGGGCTGATGATCTTCCGGAAGCGGTTCTCCCCAGACGAATTGCCGGAGACGGCCCGGACCGGCCTTCGGGAGTCCGCCATTCTGCACGCCCGGCGGCTCGACGACCTCTACATGCAGGGCATCTGGTGGCAGGTCGCCTTGATGCGCCATCCGAAGGGACAGCGCCTTGCAGGACTGCCTGACACCGGAGGTCCGTCCGCGCCAGGGGTGGCCCGGCTGCAGATACCGCCGCATCGCCTGGCGGCTGGCAATGCCGGGATGCGCGTATTCAGATTCCGCACCGACGCGGCCCGGTGGCTGATCACGCACCCGGGAGCCGCACTCACCGTGGAGGAAGACGGGATGCCCTTGCCGCGCTGCGCGACGGATGCAGAGGCGAAGAAATCCGGCGGGTGGGTGCCCTGGCGTGACGAGATCGCCATCGTCGCGTCAGATCTCAGCGACCCCCGCAGCAACGGGCGGGCGTACGCGATTGTCGTTCCGCCGCACGTGGCGTGGGCCGAGCAGCAGTCGCTCGCCGACGTTCTCGGGATGGGACTGTAGGGGAGGCCTCGACCGTATGACCGCGAATCGGCCGCAGCTCACCGGCACGACGCTCGAACCGAGCCCCGTCACCAGATACCACACGGCGTGTCCCGTGTGCGACGGCGTCCGGTGGACGTTTCTGGCACCCACGTGGCGTGACTACTTCCTGCCCGCGCGATTCCGCATCGACGACAGCCGCTGGTTCACGGAGTGCGATGACTGCGGCACGATCGTGATGCTGCCGCTCGTGGAGTACGCGCAGATCGAGGACTACGGCAAGGCCTACTACGACCAGCATGGCGACACCGAGACGGCGGAGCAGCACGCGATATCGCACTTCGAGAAGTACCAGAAGCCGAACTACGACAACATCCGCACGTTCCTCCGGCGGACGCACCCCGCCGACACGTACCGCCACTGGCTCGACGTCGGATCGGTCGGCTATCCCGCCACGTTCGCCGACTACGACTTCACGACGATCGAGCCGGACCCGCGGGCCGTCGCGGCGGGACGCCGGCGGTTCGGGAGCGAGCGTATTCACTGCGCGACGATCGAGACGTGGCGGACCGGGCGCCTCTACGATGGCGTCCTGTTCAACAACAGCTTCTACTGCATCACCACGCCAGGGGCTGCGCTGGACGCGGCGCACGGGATGCTCCGGCCGGGCGGCCGCCTGGTCATCACGCTGTCCGGGTACCTCAACGGCGCCGTCTCCGACCGGGTCGACGGGCAGATCCTGCTCATCGAGGACGTGCTCTTCGGCGAAACGCTGCAGGTCTACTACAACCAGCACAGCCTGACCTATCTTGCCGGCCGCCACGGGTTTCGGTTCATAGGCGTCGCGGAAGTGCCGGCCTACGGCCGCAAGACCATGAACGCCTATACGTTCGAACGCGTGGCAGACCCGGTGACGCAGCGAGACCTTATCGACCGATCGCGGGTCGAGATGCGCGACC
>CAZCBJ010000337.1:0-2634 GCA_964496705.1 uncultured Anaerolineaceae bacterium | reverse complement strand
GCGAATAAATTCGGCAGGCTGGAAAACCTCTCAAACCCACTTCAAGTGGGTTTGGAACGAGTTCAGCCTGGGGATTCATCCCCAGGCCAATCAAGCTCTCTGAGCGGATTGGATCAGTGCTTCCCATGCGCCGCACCCCAAAGCGATCGCAAAGCATCCCTGCGGGAAGGGTCTTCCCGCGATTGGGCTACAAAACTTTGTTGGCGCAACACTGAGCCCCCACATCGCCAGGCCATAAAAAAGCCGCCCCCTGGGAGCAGGGGGCGGCCGGTGGAACACAATCTTGCAAACGAGGCGCGGACTACTTGCAGTGTCCGGGCCCAAGCAGACCGTTGTTGTACTGATCCAGCTTGTAATGCCAGGTCAGCACCATGGCCTTGTCAGCCTTGCTGAGAGAATCCCAGTGCGTGAAACGCTTGGCGCTCAGGAAGGCATCCGCCTCTGAGATCACAACCGCAATCGCCGAGCCGCTCGCCCCGTTGGCGATGTTCAGCTTGGCGCCCAGCAGTTGGGCGTACAGCTTGGTGATGCCGTTGGAGGCCGTGCCGTACACGTTCTGGTTGAGCACATCCACCGCAATCTTGGCGGTGGTCACCGCCACAGTCTGGGTCCCACCCACGGAGCCCAGGTACTGCGGCAGGTACTGGCTGACCATATCCTTCTGCGGGCCGAAGCCGGCGTGGTTCTTCCAGTAACCGATGGTCAGCGTGCAGCCGTTGCAGGTGGGCAGCACAGACCACGAGTCACTGCCGGTGACGCCTTTGTCATCGCTGACAAAGGTGGCCGTGTTGACAAAGGGCACATCGCAGAACCACTCATTCGCCTTGACCGTCAGGGTGTACTCGATGGTGTAGGGGTCGCTGAGACAGATTTTCCAGCTCTGGCCGGGCAGTTTGTCGTCGGTGATGGTGACGCAATCATCCACATGCGCCATGCTGGTGGGGGTGGTGAAGACCACGTTCGCAGTGCCGCTGGCGCCGCCCACCTTGCTGTCCGCAGCGGTGGTGACGGTGGCGGTGTTGACGCGCGAGGCGCCGTCAGGCAGGCTCACCGGCCCGTAGGTGCAGATCAACGTGCCGCCGGCGGGCAGATTGTTGGGGAAGTCCACCGGGCAGATCACCGGCGCAACAATAGCCGGCGAAACCACATCGCTCACCGCGGTGATTTTGGCGGGGAAGGTGGGATCGGGGTTGCTGACGATGATCGTGCCGCTGACCGCCCAGTTGGAATCGACGAAGCGGAGTTCCGTGGGTTTCACGGTGACCCAGTATTTCATGTCGAAGGTCATCCCGGCTGTCAGTTCGATGGTGGACTTGTCGCCGACCTTGTCAATGCTCCACCCCCAGGACTTGGTGCGGGTGAAGGTGGGGTCGGCGTTCTTGGTGACTTTGACCTCGTAGTCGTAGCAGAAGTCCACGTGGCTGAGGTCGGGAAGATTGCCGCCAACATTAATGGGCGAGACCAGGCCGCTGTCGCCGAAGGATTCGGCCGGCGGGTCGTACTTGTACACGTTGGCGTTCGGGCCGCCCTTGACGATGACCGCGTCCACGCCGAAAGTGGACGTCCAATCGACTACTTTGTTATTCGTCAACGTCCAAGTCACCGTGCCGGTGCCCAGCGGGTAGGTGCCGGGACTCTTGGACGGATAGTCAAACTTCAGGCCGTAGGTGTAGCCCAGGTCCGCGCAGGTCGGGTTGCCCGCCACATACACGGGCGTCACGCTGGCGGCGGCGGCGGTGGTGCGGCCCAGGCCGCCCAGACTGGCACCCAATACCAGGAACAAAATTGCGCTCAAATAAAAGAATTTTTTCATTGTTTTCCTCCGTAAGTTTTGATCATGGGTGATCAGTGGTGATGATTGAGTAACTTGCCATACCGCTAATGAATGTTGCTGGTCAAAATCGCCTCTGCGCGCCTCCTTTCCGGGTTCTCTGTCGCCTGTCGTCGGCTCTCCTCAGCGGACGGTGACCCACTTGCATGCTGGCCGCGAAGGAACCCGCTTAAACAAACGAAACCGACCTGAGGCCGGTTTCATTACTGGCTCGCCCGACGCCCTGCCCGCATCGCGGACAAAATGACCAAATTCAAGCGCCGGGGTCTACGCCGCCCCTACAAAACTGTTAAGTATTTGTAAGGTTTTTATAACATGATTTGCTATCCTGAGTCAAGTATTTTTAGATTAGAAAAGCGGGGATATTGCCGCAGAAGTTATCAAAATCAAGCGGCAGCCGGGGCCGGACTTGCACGTTTGGGGGAGCAGCGATCTCATGCAGACGCTGATCCAGCATGATCTGGTCGATGTGTTCTGGCTGATGATCTATCCGATCACGTTGGGTGCTGGAAAACGGTTGTTTGCGGGTGGCACAATCCCGGCGGCGTTCAAGGTGACGGAAGGCATCGTCACCCCGTGCGGCGTCATCGTCGTCAATTACGAGCGCGCCGGCGCAATATTTCCGTAGCGGCGGCCCTTGTGGCCGCCCCTGTGCTTGTGGCCGCCCCTGTGCCCTCGTGGCCGCCCCTGTGCTTGTGGCCGCCCCTGTGCTTGTGGCCGCCCCTGTGCCCTCGTGGCCGCCCCTGTGCTTGTGGCCGCCCCTGTGCTTGTGGCCGCCCCTGTGCCCTCGTGGCCGCCCCTGT
>CAZCBJ010000336.1:0-2662 GCA_964496705.1 uncultured Anaerolineaceae bacterium | reverse complement strand
GTCACATCCGGCGCCGCCTCCACCAGGAACCAGGGATCCACGCTGATGCAGTGCCCGCCCACCCCCGGCCCGGGGCGCAGAATGTTGATGCGCGGGTGCAGATTGGCGATGGCGATTGCCTCCCACACATCCACACCGAAGCGGTCAGCCAGCCGCGCAAATTCGTTGGCCACGGCGATGTTAACATCCCGGGTGGTGTTCTCCATCAACTTGACCATCTCGGCCGTGGTCGCCTCGGTCAACACGATCTGCCCGCGCACAAAGGTCGCGTACAGGTCGCGCCCCAGCTCTGCCGAAGCGCGATCCACCCCACCGATGACCCGCGCGTTCTCAATCAATTCGCGCAGGATCTGTCCCGGCAGCACGCGCTCGGGCGTGTAAGCCAGGTGGAAATCCGTGCCCGCTTTCAAACCCGATTTTTCCAGGATGGGCGCCACCACATCCACTGTGGTGCGCGGCGGAGAGGTGGATTCGAGCACCACCAGGTTGCCTTTCTGTAAATGGGGCACGATGGATTCGGAGGCGGAAATTACGTAACTCAAATCGGCTTTTTTATCATCGTAAAACGGCGTCGGCACGGCGATAATAAACGCGTCCGCCGGCTCCACCGCCGGCCGGATGAGCAGGTTGCCCGAAAGCAGCGCCGCCTGCACCAGCGTGCGCAAACCCGGCTCATGGATGTGCAGATTGCCGGCCTGCAGGGTGGACACCACCTGTTGATTAACATCCACGCCCACCACCTGCAGTCCGTGGGTGGCTAATGTGCTGGCGGTGGGTAATCCGATATAGCCCAACCCCAGTACGCATATTTTCTTAATTCTCATTGTTCTCCTGAAGAATATCTCTCAAGGTTGATTTCATCCCGTTTGCCCGTTCAGACAATGCTAAAATATTATCTCATAAGCCCCAACACTTGCGAAGGGAAGGCCGGTATGGCCCAAAAGCCTGAAATCATTGTCTGCCAGGATGCACAGCGGCTGGCTGAGACGGCTGCAGACCTGTTTTGCAGCCTGGCCGATGAGTCCATCCACAACCAGGGTCGTTTCAACGTTTCGCTCGCGGGCGGCAGCACCCCGCGTGAATTGTACACCCGGCTGGCTCGACCTCCCTTTACCCAGCGGGTGAATTGGCAGCAGGTGCATTTCTTCTGGGGCGATGAGCGCTGTGTGCCGCCCGACCATGCTGACAGCAACCAGCGCATGACCCGCCTGGCGCTCCTAAACGCCCTCTCCATTCCCTCCGCCAACGTCCATCCCATCCGCGGCGACCTGTACCCCCTGCGGGCTGCTGCAGCTTATGAAGCTGACCTGCGCGCCACATTTCCCGGTCAGACGCTGCCCCGCTTTGACCTGATCCTGCTCGGCATGGGGGATGACGGTCACGCGGCTTCTTTGTTTCCGGGTTCACCTGCCCTGGCTGAAAAGCAACGGTGGGCGGTTGCGGTGGAACACACCACCCCGCCCCCGCCGCTGGTGCCGCGCGTCAGCCTGACCCTGCCGGTGATCAACGCCGCTGCTGTGGTCGTATTTCTCGTCGCCGGGGCTGCTAAAGCCGCCCGGCTGGCCCAGGTGCTGGATCAGCCCGGCAATCCCGCCCTGCCGGCTTCGCTGGTGCAGCCCACGGGGGGCAGGGTGATCTGGCTGGTCGATCAGGCTGCGCGGACCGGGCAACCCCTGAGCCGCGGAGACGGGTGAAACGATGCGTTCGCTGACCGCTGAACTGTTTGAGCTGATCCGCCGCGCCGCCACACACCTGCCCGCGGATATCGAAGCCTGCCTGCACCGCGCATTGGAACAGGAGACGCCCGCCTCGCCCGCGCACATCGCACTATCAACCATCTTGGAGAACACAGCCCTCGCCCGCGCCAGCTCCATCCCCCTCTGTCAGGATACCGGAACCCCGCGCTTTTATATCACCCATCCTGAAGACTGGCGTCCGGCCGAGCTGCGCGCCCAGGTGCGCCAGGCCGTGGCCGAAGCCACCCGCCTCAGTTACCTGCGCCCCAATGCGGTGGACAGCCTCAGCGGGCGCAACAGCGGCGATAATCTTGGCGGAGAGCATTTTCCCGCCATCCATTTCCACGAAACCAGCTCTGACGCGCTGACAGTGGGGTTGATGCTCAAGGGGGGCGGCTGCGAGAACGTCAGCGCCCAGCGTTCACTGCCGGATGCGGCGCTCAAAGCCGGCCGCGACCTGCAGGGCGTGCGCCGCGCCGTACTGGCCATTCTTCACGAGGCTCAGGGGCTGGGCTGCGCGCCGGGCTTTTTGGGCGTGATCATCGGCGGAGACCGCGCCGAGGCCTACCAGGCCGCCGGCCAATTGTTCCTCCAGCCGCTCAACCAGCCCAATCCCGACACCGCGCTGGCCGAAATGGAAGCGCGCATCACCCACGAGGCCAACCAGTTGGGTATCGGTCCGATGGGTTTCGGCGGGCGCACCACGCTGCTGGGCTGCCGAATCGCCGCCCTGCACCATTTGCCAGCCTCCTACTTCGTGACCGTATCTTATATGTGTTGGGCTTTCCGCCGCTGCACGCTGACCCTGCGCGGCGATGAGGTCTCTTATGCCTGATTCAGAAAGCCGGTTGTGAACCTCCCCCTCCAATTGCCACTCTCCGCCGATGCGGTGCGCGGCTTGAAAGTCGGCGACGCGGTGCTACTTT
>CAZCBJ010000335.1:0-2662 GCA_964496705.1 uncultured Anaerolineaceae bacterium | reverse complement strand
TGGTCACGGGCTTTTACCGGAAATCCGTGTCCAAGAAAACCGGGGCCGCTATACGTGCGGGCGACGGGGCTGTGGATCGACACAAGCCGGCAGACTCTAAAGTATCGTTTGATGCGGGGTCAATCTATCCATTGGATAGTGGTGGCCAGTTTCTTCCCGTACCGGCGGTGGAACCGCTCGCCGATCCGCTCGTCCATCCGGAGCGCCGCGGCGAACACCGTGCTCTGGGGGATGGTGAGGGGGACGCGGACGAGCACGAACTTGTGGGGCGCCCGCAGGGCGTACCAGATCGGCTCCACCTGCCCGGAGAACAAGAGCTGGCCGAACCCAACCAGGGCGGCCCGCAGCACTTCGAGGCGGTCCCGTACCCGGTAGCGGGTCAGCCGCAGTCCCATCCAGACCCGATTACCCATCTCTCTCTTCTCCTTTGCGCAGCTCGTGGTCGGTCGCGGCGGGGTCAAGATACGCTCTGGGGGTGACAGATCGTGTCCGTCCGGGGCACCGGCCGGGGAGGGCGGTCACCTCCCCGGCCGGCGGGTTCTACCGGCTCCACATCTCCTCGGCCTTGTGCTTGGCCTGCCCCCGGATGTCGGCGGTGATGTAGGCCCCCAGGGCCGCCACGGTGGCGGCGAGCGCCGCCGCGTCGTCGACGAAGCCCCCGGGCAAGAAGTCCGGGATGGCGTCGATGGGGCTGATGAGGTAGCCCAAGGCCGCGACGATCAGCGCCTTGGCCCAGGTGGGGGTGTCGGGGTGCGCCAGGGTGTAGAAGAGGAGCAGGGCGAGCTCCAGCAGGCTCTCGCCGAGCTTGCGGAGGTTGGCGGTCAGCTTGTCCCAGAAGCCGGCCTCGGAGTAGTGGTGGCTGAACTGATCGGGGTTCTCGGCGGGGTGGTGCATGGCGGTCCTCCTGTGGTTGGGGGGTGTTAGAGGGCGGCGGTGGCGACGGTGTGGTACTCGGCGGGGATCTCGAACTCCCGGCCGGCGAGCAGGCGGCCCGCGAGGGCGTCGAGCCAGGGGGCGGAGGCGGTCATCTCGTGGAGCCGCACCAGCAGGCGCTCGTCGCGGCGGTCGAGCTGGTAGCGGCCGACCCGGAGGTCCACCGGGGCCTCGGCCCCCCGGAGGAGGACCGTGGCGTGGACGGTCTTGGCGCCGGTGTCGAGCGCCAGGCGCTCCACCTGCCCCACCTCGGGGGCGAGGCCGTTCAGGTAGCGGCGGGCGGCGGTTTCGAGGGCCTTGTCCTTGAGGCTGCGCAGGCGGTCGAGCATGGCGGCGTCTCCGTGGTTGGGGTGACTCGTTGCCCCCTGCTATTTCATCCGCCGTGCCACGGGACGGCCCGTGATTCGGCAGGGCCCTCGCCGACGAGGGGAAACGCGCGGCGGGCCGCGGTCTGCCGGGGGTGGGGGGGCTCCGAAAGGCGCCCTGGGGTCCTTGCCTTTGTGCCAAGTGGGCGCGACACTGTGGCGCATACGCGGACCATGTGACGCGTCGCCCGCAGGGGCGACCGGGGAGGCGCCGGTGAGCGAAGCGGACGAGGGGCTCGAACTCCTGAAGACCTGCGCCCGGTTGTGGTGCTCGAACCCCTACCTGCCGGGCTTCGACCTGGCCCTGGGGAGGGCGGAGCGGGACTTGCACAAGCGCTGGGGTGACGACCTCGCCGTCCCGATCCGGCGCCTGGCGCGTGCGGGCGGCGACGAGGACGCCGCCCTGCTGGCCCTGGGCTTCGCCCGGCGGGGTCGGCGGTTCCGCGGACCCCCGCCGGAGGGAGCCGTCGGGGAGGCCGACCCCCTGGCGCCGGTGCTCCGCCGCGACGGGGAGCGGGCCCTCACCGCCGACGGCTGGAACCTGCGGGGGGCGCTGGCCGCGGCCGAGCGCTGCGAGGGGCGGCTGCGGGAGGGGCTGGGAGGCAACTCGGAGGCCATCCGGCGCGCCCGGGCCGGGGTGTGGTCGGCGGCCTTCGGGCAGTCGCTGACGGTGGCGGCGCGCCACGGCCGGGCGCTCCGGCGCCAGAACGTGTTGATCCTGGGGGAGAGCGGCACGGGCAAGGAGGAGGCGGCCCAGGCCCTGCTCCTGGGGGGGCTCTTGCCGGCGGGGGCCGAGGCGCCCCCCAGCCAGAGCGTGAACGTGGCCGCGGTGCCCGAGGGCCTGGTGGAGGCCGAGCTCTTCGGCTACGCCAAGGGCGCCTTCACCGGAGCCCTTCGGGACAAGGCCGGGGTGATCGAGCTCGCCCACCAGGGCGCGGTGTTCGTGGACGAGGTGGGGGAACTGCCCCTGCCGGTCCAGGCGAAGTTTTTGCGGGTGATGGAGGCGGGGGCGCTCCGCCGGGTGGGGGACGAGGCGGACCGGCCCGCGGACGTGCGCTACCTGGGGGCCACCCACCGGGACGTGGAGGCGATGGTGGAGGCGGGCACCTTCCGCCACGACCTCTTCCACCGCTTCAGCGGCGTGGTGGTGGAGCTGCCGCCCCTGCGCGAGGTGATCGACGAGGATTTGGGCGCGATCCTGCGAAAGCTCCTGCCCGAGAGCCACCGGGGCCAGGAGGGCGCCGTGGCCGAGGCGATTGGCGCGGCCCTGCCGGGCTACGCCTGGCCGGGCAACGTGCGGGAGCTCCGCAACGTGGCCCTGACCGTGGCCCTGCGGGGCCCCGACGCGATCCGGCCCCGGCGCT
>CAZCBJ010000334.1:0-2677 GCA_964496705.1 uncultured Anaerolineaceae bacterium | reverse complement strand
ACCTGAAAAGTTTTTCAAATATTCAATTCTAATAGGCTTTAAAAAACTTTTGAGACAGCCCTTTAAATTTTAACTTTTTAAACAGGGTCATTTTTTTACCTATATTTAAGAATAAGGAAATTCGCTAAACCTGAAACAATTGGCCCAATAAATATTCCTGTTTTAGCCTGGTACTGCAACTGAGCGGAGGTAAATGCAGTTTCCGGTATGAAAAGGTACATTTTAAATCCAAATTGCCTTATTATGAGCCACAAAACTACAAACGACTGCCATGAAGTATTTTTAGGTTTTACTTTCAGCTTTAGCTTAACGGCTATGCCCTAAAATAGTGAACTTATTATCATTTTCCCTTAATGTTTTGTCCAAAACAATCTGATTTTTACTGAAACCCATTTTTGATTGTATTAAAGAAAGGTGTGAAGTTTTTCAGGGTTGCAATTTAAAAAGAACTCTCTTATGTTCTTCAATTTTTCCGGCGTCCCTACATCAAACCATTCACTTTTACTGTCAATCCATCCTGAGATACGATGTTTTTCAGCCAGTTTTAAATATAAAGGAATTATAGGAAAAGCACCTTTTGCATCAATTAAATTGAGCAATTCGTAATTAATTACCTGGATGCCGTTAAAACCCATTGCTTTTGATGCAACAACATCAGAAACCCATTTTTTATCACCGGTTTTTGGGTTTTGCCAACCACAAAGCAAATTATTATTGTCGAACATCAGGTAACGTGAAGCATTTCTTTCTTGTACAACCAGGGTAGCCAAATTTTTATGTGCATTATGATACTGAATTAATGCTTCTATATTAGCGTTAGTAACTACATCCACATTGTATATTAATATTTGTGAACCTTCAACGAAGAATGGCGCTGCTTTTAAAAGTCCACCGCCTGTATCGAGCAGTTGTTCACGTTCATCGGAAATTATTATTTCAAAGTTTTGAGGAGGGTAGTTTTCGATAAAATCAATAATTTGTTGAGCATGATGATGCACATTAACCACGACTTTTTTAATTTTTAGCCGCGACAATTTAAGCAGGGCAATTTCAAGCAATGAGCGGTGGCCTATTTTAATAAGGGCCTTTGGGCAATTATCGGTTAAGGGACGGAGGCGGCTACCCAACCCTGCAGCAAAAATCATAGCGTTCATCAGAGATTATTTTTACCGGGTTCGTTAGTGCCTGTAATATTATCGTTATTTTGGTTAAGCCAACGGGTTACCTTTGCAATTACATGGGCCGATACCGGCGATAGAAAAATAAGCACATGAAATATTAGGAGGGATTCAATAAAAACAGAAACCTTTTGAAAAAGAAGGTTTACTGCTACTAATAATAGCAACAAGCCAAACGATGAAACTTTGGTAACCACATGCATACGTGAATATAAATCCCTGAACCTGATGATTCCGATAGACGCTATAAGTACAATTACAGCGCTTATAATAAGTAATATGCCTACAATAATTTCAATCATCTTGTTTAGTTTGTTTGTAAAGGTACCTTGCTATTATCATTGACCCGAAAGCCAGTAAAAAAGATACAATAAGTACCACATCCATTAATAAATCGTTTCTGGAGTATATAACTTCACAAATTATCATTGCTACAACAATAACCGCAATTTGGTCCAGTGCCACTACCCGGTCGGAGAGTGATGGCCCCCTGAACAATCGGTACATTGGTAAAAACAGGCTGATTGTCATTAGCCATAAAGCGCTTGCTGAAGCATATTCTAAGAAAACCGATGGTTCCATTATGATTGATTGTTCTGAAGTTTTTACGTTTTTTATTTGATTAAATTTTACATTGGTTTTTATTAGATGATTAGGCTGGTAGATTCGTCCCTTTTAATAGGGTTAATCCTGGAAAGGTTTTAAGATATCTTCAAAATATTTTCTATTCATCTTACACATAAACATCCTATCCCGAACCCAGTTACTGCCCCATACTTTACTACTGAAAAAAACAGATACTTAATATTCTCTTTTATATTGCTTTCATTAACAGCGATTCAATTTTTTGGGTTACCCTGATAAACTGTTGCCCTTCGTTTAAATTAAGCAAATGGACTTCAATTATTGCTCCATTATCTGACAAATCGACCGACAATGAACCAGGGGTCATGCTTAGCATGTTAAACAGAATTACCAGGTGCCACGATTTATGCACCTTTGTATGATATTCAACAATACCGCCGTTTTCACCTCTGGACCCTTTAAGGATCATCCATCCAACCGCCCATCCCGATTCTATTATTTTGTAACAGAAATAAAGGAACAGATATATAAGATAGAATAATTTTCTGACTTTCTTAAATATTATTATTGATTTAATTTCTGCCAATAACATAATAGATGTATTTTGATGGGTTTAACAAGTCTGTTGCAGCTAACTCGCAATATTCTACTATTGGTTTGGCCCAAATTCCCATTACAATTATTCCTATAGTCATTATAAATGTTGATACAACCATCCACCTGTCGGAAAATGGGCTATATTCTATTTCATCAATTTTTTCTTCGGGCGGTTTTTTCCAAAACACTTCGAGCCATATTTTCACCATCGAAAACAGGGTAAATAGCCCAACAAAAAGCGCTATTATGGTAATTAAAACCTGTGTGGCTTCAATGCCTGCTTTAAGTACCAGGTACTTTGCAATAAAACCACTAAA
>CAZCBJ010000333.1:0-2703 GCA_964496705.1 uncultured Anaerolineaceae bacterium | reverse complement strand
TACCGCGCCCTGGGCATGGAAGATATTCCCATGCAGGGGCATGTCTAGTCTGTCGCTTTTTGTTCAGGCGCTGTGGCGCTGACCGATTCGACTCGCGAAACCAGGTATATTCCCGCCAAAATAAGGCTTCCTCCGCCCAATTCGAGGAATCCTGGCGTTTCGCGAAGGAAAAAATATGCCATCAGGATGGACGCGACCGGTTCGCCCAACGACGAGATGGAGACATAGGCGGCGGGCAAATAACGCAAGGCCCAGTTGTAGGTGGAATGACCCATCAATTGCGGCAGCAATGCCAGCATCAGACACCAGAAATACACCCGGGGTGTGTAACCGCTCAATGGCTGACGGAAAGCCAGCGCAAGGATGATCAAAACAACCGCCGCCACCGAATAGACAACTGAGATATAAGCCGACAAGGATAGTCGGTTGCGCACCTGGCGGCCGATGAGCAGATAGCCAGCCACAAACCAGGCCCCTGCCACTGCCAGGAGGTTACCGGCAAAAGCATTCCCGCTGAATATCTCAGAGAATGCACTGCATGCCAGGCGTCCCTGGTTGAGGCTGCAACTGTTACCCAGCCCCACCAGCGCGCTTCCTGCAAAGGCGACCGCCAGACCAGGCCAGATTCCACCGGGAATCTTCTCCTTTAAAACCAACGGCGATAAAAACACTACCCACATCGGTGCGGTGGAAACCAGCACCACCGAACTGGCCACCGTGGTATATGCCAGCGATGAAATCCAGGTGGCAAAATGCAGTGCCAGGAATATTCCCGACACGAGCAGCAGGGTTAATTCGCGCCGGGTGAGGTACCTGAATTCCTTGCGAAAAAAACGGATGGTGAAGGGCAGCAGGATCAGCGCAGCCATGCTCAAACGCAGGGCTGCCACAGCCAGCGAAGGCGCACCCTGCTGCGCAAAGCGGATGAAAAGCGATGAGGTCGAAGTCACCAGGATGGCGAAAGCCAGCCCGGCAGCCGGTGGAATGTTGATCTTTTTTGTATAGGTTTTATATCGAGGTAAATTTGACAAGCTTCACCAATAATTGTACAATTACGATAATAATTGTAATATTAAAAACCATCTTACAGGAGTCCAAAATGGCTTTCACATTACCCTCTTTACCCTATTCGTTCGATGCACTCGAACCCTCCATCGATAAAATGACCGTGGAGATTCATTATACCAAGCACCATGCCACCTATCTGACCAACCTCAACGCCGCGCTGGAAAAACACCCGGAATTGTTTTCTTGGTCAATCGAGAAAATATTATCGGATTTGAACAGTATCCCTGAGGACATCCGCACCGCTGTGCGCAACAATGGCGGCGGTTATTACAACCACATTCTGTATTGGTCCTTGATGGGCCCCAATCAAGGCGGAGAACCAAAAGGCAAACTAGGCGCGGCCATCCAATCCGCCTTTGGCAGCTTCAGCGCATTCAAGTCCGAAATGGAAAAAGCCGGTCTCACCCGCTTTGGAAGTGGTTGGGCCTGGCTGAGCCGCAAATCAGACGGTTTGTTGGTGGTTCACTCAAGCCCCAACCAGGACACGCCACTGGCTGAGGGCCTCCACCCCATCCTGGGTGTGGACGTTTGGGAACACGCCTATTATTTGAAATACCAGAACCGCAGGGCAGAATATTTGCAGAATTGGTGGAATGTAGTAAACTGGGAAGAGGCCGAACGGCGTTTTGCTGAAAGCCACTAAATCAAAACTTCCCAGGAGGTAGACATGCCCCATGTAATCACCAGCCTTTGTTTGCGGGATGGTGGATGTTCGACAGTCTGTCCGGTAGAATGTATTGTTCCCGGGAAACCGGTTGACGAGTGGCCGTGGTATTACATCGATCCGGAAACCTGCATTGACTGCGGCGCATGTGTCTCAGAATGCCCTTTCGCAGCGATTTTCCCGGAAGATGAAGTGCTTTCAGCCTTCATCACGAAAAACGAGCGGTTTTCTGAGTCAGTGGGAACGCCAGGATTTGATGACGAATACGAAGGCGTAGATCACTTTGGAGTGCCAGTGAAACTGACAGCCACTCGCTTGAGCAAACCCGGAGAAAGTGTAGATCTGACTCCGGCGATCCAGAAAAACGCCGATTTCTTCCAGAACGGCCCCGGGTACAGCGCAGCGAAATAACCATCGAATATTCCCCGCGAACACGGGGAATATTTTTTATTTATCTTTCACGTACATGGCCGCGCCGATGATGCCGGCCTGGTTTAATGATTTGGCCACCAGCAACTGCGCACGTGTGCGCAGCAAGGGCATGAATTCGTTGGCCTGTTTGCTAACTCCCCCGCCCAGGATGATCACATCCGGCCAGAGCAGCTTTTCCAATTCATCCAGGTACTCCTGCCAGCGTTTTGCCCATTTTTCCCATGACATACCTTTTTCCTGGCGAGCGGCATCCGATACGCGCCATTCGGCGTCCTTGCCCCGGATCACCAGGTGCCCCAATTCAGTGTTGGGAAATAAAATCCCATCCACGAACAATGCCGTGCCAACACCGGTGCCGATGGTCAACAAAAGCACTACCCCTTGGTGATAATCCTTGCCGACGCCGAATTCCATCTCCGCAAAACCCGCGGCATCCGCATCATTCAGCACATACACCGGACAGCCGGAAGCATGACTGAACAATTCATTAGCGTTGGTCCCGATCCAGGTTGAATGCACATTGGCAGCCGTGTAAGCCA
>CAZCBJ010000332.1:0-2705 GCA_964496705.1 uncultured Anaerolineaceae bacterium | reverse complement strand
CACGGTGGATATCTGCCGCCGCCACGGCTGTGCGCTGGAGCTGATCCTCAAGGACATCTCCACCGTGCGCTACGAGCCTGAGCGGCTGTTTGAATGGGCCAGGATCGCCATGCAGGTGGTGCTCGAACAATAACTGCCCGAATCTACACCGATTTCACATACGGCCTCCCCAGCCCCAACACCTCGTCCACCACCGGCAGCCAGGTGCTGATGGCGATGTGCTGCGGGCATTTGGGCAGGCATTCGTCGCACTGGATGCAGGCGGCAGCTTTGTTCGCATCATCGATCCAGCGTTTATACGCCTCGCGGCTGTCTTCCAGTGAATCATACATGGCAGCCTCGTTGTAAACGTCGAAATTGCCGGGGATGTCCACGCCGTTGGGACAGGGCATGCAATATTCGCAGCTTGTGCAGGGGATCGGGCTGAGGGATTTGATCACGTCGCTGACCAGGACGATCAAGGCCGCCTCCTCGGAGGTCAACCGGTCGACCCCCGAATCGTTGGCGGAGGCAATGTTCTGCTCCACCTGCTCGAGGGTGCTCATCCCGCTCAGCACCACGGATACCTCCGGCTGGTCCCACAGCCACTGCAGCGCCCAATCCGCCGGCGTCCGTTTCTGAGCGGCTGACTCCCACAGGGGGCGGGCGGCGGGCAGTTCCGCGGCCAGTTTGCCGCCGCGCAGCGGTTCCATGATCACCACGCCCAGGCCTTTGGCGGCGGCATATTGCAGCCCGGCGCGTCCGGCCTGCACCTCCACATCCATATAGTTGTATTGGATCTGGCAAAAGTCCCAGTCTGCGTAGCCGTCCACGATTTGCTTGAATGTTTCCAGGTTGTCGTGAAAGGAAAATCCCAGGTGGTGGATGCGCCCGTCGGTTTTGGCGGCTTCGGCGCGGCTCAACAGGTCCAATTGCAGCACCTTCGCCCAGGAATCACGGCCCAACGCGTGCAGCAGGTAGAAATCAATGGTCCCGGTCTGCAAGCGCTCCAACTGTTCATTGAGCAGGCGGTCGAAATCGGCGCTTTCGTTGATCAACCAGACGGGCGATTTGGTGGCGATGTAGACGCGGTCGCGCAGACCGCCCTGCAGCGCCCTGCCCAGCGCGACCTCGCTCATTTGCTTGTGATAGCCGTAGGCGGAGTCAAAATAATTGACCCCCGCTTCGACCGCCCGCCGGATCATCTCCATGACCGCGGCCTGGTCGATGTTTCCATGATCGCTGTCCAGGGTGGGCAGGCGCATGCAGCCAAAGCCCAGGGCTGACACCTCAACATCCAGTTTGCCAAATTTGCGATAATGCATGATTGAAATTCTCCTTGTTTTCTTGTTGCAGTCGAATGACAGAGCGTGGTTTCTGTGTTTTTATTGAGGACCGACGATGGCGTGCGGCACATACGGCTCTTCCAGGTAGGCGACATCCTCCGCGGTCAGGTGAACCGACAGCGCCCCGACGGCATCCTCCAGATGCGAGATCTTGGTCGCCCCAACGATGGGGGCTGTCACCGGGTCTTTTTGCAGCAGCCAGGCCAGCGCGATGTGAACGCGCAGAACTCCATATTTTTGGGCAATTTCACCCACCCGCTCCACCACGCGCTGATCGGTCTCGGCGGTTGAGTCGTATTTCCTTTTGGCAATCTGATCGGTTTCGGCGCGCTGCGTGATTTCGGATGACTTATCACGGGTCAGTCTGCCCGCTGCCAGTGGACTGTAGGGGATGCAGCCGATCTTCTCCGCGCGGCAGAGCGGCAGCATCTCGCGCTCCTCCTCGCGGTAGATCAGGTTGAGGTGGTTCTGCATCGAGACGAAGCGCGTCCAGCCGTGCATCTCGGCGACCTGCAGCCCTTTGAGGAACTGCCAGGCGAACATGGCCGATGCGCCGATGTAGCGCGCCTTGCCCGCCTTGACCACGTCGTGCAGCGCTTCCATCGTCTCTTCGATCGGGGTCTCATAATCCCAGCGGTGGATCTGGTACAGGTCCACGTAATCCGTCCCCAGCCGCTTCAGGCTGGCGTCGATCGCGCTGAAGATGTGCTTGCGCGACAGGCCGCGGTCGTTGGGCCCTTTGCCCATCTCAAAGAACACCTTGGTGGCGATCACCACCTCGTCGCGCGAGGCGGCGAAATCGCGCAGCGCCCTGCCGACGAACTCCTCGCTTGTTCCAACCGAATAGACATCGGCTGTATCAAAGAAATTGATTCCCAGCTCCAGCGCTTTCTGGATGACCGGCCGGCTGGATTGCTCATCCAGCACCCATTTGTGAAACCCGCGTGTCGCGTCCCCAAACCCCATGCAGCCCAGGCAGATGCGCGATACTTTCATGCCTGTGGCGCCCAACCGAACGTATTCCATTTTGCGCTCCTTTCTGATTCCAATCCGGTTATGCTTTGGTCAATTGCCGTAAGCCGTCTTGCGCAGACTGCGCCTTATTCATCTGGCAGGGGGATGTCTATCTCTTTGTTCACCACAGCTTTTTCATACATTGCGATTTTCTGATCCAGGATGTCCAGGGTGGTCTGGATTTCTTTCATCCTTGCCAAAAGCTGCGCCCGCTGCTCTATCAAAAATTCTTTTCTGGTCTGAATGGTCTGGTCGCCCTGCTGAACCAGTCCAACATAGGCTTTCAACGCATCCAGCGAAAGCCCCGCTCTGCGCATGCACAAAATAAATTCGACCCGCCCTCGGTCAAGATCATCATAATCTCGG
>CAZCBJ010000331.1:0-2708 GCA_964496705.1 uncultured Anaerolineaceae bacterium | reverse complement strand
AGGTCGAGTTCCTCGGGCGTCATGCTGGCGTATTTCGGCGGCAGCAGGCGGCGGCTCGACGCCTCGAACACCGCCAGCAACTCCATGTACTCCAGCAGTTCGACGTCGCGGCTGGGGAAATAATCGGCGGCGGCCCGCTCGAAGTGCACTGCCAGCACGTCGGCCTCTCCCCCCGACTCGCGGGCGGCATCGTCGTTGGCCATGAGAATGACGGCCTCGACATCGGCGTTGCTGTAGCCCACCAGTTTCGACGAGAACCGATCCCGGATCGCGGCGAAGTCCACGGTCGTCCGGATCCGGTTCTTGCGGGAGACGGCGCGCGCGACGCGCTCCACTTCTTCGGCGCTCTGCGAGTACAGGAACGGGATCTTCCGGTCGAGGCGCCCGGCGCGCTTGAGGTCGACGTCCAGCCGGTCCGGGCGGTTGGTCATCACCAGGAACAGGATCCGACCGCGGTTGGACGTATCGGACATGAACTCTTTGATGCGGGCGATGACGCGCGAAGACGTGCCGCCGTCCCCATCGCCATCGGTGTTGCCGAAGGCCCGATCGCCCTCGTCGATGATGACGACGACCTGTCCGATGGCCTTGATGACGGTGAGGACCTTCTCGAGATTGCCCTCGGTGGCGCCCACCCACTTCGAGCGGAAGTTCTTCAGCTTGATCGTGGTGAGGCCGCACTCCTTCGCGAAGGCCTCGGCGACGAAGGTCTTCCCGGTGCCCATGGGGCCCGTGAACAGGATGCCCATGGGCACCCGGCTGACGCGGCCTTCCCGGATGTTCTCGGCGAGGACCATGAGGTCCTTCTTCACCTCGTCCATGCCGCCGACCACGTCGAACCCGTGAGCCGGGTCGACGAACTCCACGAGGCCGAAGCACTCCCGTTCCAGGATTTCGCGTTTGCGCTTGGCGATGAGGCGATCAACATCGGCGCGGGCCCGTTCGGCCGCGCCGGCGGCGTCGGCCTGGGCCGGTGCCGCGGCGGCGGGAGACGGGGCGAGCAGCTTGCGGATCTCCTCCTGGGCCAGTCCTGCGGTCAGGGTCGCCAGTTTCTTGGCGCGCTCGACGACATCGAGGCCGGGGCCGAGGATGCCGGCGATGAACGCCTCGCGCTGCGCCGTCTCCTCCTGGGACGCCGGCGGAGGCGCCAAAATGGAGGCGATCTGCACGGCCTTCAACCCGGCGGTCACCTCGGCGTAGCGCTCCGCGTCCTTCTCGGTCAGGCGGGGATCGGCCAGGAGGGCGACGGCGCGGCGCGTGTCCCGGTCGGGCATCGGGATGTCGACAACGGCGACCTTGGGGTTGGAGACGATTTTCGGCGACAGTTCCGTGAGGTTCTCGGCGATGAGCAGGATGACGTTGTCTCCCTTCTCGATCGCGGGCAGGGACGACCACCGATGCAGCGTGATGACCGCGGCGCGGTCGGCGTCGCCGTGGAACGTGGGGTCGCCCGCCGGCGCCAGCGACTCGGCGTACTCCAGCACGACGGCCGTGCGCATCGAACCGACGAGCAGGCGCTCGACAGCCGGCAGCACCCGCCCTTTCTCAGACGCCGTCAGGAGATCGCCGACGTCGGACGCGCCCGGCGGGCGCTTCGTGAACCGCACGCCGCTGGCGAGGTTGTAGACGGCGATGGTCTCGCGGGACTCCTTCAGGAGCACGTCGGTCAGGAATTCGGTCAGCGCCCAGGTCCGCTGGCTGTGGACCACGACGTCGTACACGTTGCCGTGCAGCACGAAGAGCGAGGCCTCGCCGCGCAGGTACCGGCGGCGCAGATCATCGGCCCAGGCGGGCAGCGGGCGGGCGTCGGACATCTGGCTCCTCACGCGGTCTGGCTGACGCCGGCGCCGGCGAGCAGACGCTCGGCATCCGCGGCGCCTTCCTTGATGGCCTCGACGCCGGTGAGCAGTTCGTCCAGCTGGCCGGCCAGCTCGTGGGGCGACTGCATCGTGACGATCTGGTCGGCGAGCAGCCGGAACGAGTTCTCGATGAGATCGAGCTCGCCCTTCGCCACGTCGAGATAGCGGCGGATCTCCTGCACCTTGTCGAAGCGCTTCATGATGATCGCGAGGTTCCGCTTCGCGATTTCGACCTGGGACGGATCGACGCCGGCGGTCCGCACCACCTCGTCCCACCGTGCCCGCTCGGCGTCGAGGCCGGGCAGGTCCACCGTCGCCAGGTACCTCTCGTAGCGCGCGCAGGTGACAGCCATGTCGAGGAACGAATCTGCGAGCCGGTCGGTCTTCTGCAGCTCGGCCCGCAGCAGCTCGCCCGTGAACGACGGGTTCTGCCCGGCGAGGCGCTGGATGTCGCGTTTCAGCAGGACGAGGCGCTCGACGCGGCCGCGGTCGCGCGATTCCAGCAGCATCAGCCGCTGGGCCCGCTGCTGGGCTGCCCAGGCGCGTTTCTCGCGCTCGAACTGCGGGTGCCAGAGCAGGCGCCGCAGGGCGGACGATCCGGGCGCGTTGATCAGCCAGATCGCCTCGGCCCCCAGCGCCGCCACCGCGACCAGCGGATTCAGCGTGAGCACCGACATGGCCATCGCGCCGAGGAACAACGACACGTTGTACGGGTTCGCCAGCGCGTACTTGAAGTACGGCGGCGTGTCGGGCGGCGGCGGCAGCGGCGGCGCGTCGAGCACCGTCGGCGCCGGCCGTCCTCCCTGCCCGGCAATCGGCGCGACCGGCGCCGGAGACGTCGCGGGTCGG
>CAZCBJ010000330.1:0-2709 GCA_964496705.1 uncultured Anaerolineaceae bacterium | reverse complement strand
CTGCTCGGCGCGGCGCTGATCGCCGGCGGTTATTTCCTGCTGCGCGCGCTGACCGGGGATGGGAACGACATCATTGTGTCCGGCACCATTGAGGCGACCGAGATTCACCTGGGAACCGAACGGGGCGGACGGGTGGATCAGGTCAACGTCCAGGAAGGCGATCCGGTGGCAGCCGGGGACGTGGTGGCGGTGGTGCACGGCGAGCGCATCCGCGCACCGCTGGCGGGCACGGTGCTGGACCGGGTGGCCGAGCCGGGCGAGGTGGTGGGCGCCGGCGCCACGCTGGTGACGATCAGCGACCTGAACGCGCTGCGCCTGACCGTGTACGTGCCGGAGGACCGCTACGGGCGGATCATGCTCGGTCAAATTTGCACTGTCACGGTGGATTCGTATCCCGGCGAGGTGTTCAGCGGGCGGGTGATCCAGATCGCCAGCCAGGCTGAGTTCACCCCACGCAACGTGCAGACTGTGGACAGTCGCAAGAACACCGTCTTTGCCATCAAGATCAGCCTGGCGCCCAGCGGCGGCAAGCTCAAACCAGGCATGCCCGCCGACGTGGTTTTCCAGAACGGGGAATGATCGGCATGAGCGAGCCGCTCATCTTTGCCAGCGGACTGATCAAGACGTTCGGGGCGACCCGCGCCGTGGACGGGATCAGCCTGAGCGTGGCGCCGGGCGAAATCTACGGGCTGGTGGGGCCGGACGGAGCCGGCAAGACCACCCTGCTGCGCCTGCTGTGCGGGGTGCTGCGCCCGAACTCAGGCCAGGCGGCGCTGGCTGGCTTTGACCTGAGCCGCCAGGCTGAGCTGGCGCGCGAACAGGCCGGCTACCTGGCGCAGCGCTTCGCGCTCTACGAGGAACTGACCGTGCTGGAAAACCTGCGCTTCTTCGCCGAAGTGCGCGGCATCCCGCCCCAGCAATGGGAGCCGCTCAGCCGCGAGATTCTGGCTTTCGTCGGGCTGGCCGAATTCACCGAACGGCGCGCCGGACAGCTCTCGGGCGGGATGAAGCAAAAACTGGGGCTGGCCACCGCGCTGGTGCACCGCCCGCGCGTGCTGCTGCTTGACGAACCCACCACGGGTGTGGACCCGGTCACCCGTCAGGATTTCTGGCAATTGATCATCCGCCTGGTGGCGCGCGAAGATCTTGCCGTATTGGTCAGCACGCCTTACATGGACGAGGCTGCGCGCTGCATGCGCCTGGGATTCCTCTCGCATGGGCGCATGTTGGTGGAGGGAACTCCCGGGCAGCTGCGCGCCCCGCTGGAAGGGCGCGTGCTGGAGCTGTCCGGACAACCGCTGGACCTGCTGCGTCGGGAAGCCAGCGCAGATAGCGACGTGCAGGATACCCAGTTGTTCGGCGGGCGGCTGCACCTGCGGGTGGTCGCCGGTTCCACCCAGGCGGTGATGACGCGGCTGCGCAACCGGGTCGGCGCCGCTGGCGGCGAGGTGACCAGCCTGCGCCTGATCACGCCGCAGTTGGAAGACGTCTTCATCGCCCTGCTGCAGGGGCAGGAGGCGCAGAGATGAGCGCCGCCATCCGCGCCGAAAACCTCACCCGCCGCTTCGGCAGCTTCACCGCTGTGGATCATGTCAGCTTCAGCGTGGAGACGGGCGAGGTGGTCGGCTACCTGGGCCCCAACGGCTCGGGCAAAACCACCACCATCCGCATGCTGCTGGGCCTGCTGCACCCCAGCGAAGGTCGCGCCGAGGTGCTGGGCTTCGACACCGCCCGCCAGACCGAGCAAGTGCGCCAGCGGGTGGGCTATATGTCGCAGAAATTTGCTCTGTACCACGACCTGACGGTGGGCGAGAATCTGGCTTTTTACGCCGGCGTATACGGCGTGAACGACCCGCAGCGCATCAGCGAGGTGCTGGCGCTGGTGGATCTGGAGCAGCGCCAACGCCAGTTGGTCAGCAGCCTGTCCACCGGCTGGCGGCAGCGCCTGGCGCTGGGCACGGCCATCATCCACCGCCCGGCATTGCTCTTCCTGGACGAACCCACCAGCGGGGTGGACCCGGCCGCGCGGCGCGCCTTCTGGGAATTGATCTACCATCTGGTGGCTCAGGGCGTGACCGTGCTGGTCACCACCCATTACATGGATGAAGCCGAATATTGCACGCGGGTGGGCATCATGCGCGAAGGGCGGCTGCTGGCGTTGGATACACTCCCCGCGCTGAAAAGGGACGCGCTGCACGGTAAGGTGTGGGATCTGCGCGCTGAACCGCTGTTGGAGATGCTGGCAGCGCTGGAAGCCAGCCCGCTGGTGGCGCGCGCACGGCTGGCGGGCGACCACCTGAGCGCCATCACCGCTGAGGGCGTGGAGGCGGCGGCGCTGGCTGAGCTGATCCGCGCTGCGGGCGGGGCGCTGACCTCCCTCGAAGCGGTGGACCCCACGCTGGAGGATGTGTTCCTGGCCTTGGCTCAGCCGCGCTGAACAATCAGAGAAAAGAATCTCCCTCCGCCAGCGGAGGGAGATTTCTGGAGGGGGCTGGGCGGTGGATTATTCGCCCAGTCCATTTCAAGGTTGGACGCAGTAGAAGACTATTTGCCTTTTCCGCTGCCGCCCTGACCGCCCGGGCTGCCGCCCTTATCTTCGGGTGGGTTGGTCTGGCCGCCGGGCTGGCCTTCGGCAGGACCGGGAGCGTTGCCGGGATTGGGCGTGCAGGTGATACCCGGTCCCGGTCCGGGGCCGTAGCCGCTGCCGGG
>CAZCBJ010000329.1:0-2737 GCA_964496705.1 uncultured Anaerolineaceae bacterium | reverse complement strand
CGCGAGGACGTGGACGTCTGGTCCCGGAAGTCCTACACGCTCAAGCGGCCAGGCGCGCGGTGAGGGCGGCGGCCCCCCGGGCTTGCCGGGCCGGAGCGGTTCCGGCCGGGTAATGCGTCTGCGGAAATGTGCGTGGTCCGACGATCCTGCGGGGAAGAGTGATCAGGAGGGAACAGGCCGCCGACCCGTCCGCCCGGGCGGGCGGATGGGTGTGGCCCAGGCAGGTGATGCCGTGGCGTCAGGAGGCCTTGGCCGCGGCCATGGCGCCGGCGTACGCACTCATGCGGGCGGTCTGAATCGTGTGATTCCGCCGGTGCGCGTGCGCGTCGCAGGTCTGTCCCTTTTCCTCGACGTAGGCCACTTCGCGGTTGGTCGCCAGTTCCCGGTACCGGCCGACCACGCATCCGCAGGGCAGCGTCGAGAATCCCAGCAATCGAACGAGGCTCATGATCCGCTCCTGACGAGGTCGTGCCTGCAAATCCCGCGCCTCCCGTTCGGGGCTGATCCGGCGTCCGGGCCGGGCAGCGTCGTGTGTGGATTATCGGCAGTTTCGCCCCGATCTTGAGTCGCGGCGCCAAACGTGCCATGTCCAGAAGTGCGACAGAACGGGTGTCGGCTTCTGGACATTTGAATTTCGCATCCCAAGGATTTGGATCGCTTCGCCATGGGTCGCTCTGGTGTCTTGACACCGCCGCGGTTTGCTCCGATAGTTGGCGCGATCACGTGTCCCCGTGACCAAGGTCACCATCACCCTGTTCACCTCGCCATCCTGTCCCCACACCGGGGTTGCACGGGCGTTCCTCGCCAGCCAGGGCGTGTCCTACGTGGAGCGAGACGTCACCGCCGACTATCTGGCGCTGCGTGACCTGCTGTACCTCGTGGGGCGCGCCGACGTGCCGACTCTTTGTATGGGATACGAGGCGGCGGTCGGTTTCGATCCCGGGATGTGGCTGCAGGTCCTGGCCCACGGCCGGGAACTCGAGGCCAGCGGCGACCCGTTCATCCTGCCCGACCTCTTCGGCGACGATCCCATCACGCTGTGAAGGTGCCGGAGGGGACGCCGACACCCGGAGGGGTGTCGGCGGTGCAGGACTGCCCGGTGCTTCCCGCCCGTGCCTACGTCGGCGCCTGGAACGCGTTTCGCACATAAGTGCTTGCGGATGAAGATGATTCTGGTAGAATCCCCCAACGCCGCGCCCCGGCGCCGCCAGCGAATGAGACGAGAAACGCCTCCCGCCGTCAGAGTTGCCCGAATCGCCGCCGTGTGCCTGGCGTACGTGCTGACGACCCTCGGGGGCGCTCAGGCCGCCCAGTCCGCGTCCGCCGCCCGCGCCACTCAGCCCGCATCCCAAGCCGGCAAGACCGCGTCGGCTCCGAAGTCCGCCGCCGCGACCGCCAAGGCGCGCCAGGTCAGGCTCGCCCGCGCGCGGGCTGCCGCGAAGGCCCGGGAGCTGGCGGCGGCTAGCGTGCCGCGGTTCCGGCTCGACGAGGAACTGGGGCTCGTGCCTGACGTCCGCGCCGAGGCGGCGCTGATCTACAACCCGGCCACGGGACAGGTGATCTGGGAGAATGCCGGCTTCACCCAGCGCTCGATTGCGAGCATCACCAAAGTGATGACGGCGCTGTGCTTCCTCGATACCGATCCTGACCTGACGCGGGAAGTGACCGTCGCGCGGGCTGACGTACGGGGGGCGTCGACGACGTTCCTCCGGGCCGCGGAACGGGTGAAGCTGCAGGACCTGCTGCACCTGGCGCTTGTGGCGTCGGACAACGTCGCCGCGCGCACGCTGGCCCGTGTGTCATCTGACGGGCCGGACGCGTTTCTCGACCGCATGAACGAGAAGGCTGAGGAACTCGGCCTGACGAGCACGGCGTTTGCCGACCCGTCCGGACTCGACGCGCGCAACGTGTCGTCCGCCTACGATCTGGCCCGCCTGATCGCCTACGCGGCCGAGGACGACCTGGTTGCGACGGTCATGCGGACGGCGGAGTACACGTTCCGGACCAATCGGCGGACGCTGACCATCCACAACACGAACCAGTTGCTGCGCACGAACGATCTGGATGTCAGAGGCGGCAAGACGGGTTTCATCACGAAGTCGGGGCACTGCCTCGCGACGCTGCTGCGGCTGCAGGACCTCAACCAGACGGTGGCGGTCGTGGTGCTCGGCGCCCGGTCGAACGCCGGCCGTTTCTGGGAAACCCGCCACCTGTTCAACTGGCTGGCGAGCAAGGCCCACGGGCTGCTGACCGGCGGCCAGCACGGCCCGGTGCCGGCTGACGGGTCGGCTCTCGCGCACGATCGGAAGTAACGCCGCCCCCCGCCCGCGCGGGCGACCTCTGTCCGCAACCCTATGTCGAAAACCCCTGGCGCGCCGCCGCCGCATCGAGCGGCAGGGTGGCGATCGTGTCGACACCCAGCATGAGCGGTCGCCCGGCGCGGCGGACATCCAGGGCCTTCAGGTAGCGCCGGCACGCGGTGCAGGCCACGAGCTGGTAGCGGCCGTCGGCGCTGGCCCAGGACGTGCGGTGGCGGTCATCGCGTGTGTCGCAGAACGGGCAGATGAGCTCGTCGAACTCCCACGCCGAGACGCAGCGGCCGCAGTGCAGCCGCCGGCTGCCGTCGGGCGGGAGCGAGGCCATCTCGGGATCGCCGCCGCAAAACGGGCAGTACGGCCGGTGCCACGCCGAGAGGTCGGTGCGCGACCGAACCGCCTCGGCGGCGCGCTCGACAAAC
>CAZCBJ010000328.1:0-2771 GCA_964496705.1 uncultured Anaerolineaceae bacterium | reverse complement strand
GAGAGAGGAAACGTTGCAGGCGGATAAAGCCACCGCCAGGTACATCAAAAAAGGGAGATATCTGATTTTCATCGAGCTTTGCAAGGCTTATACCGGATTTGTCAACCCGTGTCAATGCTTTACAAAGTATTGGATGCGTGATAAACTTTTGCGGCTGCAGGCATGTTATACGTATTAAGCTGGATTGGTGGAGACGCCCCGCACTCGCATGGGCACCCTTGGCGCCGGGGCGTCTTCCTTTGAGTGCAGGTGCATTGAGGATGCGAACGCTGGAATGGGATGCTGAACACGCGCAATTGCGCATGATCAACCAAAGACTGCTCCCCGGCAGTTTTGTCATCGAAACATATCAGCAATATCAACAGGTGGCTGAGGCCATCTGCGATATGACCGTGCGCGGTGCGCCTGCCATCGGCGCGGCGGCAGCTTACGGTATGGCGCTGGCAGCGTGCCGATCAGGCACAAACAACCCGGCCGATTTGCTGGCGGAGATTCATCGCGCCGCCGACTGCCTGGCCGTCACCCGACCCACCGCGGTGAACCTGGCATGGGCCATTCAACGCATGCTCAAGGTGTCTGCCGCGCCTGCCGCTTCGGCAGATGAGCTGCGCCAGCGCATGGTGGCTGAGGCAAACCGCATCGCCGACGAAGACGTGGAAATCAACCGCCGCATGGCCGCGCACGGCGCCGATTTGATCCGGGACGGCGATACGATCATCCATCACTGCAACACCGGCGCGCTGGCTGTGGTGGATTGGGGCACCGCATTGGGCGTGATCCGCACCGCCCACGAGCAGGGCAAGCGCGTGCACGTGCTGGTGGACGAAACCCGCCCAAGATTGCAGGGAGCGCGCCTGACCGCCTGGGAGCTGCAGCAATACGGCATCCCTTACGAGATTATCAGCGATAACGCCGCCGGTTATTTTCTGCGCAGCGGACAGGTGCAAAAAGTGCTCTTTGGCGCTGACCGCGTGGCAGCCAACGGCGATGTGGCCAATAAAATTGGATCCTACATGCTGGCGCTGGCTGCGCATGCCAACCAGGTGCCGGTGTATTCGGTATTTCCCACTTCCACTATCGATTTGAGCCTGGCGCATGGAAATCTGATCCCCATCGAAGAACGCGATCCGGAAGAGGTGCTGGGGATTCAAATTCACGGCGAGGCGGTGGTGCCAGCCGGCGCGCGCGCGCGTAATCCGGCGTTCGATGTCACCCCGCATCACTTGTTGAACGGATTGGTGACCGAAAAAGGCGTCATCCACCCGCCCTTCGACCAAAATCTCGCCAGAATCATGGGCTAACCAGGAGAAATTTCATGGCCATTGTGTGCACCGGTTCGATTGCCTACGACTACCTGATGACCTTTCCAGGACATTTCCGCGATCATATTCTGCCCGAAAAACTGGAATCGATCAGCCTGTCCTTCCTGGTGGACAACATGGTGCGCCACCGCGGCGGCTGTGCGCCCAACATCGCCTATACCCTCGCGCTGCTGGGCGATCAACCCAAGGTGGTCGGCACGGCAGGCGTTGATTTTGAAGATTACCGCCAATGGATGCTCAACCAGGGCATCAACCCGCAGCACGTCAAGGTGATCACCGAAAAATACACCGCCTCATTTTTTGCCAACACGGACCTTTCCAATAATCAAATTTGCAGCTTTTATCCCGGCGCAATGGCCAATGCCGCTGAGGTTTCGCTCCGCGAGCTGGATGAAAAACCTGACATGGTGGTCATCTCGCCCAATGATCCTGGGGCAATGGATATGTATGTAAAAGAGTGCGCCGAGTTGGGATACCCCTACCTGTATGATCCCAGCCAGCAGATCGTGCGCACCTCGGCTGATGAGCTGCGCCGCGGCGCAGAGGGAGCCACCAGCCTGTTTGTCAACGAATATGAATACGAGCTGCTGCGCAAGCATACCGGCCTGACCCAGGATGACCTGCTCAGCCGACTCAATTTCCTGGTGATCACGCTCGGCAAGCAAGGCGCGGTCATCTATGCGGACGGCAACTGCCACCGCACGCCGGTTGTCCCACCCACTGCCATCGTCGATCCCACTGGTGTGGGTGACGCGTTTCGCGGCGGTTTTCTGCGCGGGTATCAACTGGGCCTGGACTGGCAGACCTGCGGCCAGATGGGCGCGCTGGCAGCTTCTTACTGTCTCGAAAACAAAGGCACCCAGAATCACTGCTACACGCGGGCTGAGTTCGTCGCCCGCTATCGCCAGCACTTTGATGACCAGGGTGCATTGGATAGCTTACTTTAACCATCTCTACTGGAGGAACCAATGACAACACATGATGTAAAGGATATGTCGCAAGCCGAAGGCGGTCGCCGTCGAATCGAATGGGCCGAGCGCGAAATGCCCGTGCTGCGCATGATCCGCGAGCGCTTCGCCAAGGAGCGACCGTTGCAGGGCGTGCGCGTTTCTGCCTGTCTGCACGTGACCACCGAGACCGCCAACCTGATGAAAACCCTGCAAACAGGCGGGGCGGATATTGTCCTGACCGCTTCCAACCCCCTGTCCACCCAGGATGACGTGGCCGCCTCGCTGGTGACCCATGATGAAATCCCGGTCTTTGCCATCAAGGGCGAAAGCAACGATGTGTATTACCGGCACATCACCGCCGCCCTCGATCACAAACCGATGATGACCATGGATGACGGCGCCGACCTGGTGGGCACCATGCACATGAAGCGCCGCGAGCTCATCCCGGGTATGCTGGGCGGCACCGAGGAGACCACCACCGGCGTCATCCGCCTGCGGG
>CAZCBJ010000327.1:0-2812 GCA_964496705.1 uncultured Anaerolineaceae bacterium | reverse complement strand
CTGCCCTGCGCATATACCTCTTGATCAGGCTCAAGAGGCATTTCTTCCAAATGCACAATCACATAATCCAGTTGCTCATTGGGCAAATCGCGGAACAACGAGCTGTTTCTGAGGAATCCAATCAACCTCGTCCGTTCAATCGGCATATTTTAAGTATATACCAGTTTATTGCCTGTCCTGGTCAGGGATATTTGAATTCGCCAACCCGACTGCCGTTCACCCAGACAGAATATGTCCCCTCAGTCAGGTTGGTCAATTGAACCTGTTCCTCGAAGGGCGACAAAACCTGAATGCATATCTCGTCTGGATTTACCACTGTAAAAACCAGCACAGCTATCCTGTTTTGCTCATCCGGTCTGGACACATCCACACGTAGTTTGTGACAGGGAGTGGGCAGATTGCCCTTGATAATGACCGCAAGCTGGATAGGGAAGGATTCACGAATTAACAGGTCCACGCCATCGATAAAAACCTCTCCACGCAGCATGCCCGCATCCGCCGATATACCACTACCGGTCGGTTGCGGTTTTTCGGGAGCAATTGCCTGCGTGGGATCTGGAAGTGGCTCGGTCGGCGGATTCTCAACAGGGTCAGACAGCCGTGTGGGGAATGGGATCATCGTATCAACAGGCTTGCCCGGACCTTCTGAGCTGTCCGTACCGCTGCATCCAGCCAGAAAAAGAAAGAACACACACAGTAAAGGAACGCTGATCCAGGTTTTCATGTTTACCTCTTGAAAAATAGACGTATGTTTACCCCGGAAGGTTCCTTTACTTTCTTATTCTTTTTCAATCACGACTGCCGTGCCATAAGCCAGCACCTCGGTGACCCCGTCCATCACATCGTTAGCGTCATAACGTACACCAATGATCGCGTTCGCTCCCATTTGATCGGCATGGCTGACCATCAACTGAAAAGCTTCCTGGCGGGCATGCTCGCACAGCTCAGTGAAAATGGTGATATTTCCACCGAAGATGGTCTGCAATCCGCCAGCGAAATTGCCGATGACACTGCGCAAACGGACGGTGATGCCTCGCACCACACCCAGATAACGAACAATTTTGTAACCTTGAAAATCGAAAGATGTCGTAATATATGCCGAATTCATGAGTTCACCTCCACTCCTTAAAATACGAAATTAATGGCTTACAGTTCCGTATTCTCACACTCCGCATAAACGGAACGGTCTCACGTCATTTTACTGTCCGAAAGCAGTTATTGCTGTGCGTTTGCCTTCTCAGCCTCATCCTTCCGGAAGAAAACGCCTTTTTCGTCGCTCACGTCCACCACCACTGTGTCACCTTGCGTAAATTCACCGGACAGCAGGCTGATCGATAACGGGCTTTCGACGTATTTTTGCAGAACCCTTCGCAGCGGTCGCGCCCCAAATGAGGGATCATAACCAGTCTGGGCCATCCATTCTCTGGCTTTGTCAGTAAGTTTCACCGATAGGCCGTGTTCTTTAAGGCGCTGTTCCACTTCCATCAACTGAAGGTCAACGATGTTGCGCATCTGGTCAATAGTCAGCGCAGAAAAGATGATGATCTCATCAATGCGGTTCAAGAATTCGGGCCTGAAAGTGGTTTTCAGCGCCCGTTCAATCTTCTCATGCGCCTGGCGGTCCTCCACCGACCCATTTGTCTGCAAGAAACCCAACGTGCCGCTTTGACGTACAAACTCAGTGCCTAGGTTGCTGGTCATAACCAATACGGTATTGCGGAAATCAACCACCCGCCCCTGTCCATCTGTCAAGCGTCCATCATCCAAAATCTGCAGCAGCGCATTCCAGACCTCCGGGTGAGCTTTTTCAATTTCATCAAACAGGATCACCCGATAAGGCCGCCTGCGCACCGCTTCAGTCAATTGCCCACCTTCTTCATAGCCTACATATCCTGGCGGCGCGCCGAACAGGCGGGATGCCGTATGCTGCTCGCGATATTCGCTCATGTCCAGCCGCACCATCGCTTCTTCGTCGCCAAACATGAATTCTGCCAGTGCTTTGGCCAGCTCGGTTTTTCCAACACCTGAAGGTCCGATGAAGATGAAGGAACCAATTGGACGCCGCGGATCCTTCAACCCTGAACGAGCGCGTCGAATGGCATCCGCAATGGCGTGAATGGCTTCTTCCTGACCGATGATGCGTTCGTGCAGCCGCTCTTCCATGTGCAGCAGCCGCTCCGCTTCGGTTTCCATCATCTGACTGACCGGAATACCGGTCCATTGGGCGACCACCTGGGCAATATCATCCACATCCACCTTTTCATCCAGCTTGTGTTCCTCTTCCCATTTGTCTCGCAGGGCATTGAACTCCGTTTCCATCCGCAGCCGCTCAGCCTTCTTTCTCGCGGCGCGCTCATAATCGCGTTCCACACCAGCCTGCTCCTCTTCCGCCGAAAGGCGCTCAAGTTCTGATTTCATTTGCTTGAGTTCTGGCGGGAGCGAATACAGCGCCACGCGCAATTTTGCCGCCGCTTCATCCATCAAATCGATGGCTTTATCGGGCAGGTGGCGTTCAGTCACGTAGCGGGAGGACAAGCGGGTGGCGGCTACCAGCGCATCATCGGTGAATTGCACCTTGTGATGGGCTTCATAGCGGTCGCGAAGGCCAAACAACATTTGGATCGTGTCCTCTTCGCTGGGTTCATCCACATAAACTGGAGCAAACCTGCGTTCAAGCGCCGAGTCCTTCTCAATATGCTTATGATATTCATCCAGGGTGGTCGCGCCAATACATTGCAGCTCCCCGCGCGCCAGGGCTGGCTTGAGCATATTGGAAGCATCCACTGCTCCTTCCGCTGCACCCGCGCCGACA
>CAZCBJ010000326.1:0-2832 GCA_964496705.1 uncultured Anaerolineaceae bacterium | reverse complement strand
AATGCATGAAGATCTGAATGCAGAAATTTTTCAATATCGGAGTATTCTCTGATAGTATGGGAGACTTCAATTCCGGCATCCCATAATTTTGTAACACATTCTTTAATAAGGTCTTCATTACCTTCAACAGAATCGAAGATGAACATAATATCAATATCGGAATAAGGAGATAATTCCCTCCGGCTAAAACTGCCAACAGATGCAACAGCCCCTGTGAGTTTTATTCCTTTAAGTATCTTAACAATATATTCTTCAACAAGAACTGAATATTTAATGCAGAATTGAAACGGATCCTTCAATAGATCGGGATCGTTAAACACCCTATCCCTATCTAAAAAATATTTTTCTTTTATTTTAAGCGGATCCATCATAAAATTTTTTCCATACAAAGAGGGGTTTGACGAATCAAACCCCAACAGATATAATTTATTTTTATTTATTACAGTTTTGCAAATCTTGCCTGGAAGAATCGCAGATATTTAGGTTCGTAAACCATTTTCAATCCTTTAATTTTCTTTCTATCCTCAAATACCTGTGCAATCGATTCAACCATAACATCAATATGAGCTTGAGTATAAACTCTTCTTGGGAAAGTTAAACGAACCAGTTCAAGTTTTGGATAACGATGTTTACCGGTTTCGGGATCGCGTCCGGCAGAAACAATTCCTCTTTCCATTCCGCGAACACCGCTATCAATATAAATCTCAGATGCTAATGTCTGCGCCGGGAATAAATCCTGTTTTAAGTGTGGTAGAAATCTTTTTGCATCAAGGAATATTGCATGTCCGCCGAAAGGATAGACCATCGGTATTCCATATTTTTCAAGTTGATTACCGCAATACTCAATCTGACCTATACGAGCTCTAATATTATCGAACTGAACCATCTCTTCAATACCGCGTGCCATTGCTTCCATATCGCGTCCGGCTAATCCTCCATATGTATGAAGCCCTTCATAAACAACAACCATGTTACTGGTTTCTTCGAATACTTTTTTATTACGGGTTGCAAGGAATCCGCCGATGTTAACCATAAGATCTTTCTTAGCACTAACCCATAATCCATCGAAGTAAGAACACATCTCTTTTAATATATGAGCAATAGTTTTGTTCTCATAACCTTTTTCGCGGACTTTAATGTAATAGGCATTTTCAGTTGCGCGTGTTGCATCGAACCAAAGTTTAACTCCGTATTTATCAGTAAGTTTTTTTACAGCTCTTAAGTTTTCCATAGAGAATGGCTGACCGCCGGCCATATTAACCGGACCCGCCATACTTACATAAGGTACTTTCTTTCCACCAACTTTCTTAAACAGGTCTTCAAGTTTCTGAAGATCAATATTTCCTTTGAATGGATGAAGGTTCTGTGAATCATGTGCTTCATCAATAATAACATCCACAAAAGTTCCGCCGGCAAGTTCCTGATGAAGACGAGTAGTTGTAAAGTACATATTACCGGGAATATAATCCCCCGGTTTAATCATCGCTTTGGAAACGAGATGTTCTGCACCACGACCCTGATGCGTTGGAACGAGGTAAGGCATTCCATAATACTTTTTAATATTGTCCCACAGATAATAGAAATTTCTGCTTCCTGCATAAGCTTCATCGCCAAGCATCATTCCTGCCCACTGGTAATCGCTCATTGCATTAGTTCCGCTATCGGTTAATAGATCAATATAAACGTCTTCTGATTTTAATAAGAACGTATTATAACCGGCTTCTTTAGCAGCTTTTTCGCGGTCCTCTTTACTCGTCATTTTAATCGGCTCAACCATTTTTATTTTGAATGGCTCTGCCCAGCTTCTTTTAATTATTTTCTTTGCCATGTTAACTCCCTGAATTAATGTACAATGAATAATTTATAATGTATAATTAATTGAATTAGAAAAGGAGTTAGTATTAGTCAAACGAATTTCTTTTTCAATTTTTTTCTTCTTTGTTCAGCAATAATTTCCGAGAAGATGCCGCCGCGTGTATTAAACCTTGCAGTTAATTTCATATAACGGGGTTTGCAGATTTTTACAAGGTCGTTTAATATTCTGTTTGTTACTGCTTCGAAATAGATACCATCATTGCGGAATGATTGAAGGTAAAATTTGTAGCTCTTCAGTTCAACACAAATTTTATCGGGAATGTATTCAAGAATTATCGTTGCAAAATCGGGCTGACCTGTTACAGGACAGAGTGATGTAAACTCAGGCGCCGTGTGAATGATAGTGTAATCCCTTTCCGGATTAGGATTGGGAAATGTTACAAGTATTTTTGTTTTGTCTTTCATATCAAACTCAAAAATTTATTAAACATTCTATTCACATTTTCGGGAATTCTCAATTAAACATACACCGGTCTTACTTTATAAGGGATCGGATCTTCAACACCCGCTTGTTGAAATCCGCGCAGACGGAAAGCACAGCTATCACAAACTCCACAAGCTTCATCTTCACTTTGGTAACACGACCACGTTAAATGGAGCGGCGCTTTCAAATCAGTTCCTTTTCTAACAATATCTGCTTTAGAAAAATTTATTATCGGTGTTACAATTTTAATTTTTGTTTCAGGTTTGGTACCAAGGTCAACCATTTTTTCGAATGCTTCATAAAATTGCGGACGGCAATCGGGGTAACCTGATGCATCTTCATAAACCGCGCCTATAAAAATTGCTTCGGCACCAATTACCTCTGCCCAGCTTACACACGCACTCAATATGTTGGCATTACGGAAAGGTACATATGATGTCGGAACTTCTTTACTTGAGAGATCGGCTTTAGAAATTTCAATTGACTTATCAGTAAGTGATGAACCGCCGATTTTAGCAAGATGTCCAAGATCA
>CAZCBJ010000325.1:0-2847 GCA_964496705.1 uncultured Anaerolineaceae bacterium | reverse complement strand
TCCAATACTGCCTCGGTGACGGTCAGCGACAATGAAAACACTACCGCCAGCGATACGGATGATGCCACGGCGGCGGTCACCGATGTAAAACCAGCCGTTACGTTGGTCAAGGATGTGTCGCCGGCCAGCCGCTTCGAGCCGGGCGGAGATTTCACCTACACCATAACCATCTACAACGACTCGGTCGAACCGGTCACGGTGACCGCGCTCAGCGATGATTCCTACACGCTGCCAGCTGACTGCACCAATTTGATCGAGGTCAGCATTCCGGTGGCCGATTCGGTGTCCTGCAGCTTCATTGTCAGCCACACCGATGCGGGTACATATACCAACACAGCTTCCGTGACCGTCACAGACAACGAGGCCAACACGGCTTCGGATACGGACGATAGCACTGCTACAGTTAACAACGTCGACCCGTCGGTGCTGCTGACGAAGGCAGCCACACCCGATTGGTTGCCAGTTCCGGGCGGCACGTTCACCTTTACCCTGACCATCACCAACGGTTCTGTCGAGCCGGTGACCATCACCGATTTAACCGATGATAATGCCCTGTCGGCTGAGTGTTTGGACCTGATTGGCACGCGCTTAGATCCCGGTCAGTCCACCAGTTGCACGTATACGGTTGACCACACCACGGCTGGAACTTACGATAACACCGCTGAAGTCACGGTCCATGACAACGAGGAGAACAGCGATACGGCCTCTGACAGCGAGTCTGTCTCGGTCGTGCAGGTCACGGTGGATCCTGTGATCGTGGTGGCCAAAAGCGGCCCGGCAAGCGCCGCGATCGGCCAGACGGTGACCTATACCATGACCGTTGCGCATGACCCAACTTCCGACGGCACGCCGGTCACCGATCTGGTCGTCACCGACAGCATCGCTGGCCTTGCGACCTATGTGAGCGGCGATACGAATGGCAATGACGCGTTGGATGCGGGCGAGACCTGGACGTTCACGGTGGATTACACCGTGAAGTTGAGCGATGCAGATCCGCTGGTGAACACGGCGACAGGCTCTGGCACGGATGGGGACGGCGACCCGGTGAGCGACACGGATGATCACACCACGGACCTGACCCACTCCCCGGCGCTGCTGGTGACCAAGAGCGGTCCGGCGACGGCTGGGGTGGGCAGCACGGTGACCTACACGATCACCGTGGCGCACGCGCCGACTTCGGATGGATCGCCGGTATCGGCGCTTTCGGTCACGGATGACGTGGCGGGCGCTGCGACGTACCAGTCGGGCGACACGAACACCAACAACCTGCTGGACGCGGGCGAGACCTGGACGTTCAGCGTGAGCCACACGCTTACGCTGAGCGACCCGGATCCGCTGGTGAACAACGCCACTGGCTCCGGGACAGACCTGGACGGCGACCCGGTGAGCGACACGGACGACCATTCTCTGGATGTGACCCATGCCCCGGCGCTGCTGGTGACCAAGAGCGGCCCGGCGACGGCTTCAGTCGGGTATACACTCACCTTCACCATCACGGTGCAGCATGATCCTGCCAGCGATGGCACACCCGTGTCGGTGGTGGCTGTCAGCGACAATGTGGCCGGCGATGCCGCTTACGTTTCCGGAGATACCGGTGATGACGGCATTCTCGCTTCCGGCGAAATCTGGACATTCACCGTTGACTACACGGTCAAGTCCACCGATCTTGATCCGCTGGCCAACACCGCCACCGGTTCAGGTGAAGACCTGGACGGCAATCCGGTCAGCGACAGCGACACGCACCGCACCGATCTGCTGTATGTGGACCTGGTCATCGACAAAGTGGACAACCAGGATCCGGTCTTTGCCGGCGACACCATCATCTATACGCTGGAATACGCCAACAACGGCGATGCGGACGCTTCCGGTGTGGTGATCACCGAGACCGTCCCCGACAATACCGTGTTCAATGCCGCCGGCAGCACGTCCGGTTGGTCCTGCAGTCAGGGCGACCCCGCCGGGACGGTCTGCACTTACGATGTCGGCGACCTGGCTGCGGATGTGGCCGACTCAGTATTCTTCGCGGTCAGCGTGGTGGATAGCCTCCCCGCGGGAGTAACCAGCATAGACAACACCGCCAACATTGCAGACGACGGCGAGCACGGCGATGATCTTAACCTGGAAGACAACACCGCCGATGAGAGCACCGCGTTGACAGCCGCTCCGGATATCTTGGTGGAGAAGGGCGACGGCCAGACTTTGATTCTGCCCGGCGCCGAGCTGACTTACACCATCACGGTGCGCAATCTGGGCACGCGGGGCGCCACCGGGGTCACCCTGGTGGACACTCTGCCCGCTGCCGGGGTAACTTTCGTCAGCGCGTCCGGCACTTATGTGTATGATAATGAGCTTGGCACCGTCACCTGGCAGGTGTTTGACCTGGCTGCCGGCGCCAGCCGCACTTTTACCCTCACCGTGCGGGTGGATGATCCGCTCGACCCGGAGGTGACCAGCCTGCTCAACCTGGCATCCGCGCAGGACGACGGCAACAACGGCGATGATTTGAACACCCAGAATAACTCAGACAGCGACCTCGACATCCTTGCCTCCGGTTCCAAGTCCTTGGTGGAATCCATCCACCAGCCTGCGCTACTGCCGGATGTTGCCATCGGCGAAATCCTCGTCTATGAGGTGCGCCTGAAGATTGGTCCAGGGCAGGTGCAAAACCTCGTTCTGACCGATGTCCTCGATCGCGGCCTGGCATTCGTGGACTGTGAGTCCATCTCTGGCAGCGCATCGCCCTCGGGCTTGAGCGCTTCGCCCAACAGCCTTTCGCAGGTCTGCGCTGAGCCAGAAGTTTCCTCAGAGCCAGAAGGCAGCGACAACCCGGCTGATGAGGGGCGCAGG
>CAZCBJ010000324.1:0-2871 GCA_964496705.1 uncultured Anaerolineaceae bacterium | reverse complement strand
CGCCTCGAGGAAGCGCTCGGCGTCGATCGCGGCCATGCAGCCGGACCCGGCGGCCGTAATCGCCTGGCGGTACACGTGGTCCTGCACGTCACCGCAGGCAAACACCCCGGGCACGCTGGTCTTCGTGCCGTCGTGCGTGCGCAGGTACCCGTTCGCGTCCATGTCGAGCTGCCCGCCGAACAGGCTGGTGTTGGGTGTGTGGCCGATCGCGACGAAGACGCCGTCCACGGGCACCTCGCGCTCGGCACCGCTCTGGACGTCGCGCAGCACCATGCCCGTCACCTCACCCTTCGCCTCGTCGGTGATGCGATCGACGACGCTGTTCCAGGCCACCTCGATCTTGGGGTTGGCGAGGGCCTTGTCCTGCATGATCCGCGAGGCCCGGAACGCGTCTCGCCGATGCACCAGCGTGACCTTGGACGCGAAGCGGGTGAGGAAGATCGCCTCCTCGAGGGCGGTGTCCCCGCCGCCGACGACGGCGATGGGCTTGCCGCGGAAGAAGAAACCGTCGCAGGTCGCGCAGGTCGAGACGCCGTGGCCCATCAGCTTGCGTTCGGACGGCAGCCCCAGCAGCTTGGCCGAGGCGCCGGTGGCGATGATCAGCGCCCGGGCGCTGTAGGTGGTGCCGCCGGCCACGACCGTGAACGGCCGCTGCCCGAGGGTCACGGCGGTCACGTCGTGCTGGACGATCTCCGCGCCGAACCGCTCGGCCTGCGCCCGCATCTCGGCCATCAGGTCCGGCCCCAAGATCCCGTCACGGAATCCCGGGTAGTTCTCGATCATCGTCGTCAACATGAGTTGGCCGCCGGCCTGCAAGCCCTCGATGACGAGAGGCTTCAGGTTGGCGCGGGCCGCGTACACGGCGGCCGTCAGTCCGGCCGGGCCCGATCCGATGATGATCACGTCTCGTGTGGCGTCCACGTGTGCGCTCCACAGGGGGCAGGGAACCGAATAGGCACAACCGCGCCGGGGGCTGGGAGCGACCTGGACGTCTTGAAGGCCGAAAGTCGCTGCGAATGAGTCAAGTCTTGATCGGCCTTCAAGACGTCTACGCCCCGCCGCAGGCGGGGCAAAGCCAACACTGTGATCTAGCGAGGCGGAGCCACCTCGACATGCCTCGGCGGTCTGAGGCGCAGCCTCGCTAGACGTGGGCCGACACCATCTGCTTCAGATCGTCCGGTCCGACCAGGCCGACCACCTGGTCCACGACCTTGCCGCCCTTGAACAGGATCAGCGTGGGGATCCCGCGGACGCCAAAACGGCCGGGCGTCACTGGATTCTCGTCCACATTCACCTTGGCGACGGCCAGCTTGCCGTCCATCTCGGCCGCCAGGGCATCCACCAGGGGGGCCAGGCGCCGGCAGGGCGCGCACCATTCCGCCCAGAAGTCCACGAGCACGGGCACAGCCGAGCTCTGAATGGTCGATTCGAAGTTGCCGTCGGTCAGGTTCAAGATCTTCTCTGATGCCATGAGTGCCTCGTGTCTCGGACGTGATGGCGGCCGGCGTCTGGCCGGCCTGCCTTATCGTGAATGATTCACCGCCGGGCCTGGAGGTTTCAAGGCCCGTTCATAGACTTTGACGTACTCGCGGGCGGACGCGTCCCACGAGTGGTCCTGGCGCATGCCCGCCACCTGCACCCGGCGCCAGCGTCCGGGCTCCCGGTACCAGTCGATCGCGTCGCGCACCGCCCCCAGCATGGCCGCCGCGGTGTGGTCGCGGAACTTGAAGCCGGTCCCGGTGCCGGTGCGGGCATCGACCTGCTCGACGGTGTCGTCGAGGCCCCCGGTGGCGCGCACGATCGGCACGGTGCCGTACCGCTGGCTGTACATCTGGTTCAAGCCGCACGGCTCGAAACGCGACGGCATCAGGAACATGTCGGCACCGCCCTCGATCAGGTGCGCCAGTTCCTCGCTGAAACCGATGGTGACGGCGACGCGGTCCGGGAACTCCGCCGCCAGCCCGGCCCACATGTCCTGGTACCGCGCCTCGCCGGTGCCCAGGATCACGAACGTGGCGCCGAGCCCCATCAGGTCCGCGGCCGCCTCCGCGATGATGTCGAGCCCCTTCTGATCCACCATCCGCGACACCATGCCGATGACGGGCCGCTGCTCCTGCCCGGCTCCGGTCAGGCCGAAGCGGGCCAGTAAGGTCTGCTTCACCACGGCCTTCCCGCTCAGATCGTCCGCCGAAAACGCCGCTGGCAGGTACGGATCCCGAGCGGGATTCCAGAGGTCCGGGTCGATGCCGTTCGGAATGCCCACCAGCGCGTCCGCACGCTGCTGGAGCACCCCCTCGAAGCCGAAGCCTTGCTCGGCCGATCGGATCTCGACCGCGTAGCGGCGGCTGACCGTCGTGATCACGCGCGCGAACGAAATGCCTGCTTTCAGGAAGCTCACCTGGCCCCAGTACTCGAGTGCACCGCCGGTGAACGCCTCGGCAGGCAGGTCGAGCGCCGGCAGGACGCTGCCAGGAAACAACCCTTGATACGCCAGGTTGTGGATCGTGAACACCGCGCCCGTGCCCGCGAACTGGGGCCGCCCGGCGAGACGCGCCGCGAGGTAGGCGGGCGCCAGGCCGGCCTGCCAGTCGTGGGCGTGCAGGACGTCGGGGCGCTCGTCCAGGATCACGCACCCCTCGAGCGCCGCCCGACCCAGGAGGGCGTAGCGGAGGTGATTATCCGCATAGTCGCCCTGCGACGTGCCGTAGATCGCCTCGCGATCGAAGTACGCCGGGCAATCGACGAACCGCAGGCGCAGGCCGTCTTCGCTCTCGACGTCGAGCAGGCGTGCGCCGGGGCATCCCGGCCAGGCGTCCGGGGCGAAGGTCGCGACCACGCGGCCGTCGGGCCCTCCCCGGTACCGGGGCGCCA
>CAZCBJ010000323.1:0-2889 GCA_964496705.1 uncultured Anaerolineaceae bacterium | reverse complement strand
GCCGGTCTGGCTGATGCCGGTCAGGTCGCCCTTGACGTCGGCCATGAAGACCGGCACGCCGATCGCACTGAAGCCCTCGGCGAGCTTCTGCAGCGTGATCGTCTTGCCGGTGCCGGTGGCGCCGGTGATCAGCCCGTGCCGGTTGGCCAGCGCGGGCAGCAGTTCGCAGGCGACGTCGGCGCGCTGGGCGATGAGCAGGGGATCCGGCATGGGAAGTCTCGCTTCGGGCAGGGGAGGAGCGGGCAGTCTAGTGTTTAATTGCGCAAGTTGACGATAGTGTTACGTAGCTGTGCGCCTCGGACTTCTCGCTTTCGCCACACGAAGGGTGCGGCGGTTTCGTTGTACACGGCGATGAAAGCATGAATGGCCTGCGTGAGTTGATCGATGCTGCGGAAGCTCGCATTGTTGAGCGTCTTGCGCTGGAAGATGCCGAACCAGATTTCCACTTGATTGAGCCAGCTCGCGCTGGTGGGCGTGAAGTGAAACGTGACGTTCGGGTGCGCGGCCAGCCAGTCTTCGTTCTTCTTGTGGGTGTTCAAGTTGTCCAGGATGACATGGATTTGGCGATCCAGAGGCTGCTCTGCGACGATCTCCTCCATAAAGGCCTGGAAGTCCGCGCGTTTCTTGGTCTGGGTCGTCTTGGCGCGGATCACGCCCGCAGCGACCTCCAGGGCGGCGAACAAGTTGACCGTGCCGTGGCGCTTGTAGGTGCTCTTCATGCCCTGGACGATCTTGCCGCTGCTGGTCTGGACGTAGCCTCGTGCGCGCTCGAGCGCTTGAATCGATGGCTTCTCGTCGACGCTGAGCACCAAGGCGTTCTGCGGTGGATTCAAGTACAAGCCGATCACATCGGCAGCCTTGGCGGCAAACTCCGGGTCCGTGCTGACGCACCAAGATCGGTGGCGCTGCAACTGGATGCCCTCTTTGCGCAGCACGCGCCAAACCGCATGATCCGAAACGCTCAGCGCCAGCGCCAACGAGCCACCATCCCAGCTGGCCATGCCCGCCGGTGGCGGCAACTCGAGCTGCGCCAGAATTCGATCGCGCAACTCGACGCCGTACTTCGGCGGCTTGCCGGAGCGAGGCGCATCACCAAGCCCGGCGATGCCGCGCTCGGCAAAGCGTCGACGCCAAAGCCCAACAGTGTTCGGCCGCAGGCCCATCTCGCCGGCAACCTCGTCGTTGCGCTTGCCTCGCAGGCACGCCAGAACGATGCGGGCTCGTTCCGCGATGCGGACCTCGCCGCTTCGACTTCGCGACAATCGCTCAAGCTCCGCCATGACTTGCGCCGTGCAGGACAGCGCCACCGCCACTCGCGCCATGAGACCCCCACATGTCATGCGACGTGGGAATCATAATACTATCGCTGTAATTCGCAATTAAACACTAGTGTAGTGTTCTGTTCTTGAATGAACTTAACTGCACAGTCCAGCTCCAATGCTCTACTTGAGCTTGAAGTGGAGTGGGCAAGTGCGAGTTGCACCGGAGATCGTTCTGACCGAAGAACAGAGGACGGAGCTGACCAAGCTGTCGCGCTCCGGACGCACGAGCGTGCGGCTGGCGCAGCGGGCGCGCATCGTTCTGTTGGCAGCACAAGGACTGCAGAACAGGGACATCGCCGAGGAACTCGGCATCGGGCGCGTGCAAGTGGCTCGCTGGCGCGAGCGGTATCTGCAAGCCGGGGTGGAAGGTATCGAGCGCGACCTTCCTCGCGGCGCCCCGCCGGTCAAGGTGAACGTGGCGGAGTTGGTCCAGCTGACCACGCAGAGCAAGCCTGCGGCGGCGACGCACTGGAGCACGCGCAAGCTGGCCGCGGAGTTGGGGGTGGCTGCCAGCACCGTCTGGCGGCACTGGCAGTCTCACGGCCTGAAGCCGCACATCGTGCGTGGCTTCAAGGTGTCGCGCGACCCGAAGTTCGTCGAGAAGCTCGAGGACATCGTGGGCCTGTACATGTCCCCGCCCGAGCACGCCTTGGTGCTGTGCTGCGACGAAAAGAGCCAGGTCCAGGCGCTGGACCGCACGCAGCCAGGGCTGCCGCTGAAGAAGGGCCGCGCGCAGACGATGACCCACGACTACAAGCGCCACGGCACGACCACGCTGTTCGCGGCGATGAACGTGCTCGACGGCACGGTGATCGGTCAATGCCAGCAGCGTCACACCCATGCCGAGTGGTTGAAGTTCCTGCGCAAGATCGACCGCGAGACGCCCAAGGGCAAGACGCTGCATCTGATCGCAGACAACTACGCCACCCACAAGCATCCGGCGGTGCAGGAGTGGCTGGCCAAGCACCCGCGCTTCAACATGCACTTCACGCCGACCTCGGCGTCGTGGCTGAACATGGTGGAGCGCTTCTTCCGCGACATCACGACAGAACGCCTGCGCCGCGGCGTGTTCACCAGCGTGCCCGAGTTGGAAGCGGCGATCAATGACTACGTCGCTCATCACAACATCGACCCCAAGCCGTTCATCTGGACCAAGAGTGCGCGTGACATCCTTCAGAAGGTCATCCGAGCCAACGCGCGCTTAAGTTCTAAACAGAACGAAACACTGCACTAGCCCGTCTTTCTCACTTTTCGGTGGATAACCTGTGAGTTGATCGCCTACTGCAATGCAAGTTATTGATCTGCAATGAGCGTGCGGCGACGGGGTCTGTAGTGGAGACCTTGGTCCTTGCGCCCGTGGCTGCAGGTGCCCAGAATTTGGGCCATGTTCCTGCGCTGCAACCCACGCAAGAAGGACGGCAAGACTCACGATTACTGGAGCGTGGTGGAGAACCGCCGCTGCAGCGACGGCCGTGTGGTGCAGCGCCAGGTGCTGTACCTGGGCGAGATCAACGCCAGCCAGCGCGAGGCGTGGCGCAAGACCATCGAGCTGCAGGACGGCGGCACG
>CAZCBJ010000322.1:2425-2897 GCA_964496705.1 uncultured Anaerolineaceae bacterium | reverse complement strand
TTTCCGGCGACGACTTCACGCTCCTGTTGTATCACAAGCCTGACCTGGCGTTTGACGCTGAAGCGTTGGGGGTGGATGTTTACCTGGCAGGTCACACGCACGGCGGGCAGGTGCGGCTGCCCCTCATCGGGGCGATCGTGACCAATTCGCGCCACGGCAAGGAATTTGAGATGGGACGCTACCAGGTTGGGCAGATGACCCTGTTTGTCAGCCGCGGTCTGGGGTTTACCGGGGGGATGGCGCCGCGCATCCGCTTTCTTGCGCCGCCGGAGGTGGTGGTGATTGACCTGGTGCCAGCGCTAGATTCCTCCAAATAACCTGATCTCGATCCAATTTCGCGCCTCTCCTGGCGAACATCCCCAAAGGATTTGACATTTCCAGACCTGGGGCTATAATATCTCTGGTACGTACCACTCCCTTTTTTCGACAAATGAGGTGCAACATGACATCCGTCCCAAAAATCGGCTTTCTT
>CAZCBJ010000322.1:0-2415 GCA_964496705.1 uncultured Anaerolineaceae bacterium | reverse complement strand
CCTGGCCGGGTCTGTATGCGGCTAGCAGCGAAACCGGCGAGGCCTGGATACAGCCTGAAGACACCCAGATTGCCCTGCGCGCGCTGCAGTCCCTGTCCATCAATCTGGTGGTGCACGAGCATGTGGTCAGTGAAATTGGCGAATCTTTGCAGGTGGTGGAACAATTTCTGGCTGAAGATGTGGACGGCATGATCCTGTTTGTCCAAACCTGGAATTGGGCTGACCGCATCCTGCAGGCTGCTCAGCGATTTGGGCGCCCGATCCTGCTTTGGGCGCTGCCCATCCCGCGGCTATGGTCCATTGGCGGGCTGGCGGTTACACACGGCTCACTGGATGAGGTCGGCATCCCTCATCAGGTGGTGTATGGCTTGCCGGATGAGCCGGGCGTGATGGAGGCGGTGGAGCGGTTTGCCCGCGCTGCGCGGGTGAAAAACACACTGCGCAAATCGCGCTTCGGCTCGATCGGTGGGCACGGCATGGGCATCTACACCGGGCCTTTCGATCCGGCGCAGTGGATGCGCGATTTTGGCATCACGGTTGGATTCATTGACCAGTATGAGGTGGTTGCAGAAGGCGAGCAAGTGCCTGAGGAGGAGCTGCGCGCGACTTACCGAACCTTGCAGCAGGAATATGGCAGCGTGCCGCCTTACGACCAGGTGACCGAACGCTCCATACGCCTTTACCTGGGCATGGAGCGCATCATCGCCCGGGAAAAGTTTGACTTCACCGGAGTGAATGACATGTTTGGGTTGAGCGACCATTACTGCTCGATGTGCCTGGCGCAAAGCCGCCTGTCTTCGCGCGGTTATGTCACCACCTGTTTGAATGACTCCAATGGTGCGCTGACCACGTATATCTTGCGCCTGCTGAGTGACCAGCCGTTGTTCACTGCGGACGTCAATCTGGTGGATCGGCGCAACGGCATCGTGCGCATGATCGACGACGGCGCCGGCGCAATCACGCTGGCCAAAGACCCCAAGCAGGTTCACCTCACTTACCAGCCGCGGCTGGAGTGCAAAGCCAGCGGAGTCTGCACCGGGCTGGTGTGCAAGCCGGGGCGGGTCACTCTGGCGCGTCTGTCGCGCATCCAGGGGCAGTATGTGATGCTGATTGCCCCCGGCGAAGCGATTGAAGGCGACCCGGCATGGCTGGAGGAGTGCGGATATCCGATGTGGCCGCATGCCTTCTTGAAACTGGACGGCGATCTGGATTTCTTTGTGCAGAATCTGCGCTCCGAGTACATCCACATGGCATACGGCGGCCTGGTGGAGGATTTGCTGGCAGTGTGCGAAATGCTTGAGGTGGAGCCCATCGTATGCGCATGAATGCAAACCAACGGTGTAGAATGGAAAATCGATCATGAAGCCTGATCGGGCGATTGGACTTGACGAGATTGCGTCCATCCATTCCAACCCCGGCAAGTTGTATCACAGCCTGGGGCAGATCATCCGTTCGAAAATACAGAGCGGCGAATGGCCGGTGGGGGAGAAGATTCCTTCTGAACGGACCTTGATGCAGGTCTTTGAGGTCAGCCGGGCGACCGTCCGCCAGGCTGTCGACATATTGATCAAGGAGGGTATCCTTTACCGCCAGCACGGCAAAGGCACCTTCGCCGCGCCCCAGAAGCTCAAGCAGGGTGTATTGCGCTTGATGGATTTCACCAACCTCATGCGGCGCAATGGTCTCAATCCGTCGGCGAGCCTTCTGGGAAAGGGGATTTATAATCCGCCGGGAGATGTGCGGCTTGCCCTGCAACTGAGAGAAACCGAGCAGGCCTACTGGTTTCAGCGTCTGATCCAGGTGGAGGATGGCCCCATTTTGATCGAGAACCTGTATTTTTCGGCTGACCGGTTTCCCGATCTGTTGCAAACTTACGATGGTGCCGAGGATGTGCCGCTGTTCCTGCGCCGGCAATACGGCGTGCAGGTTGTCCGCGAGAGCGAGGTTTTTGAACCGGTGCTGCTGGAATCCCATGAAGCCGGTTTGCTGGGTGTCAAACAAGGATTCCCCGCCCTGTGGGTTGAATTCCGCGTGTATGCGTCAGGCGATATCCCGCTGATCTGCGGGACATCAGTGTTGCGCGGGGACCGCTGCCGGTTCTACATTGACTTGACCTATGAATAATTACCCTGCCGCCGGTCCATTATGAGTCGGTGGGCTGCGAGTCGCCTTTCTTGTTGCGCTTGCGCCCCAGCACCAGGAATAAAACGAAGAAAATCAAAGCCACACCGCAACACAACGGCGCAACCCACGGATTTTCTCCAACAGTTGATTCAATCAATTGCCGGGTGGGGGTTGGCGTGGGCGTACTAATCGCCGGGGGAAGATTTTGATCGGCGGTTGGCTGCTCAGCGGGCAGCGTTTCGGTGAGGGCTGCTGCGGTGGTGGATGCCGGACGGGTGTGGGTTGGTGTGC
>CAZCBJ010000321.1:0-2899 GCA_964496705.1 uncultured Anaerolineaceae bacterium | reverse complement strand
CATCCCCCAGCCCCTTCTCCCATGAGGCATGGGAGAAGGGGAGAGCACATTTGTCATTGCGATCCGCGCGACGGGTTTGCGCGCGGTGAAGCAATCTCACGCCCCTCATCCATTCCCCAATCCGGCTTCTGCGCTTACAATTGGGAGGATGAGCGAGAAGCCGACCAAGGCGTGCAAATACTGCGGCAAGCAGGTGGGGGCCGACACCAATTTCTGCTGGTACTGCGGGCGGGAGCTGGAGGCGCGCCCGGAGCGCCCCGAGGCAACCCCCTCGGCTTCGCGCGGGCGGGTGTGGGTATGGCTGCTGCTGGGGGCGTTGGCGCTGGGCGCGGCGGTCATCTTCCTCGGCCCGCTGTTGTTCTAAAAATTCGCCGCGAAGGACACGAAGCATCACGAAGCATCACGAAGCAAGAAGAAAATACTTTGTGATCCTTGCTGTTCTTGGTGGCAAGTTCTTTGTGGCTTTGTGACTTTGTGTGAGATTTTTTCACTCCACCGGCGTGAGCGGCAGGGGGATGGGGCGGCCGCCCTCCTGGGCTGACTGGCGCATGGCCAGCACCAGCTCCTGATCCAGCCGCGCCTGCAGCGCGCCGTAGGTGGGGGCGCTGTTCTCGCGCACCGCGGTGACCAGGCTCTGGATGCAGCCGGCCACGCCGATCTCGTCATCGTGCCACTGCATGTTCCAGCCCTGGCGTCGGGTCAGAAAGGGATTGTCCCAGCGCACGATCGGCTGGGCGGGATCGCCGGTGTGCGCCACCACCGCCACCAGCGAGCCGCCGTCCACGCGCTCCCAGCGCCGCTCCAGGGTGATGAACAGCGGCGCCTCGCCGCCCGGCGCGGCAGTGCTCAGCCATTCGCGCACCTCCAGCCCCACCCCGACGGTGATGCCCATGCCCTTCTCGGCCAGGAAGCGGCTGGAGCGCCACCAGCGCAGCGGGCAGTCGTAGCCCACGCTGGTCCAGTGATAGACGCCCAGTTGCCCGCCCTCGAACTCGATCAGCGCGTGCTCCTGAGTCTCTTGGCGCGGTCCGCGCGTGTTGGACAGCCGCGCCCAGTGCGCGCCCAGGTCGTAGGCGTGCACCGAGCCGCTGACCTGGATGGGTTTGGCGTCGAAGCCCAGGTAGGAGCGCAGCACGCTGACCCCGTGATAGCCGTGCCCGGCGAAATCGTTGAAGGAGGTGTGCACCCGCCCGAAGATGCCGGAGGCAATCAGCCGGAGCTTGATCTGCTCCAGTGGGCGGCGGTGGAACTGCTCGGCGACCTCGATCTTCAGCCCCTGGCGCGCGGCGCTGGCGATGATCGCATCCGCTTCACTGAGCTTGTGGGCGATGGGCGTTTCGAGCAGCACGTTCAGCCCGTGATCCACCGCCATCAGCCCCACCTGACCGTTGGCTGAGTAGTTGACCGAGACGATGCCGATCTGCGGGCCGGTCTCGCGCACCAGGTTGTCCAGGTCGGTGTACCAGGGCACGCCCAGCGCTTCGCCCAGCGGGCGGGCGCTCTCGGCGCGCCGTCCCCACACCGAAACCAGCTCCACGTCGTCGCTCAGCGCGCGCAGCAGCGGGCCATAGAGGTAGGAGGATCGTTTTCCGGTGCCAATGATGGCGACTCGCAGGGGGGTGGGGGACATGGGAACTCCTGTTGTGGGGAGGGGAACGGGAATTGAGAGATGAGGTGCGCGAAGAATGATAACCGAAATTCCACAGGTGGAAAAGAAGATTTGCCACGAAGAACACCAAGATTCACCAAGGAAGAAGAAAACTTCGTGCTCTTTCGTGTTCTTGGTGGCAAGTTTTTTTCTTCTTTGTGTCTTTGTGACTTTGTGAGAGATTTTTTTATCGGCCAGGGTACAATAACCGGGAAATTTTTGCAGCTTAAGGAGAAATCATGGATCAATACCGGCCGGAGATGAGTTTTGAGGAGGACACCGCCGCGACATACGACCAGCTCGCTGTGCGCGGCGACGAGGCGGCGGCGGTCGCCTTCCTGGAGGGCTGGGTGCGCGGCGGACGGGCGCTGGAGCTGGCCATCGGCACCGGGCGGATCGCGCTGCCGCTGGCGGCGCGCGGGGTGCAGGTGGACGGCATCGACTTTTCACCGGCGATGATTGCCCGCCTGCGCGCCCGACCCGGCGGCGGACAGATCGCCGTCACGCTGGGCAACTACGCCGATGTGGGCGTGCCCGGCGCCTACGAGCTGATCTACGTGGTGTTCAACACCTTTTTCAACCTGCTCAGCCAGGACGAGCAGGTGCGCTGCTTCGAGAACGTGGCGGCGCACCTCAGCCCGGCGGGCGTCTTCGTCATCGAAGGCGGGCTGCCCACTGAGATGTGCCGCCTGCGCAACAACCAGTACGTCGACCTGGAGGGGCTGGCGCTGGGCAGCGTGTGCCTGGACGTGGCGCGCTATGACCCGGTGACGCAGATTTTGGAGGAAACCCACCTGACGCTCTCGCCGCAGGAGGGCATCCGCCTCAACCCGATCGTCACGCGCTACGCCTGGCCATCTGAGCTGGACCTGATGGCGCGCATCGCCGGACTGCGCCTCAAGGAGCGCTGGGCCACCTGGACGCGCGAGCCGCTCACCGCCGAGAGCAAAAACTGCATCTCAGTCTACGGCAGATAAGCCCTCAGCGATCGGCTGTCAGATACAAAACAGGGGCTGCCGGTGTGAGCAGCCCCTGGATGATGTTGAGCAAATGACTTGCAGAGGAAGAATTCACCAGGATGAAAAGGATTTAAGGGATGAATAGGATTTTTGCTTTTTGCTTATCCTGTTCATCCTGCCCATCCTGCCCATCCTGTTCGTTTTTCTTTCTCAACCAGAGGAAGAATTCACCAGGATGCACAGGATATTGGGGATGAACAGGATTTGGCTTTTTTCTTATCCTGTTCATCCT
>CAZCBJ010000320.1:0-2900 GCA_964496705.1 uncultured Anaerolineaceae bacterium | reverse complement strand
CGGTCTCGTCACCCGTTCCGCCCAGGGGTATCCCGCCGCCCGCGACCACCTGGTGATCACCGAGGACATTACCGTGGCCCGCGCTCTGGTGCCCAAACTGCGCGCGTTGGCGGACCTGGTCGTCCTGCTGTCGCACTGCGGCGCCGACATCGATGCCCGTCTCGCCGCCGAGGTCCCCGGGATCGACGTCATCGTCGGCGGCCATTCGCATTCGCGGCTGCCGACCGGCGAGTTTGTGTGGCGGTCCGAGGACCTGCGTGTCGATGGCGTCAACGGGACGGTCATCGTGCAGGCTCACCAGTGGGGCGGCGAACTCGGGCGGCTCGACCTGCTGGTTCGCCGGGCGGCCGACGGCACGTGGAACATCGCCCGCTACCGGGCCCGCCTGCTGCCGGTGACGGCCGACATGCCCGCCGACGCGACGGTGGCGGGTATCGTGGACCGGTTCTGGAAGCCGATTGCCGCCCGGTTCGGCGAGGTCATCGGTACCGCCGCCGGCGACTTCAGCGCCCGGGGCGACGATGAAGCGCCGTACGCCCTGGTGGCGGACGCCGTGCGCGAGACGTTTGGCGTGGAGGTCAGCCTCGAGAACGCCGGCGGCGTCCGGGCGCCCCTCGTGGCCGGGCCGATCACCTACGGCGACCTCGTGACTCTCGACCCCTTCAACAACACCGTCATCCTGTTCCAGGCGACCGGCGCCCGCCTTCGCGAGATCGTCGCCCGGCACGCGCCGTATCCGTCGGGCCTGCGCTACCGCATCCTGAACGGGGAGGTCATCGACCTGACCGTGGGCGGCCAGCCGGTGGTGGACGACCGGGTCTACACGGGCGCCACCAATTCCTACTTCGCCGGCGTGGCGCTGAAGGACCTGACCCTCAAGGACACCGGCCGCAGCCGCCTCGAGGTGGTCGTTGCCCACATCCGGTCGCGCGCGACGGTGACGCCATCGTATGACGGCCGGCGCGTCGTCATGGGCCCGCTGCGCCGCGGCGCCCCCCGCTGATTCCAGAAGAACGCCCCTCTGCCGATTTCTAGGCTGGGAGACCGGCCCGGCCCCCCCGAAGCCGCCTTGCGGCTCGGGGGGGTCGGATCGCCCCGGGCACGCCTGGTCACGTGTCCGCGTGTGTGCCACGAGGCCTGTTCATGCGGAATCTGAGAGCCGATCGCTCCGCCGGCCGCACGGGAGCCTGATGATGCGCGACCGACCGGGCATCCTCATCGTCGACGAGTCGCCGGCCGACCGCGCCTTCGTCGAACGGGCCGCCACCTCGGTGGCGCCGGACGCCCGGATCCTGCCCGTGTGGGATGCGGTGGGCTTCGAAGAAGCGCTGATGGGCGCCGCCCCCGACCTGGTCGTCACCGAGTACCGGCTGCGGTTCACCTCGGGCCTCGAGGTGCTGCGCCGCGCGCGGAGCCGGTGGCCCGACTGCCCGGTGCTCATCGTGACCGGCGGCGGCGACGAGACCGTGGCCGTCGACGCGATGAAACTCGGGGCTGCCGACTACGTGTCGAAGGCGGAGCCCCACGGCGCCCGGCTGCCGGCGGCTATCCGGTCCGCCCTCGACGGGCGGCCGGAGGGCCTGGCGTCCCAGCTGGCGGAGCGCCGGTACCGGTCGCTGCTCGACCACCTGCCCCTCGGCGTCTATCGCTCGCTGGCGAACGGCACCATCATCGACGCCAACGCGGCCTTCGCGCAACTCTTCGGCTGGGCCGATCCTCGTGAGGCGATCGGGCAGTCCGTCCTCACGATGTACGCCGACCCGACGGACCGGCTCCTGCTGCTCAAGGAGCTGCGCGACGTCGGCGAAGTCCGCAACCGGACCGTCCGCCTGCGGCGGGTCGACGGCGGCGAGATCTGGGTGGAACTGTCCGTGCGCCACCTCGACGACCGCTCGGGCAGCGGGGTGATGCACGGCACCGTCCGGGACGTCACCGACGAGCTGGCGGCCCGCCAGCAGATGGTGCTGCTCGCGTCGGCTCTCGAGGCGGCGGGCGACGCCATCATGGTGACCGACACCGGGGGCGTCATCGAGTGGGTCAACCCGTCGTTTACGGCGATGACCGGCTACACCCTGGACGAGGCGCGGGGGCAGCGGACGACGATCCTGAAGTCCGGCACCCATGGGGCCGACTTCTACCGGACCATGTGGCGCCGGATTCTCTCGGGCCGGGTCTGGCGCGGGGAGGTCGAGAACCGCCGCAAGGACGGCCGCGTGTACGCGGAGCAGATGTCGATCACGCCCGTGCGCGGCCGGGACGGCAGCATCGCGCATTTCGTGGCCGTGAAGCGCGACGTCAGCGAGCAGCGGACGCTCGAGGCGCAGTTCCGTCAGGCCCAGAAGATGGAGGCGATCGGCCAGCTCGCCGGCGGCATCGCCCACGACTTCAACAACCTGATGACCGCCATCCTCGGCTACTGCGAAATCCTGCTGTCGCAGATGAGCGTCGAGGATCCCAACCGGGCCGACGTGCAGGAGATCCGCTCGGCGGGTCAGCGCGCGTCGGCGCTGACGCGGCAGCTGCTGGCGTTCAGCCGCAAGCAGATCCTCCAGCCCACCACCTTCGACATCCGCGACGTGGTGGCCGGCATGGACAAGATGCTGCGGCGCGTCGTGCGGGCCGACATCGCGCTGGCCATGGAACCCGCCGACCGGCCGCTGTTCGTGCGGGCCGATGTCGGGCAGGTCGAGCAGGTCATCCTGAATCTCGTCCTCAACGCGTCGGATGCCATGCCCGACGGCGGGTCGCTGACCGTGTCCACGCGCCGCGAGGACCTGACCGGCGAATTCGTGCGGTCGCATCCGGGCGCCACGACCGGCCCGTTCGTGGCCCTCGAAATCCGCGACTCGGGCGTGGGCATGCCCCCGGAGGTGCTCGGCCGCATCTTCGAACCGTTCTTC
>CAZCBJ010000319.1:0-2904 GCA_964496705.1 uncultured Anaerolineaceae bacterium | reverse complement strand
GGGGGGAGACCCTTCGCTGCGCTCAGGGACTCACGGGGGCGGTGATTCCCTGAGCGGGTCTGACATGCACTCAACTTAATCAGTCAATGCCAGCGAAGGGACTGATGGGTGGAACGAGACCCTTCGCTGCGCTCAGGACTCATGGGGGGAGACCCTTCGCTGCGCTCAGGGACTCACGGGGGCGGTGATTCCCTGAGCCTGCCTTAGGAAGGAATCATTCTCTCTCGAACCACCCTTCACTCAAATCTTTCCATTCTGGATTGGCGCTCTCGATCAATGCAATCTTTTTTCTTCTCAGCCATCCTTTGATTTGCCGTTCGCGATAGAGCGTTGCATGCACATCGTTGGTCTCTTCATAATAGACCAGGCGGGTGATGTTGTATTTTTGGGTAAACCCGGGTACAAGTTTGTTTTTATGTTCATACATGCGTCGCAGCAGGTTGTTGGTGACGCCGGTGTAGAGGGTTCTGGAGTGGTTGGTCATGATATAGACATAATAGGTGTTCATTACGGAGATGATAGGTGATTTTTTGGAGTTTGCGCGACTGGCTTTGGCTAATTTCGCTCCGGGATTCACGGGGGTGGAGGCCCTTCGCTGCGCTCAGGGACTCACGGAGGGTGTGATTCCCTGAGCGGGTTTGTCGGGTGATGTGGTTTTTAGCGTGCTGCCAGCGAAGGGACTGATGGGTGGGACGAGACCCTTCGCTGCGCTCAGGGCTTATGGGGGGCGAGACCCTTCGCTGCGCTCAGGGATTCAAGGGTGGAGGCCCTTCGCCCCTTCGGGGCTCAGGGACTCACGGGAAGCATCAATTGATGGATTTGGCGCGCAAGATCTCGGCGAATTTCCGGGTGAAGATGCTGACCAACTGCGGGTCAAACAGCGTGCCGCTGGCCTGCTGGATGATCTGCAAGCCCTCAATGTTATCAAGCGGCTCCTTGTAGGGGCGGGGGGTGGTGAGGGCGTCATACACATCCACCAGCGCCACGATGCGCCCGGTCAGCGGAATTTCCTCGCCCTTCAAGCCGCGCGGATAGCCGGAGCCGTCCCAGCGCTCGTGGTGGGTCAGGGCGATGATCTCGGCCATCTGTAAAAGGGGAGAAACCGAGCCGGCCAGGATGCGCGCGCCGTGGAGGGTGTGTTCCTCGGTGATCTTCCATTCGGCCCTGTCGAACTGGCCGGTCTTGCCGAGCAGTTTTTCGGGCAGTTGGCTCTTGCCGATGTCGTGCAACTGGCTGGCCAGCGAAATGGCCTCAATCTCGGCCTGGGTCATCTCCAGCCCGGCGGCCACGGCATAAGCGTAGCGCCGGATGCGGCCCAGGTGCGGGCGGTTGTCCCATTCCTTTATTTCGGCCATGTAGGCCATGCGCACGATGAAATCAGAGAGCTCTTTACTGGAACTTTCGGTATAGGATCGAAACATGCGAGTCACCCTGTCAAATGAGTCCGAAATGGTTTATACTAGTATACTCGAAATTCGCCCGGATGTTATGCTGATCGGGCTGCGCCTTCGCCAAAAGGCATTACAGTTGTGCAAGCTATTTGGGATTCGTAGTAAAATTTTATTGGCTATGATATAATGTTTTTACTTATAAGGGAAGGGAGGATGAGTGTGACAGCACGCAAGCAGGCTGGACAATCGGTGGTTGAATTTGCAATTTTGCTGCCCATCATCCTGCTGCTCATCATGGGCGCATTGGACCTGGGTCGGGCCTTCTTCATGAAGATCGCGCTCACCAACGCTGCGCGCGAGGGGGCGTATTATCTGTCCTACAATCAAGCCGACAAAACCACCTGTACGGTGTACCCAACCCTTTGCTATGACAAGACCCGTCAGGCAGTCATTGCTGAGGCGTATGCCGCCGGTCTGACGGTTCAACCCGCCAATATCGCCATCGCCAGCTGCTGCACATCCGGTCAACCGGTACAGGTGAGCGCGTCCGCGCCCATCCAATTAACCATTTTTCGCTTCCTGTTCGGCAACCTGACCCTGACCGGCAGGGCCAGGATGATGGTGCAATAATGAGAAAATTGACGACCAAAGGACAGTCGCTGGTTGAGTTCGCGTTGATCATCCCGCTGGTGATCTTTGCCATTACCGTTTTCCTGGATGTGGGGCGGGCGGTATACAGTTATTCGGCTCTCTCGCATGCTGTGCGTGAGGGCACGCGCTATGCGGTGGTGCATTCTCTGAAAAACTCGACCGAAGCAGCGGTGGTCGAGCAGGTGGTCAAAAACTCCGCGGTTGGCTTAAATCCTTCCAAAATGACGGTGACCATTACGCCCGTCCCGCCGGTCGCACCAGATTACAAGGTCACCATTCATGCCGATTACGAGTTCAATTCGGTCACTCCGGGCCTGGCGCTTCTGCTGGGATCGGGGAATAAAATCATCTTAAAAGCCAGGTCTAGCATGGAAGTTGCACCGTTGTATCGTGAATAGGCCTTCGGCTGGCTGCTGGTAATGCAAAGGCAGGTAAACATGAAAACGATCAAGAAGTTGGAAAAGGGTCAGGTGCTGGTGGTTTTTGTCCTCGCCTTTTTGGGTGTGCTGGCAATGGCGGCGCTCATCCTGGACGGCGGGCAGACCTACATGAGCCGCCGTCAGGCGCAGATGGCGGCCGATGCGGCCGTATTGGCCGGGGCGCGGGACATGTGTTACGATGCCAAAAACCTGACCGGCACCGCCCGGCAGAATCATATTCTCGGCGTGATCAGCCAGTATGCCACCACCGAAAATAATGTGGCGCTGGACACCAATGCGGCTGGCGATGATGACGGCACCCAGGATGGGGTGAAATTCGCCTTCAACACCAACGGTTTCACCGGTTCGCTGACCGTCTTCACGGTCATCCAGCAGAAATCGTTTCTGGCGCAGCTCATCGGACGCCCGGTGATTGCCGTGAA
>CAZCBJ010000318.1:0-2932 GCA_964496705.1 uncultured Anaerolineaceae bacterium | reverse complement strand
AAATCCGCAACGATGGCCGGAAAATTGTAGTAGCCATTGTTATACTGGTAGTTCCCCTGCGCGTCATAGACGTAGAGATACCCATAATCACCACGCGCGAAATCAACATTCATGTCAATGGCAAAAGCTCCAGTCTGACTTGCCGTTGCGATGACACAATCGTAGGTATACGAGCAGGTCGTGGCAACATAGTCGGATGTCCCATAACGCTTATTGAAACTCGCCCGCACCTGGCGTCCGGGGGTAGTGACGCCAGAAACCTGGTCGGACGTTGCGTTAAAGTCCACACCGGTGACGTGCGTGGCAACGTATACAATGGTTGCACCGCCGCCAGTAGCGGTGACAACATCCCCGGCCTGGATCATCTGCGAGAAATAAGCCCAAAAATAGCCACTCGCATCCGTTTGGGCGTTTACAGTCGCCAGCACAGTCCCGCCACGGCCCAGCGCGGCTTGCACGCTGACATTGGGTTTGAGATAACCCGCCATGCCATATTCATCGAAGTAGCCGTAGAGACGGAAAGCGTTAAAATAGCGGTACGTGCTGTTACCATTAGCATCCAGAGCATAAATATACGCGTATGCCCGGCGGACAAAATTGATCAGCGCCGTGAAGTCAGCGGTAAAATCGCCGGAGGCACTTACACTCGGCGAATGTCGGTAGCTGGTACTGGTGCAACCGGTGGAGTCATAAAGGCGTACATTCACCGTCCGCCCCACATCCGTAGTTCCAGCAACCACATTGTTGTCGGGGTTCACCCATCCCGTTAAATTCGCCACCACGGTGGTGACGGTATTGCCGTTTGCCGTAACCTCTACCACATCGCCAGGATACAGCTCGAAATCGTAACCCTCGGTGGGGCAAGAGTGCCAACTGGGATAGACGGAGTAATATCCCTGACTGTTGCTGGTGGTCGTTCGGCGAATCACTTGTATCCCTCTGCGCAACACGCGCACCGTGACCGGCGTTGACGGCGCCGTGTAGCCGCTTATATTGCCGTAACGGTACGAAGATCCTATGTACACATACACGTCAATGCTAGGATTGGTCGCCTGAAGACCTGCCGGGCGCGCGTTTTGCGCCAGAATACTCTGCGCCAGGACGCGCATCGCCACCGCCTCAGGCGCTTCAGCCGCGCACACCGGCATCTCATCCACACTGGGGAAGATGTCATTGACCGCTTGCGAACGCGCCAGCCGCTTTTCAGCTTCGGCCGTCATCCCAGACACAACTACAGCGTGCAGGTCAGGCCGTACCGCATAATCGGCGACAAGCCCCTCAATCTGCAATTTTTCCAATTCAAGAAGTAACGGGGACGCAGCTTGATAGGCCAACTGCTGCGCATAATGTTCCGCCGTTTCAGGCGTCAAGCCCACGGGGATATCGAGTTTGTCGAAATCCGGCATGGGCAAAGTCAACACAGTCCCATCAGGATCAGGCAGCGCGGCCAAAGCCGGGGACGCCGCCACAATGGAGAAGAGGAAGATCAACACGAGGGTAGTCACTGCCAAATACCGTCTCATCTCAAGCCTCCTTATAACTTATGGGGAATGTTACTGAAAACAGAGAGGAAACTACCATTAGCAGAATCGTCAATGAAAGTTTTTCAGTTGTTCACCTCCTGGTAAAGATGCTGATCAGAAACAAAACCACTTCTCATATTTTATCACGAAAAACAACGTAATGCAATAACTTTTCGCCTGTTTGACAAAAGTGTATGCACCAGGTTTATCTGGTGTTGGCGAGGGAACCAGAGCTTCGGAATATAGATTTGCGTTTGCCAAAGCCAGGCAGCGGAGTATCATAAGGACATAGCTTGCTGAGTAAGGAGCGCCATGCCCAAACCGATCACCGAAAACACGCTATTTTACGGCGACAATTTGCCCATTTTGCGGGAGCACATCCCCGACGCGAGTGTGGATTTGATCTACCTCGATCCGCCGTTCAATTCCAAGTGATGATGATGGCCTGACCAGGATTACGAGAGATTTGCAATGGATAGACAAAAGATGATTGCCTTCGGTTGGTACGGAGGGAAATACAGCCATTTGGATTGGTTGTTGCCCTTACTGCCTTATGCGACCCACTATTGCGAGCCGTTCGGCGGTTCAGCGGCAGTGCTCATCAATAGAGACCCTGCGCCTATCGAAACCTACAACGATATGGATGGCGAGTTGGCGAATTTTTTCCGAGTATTGCGCGATCAAAAAGAAGCTCTGATCGAAGCTATTGGCTTGACGCCTTTTTCACGAGAGGAATTCGAAAATGCGATCGCGGATTCCACTGAGCATCTCTCAGCGCTGGAAAGAGCACGGAGGTTTTTCGTGCGCGCCAGACAGGTGAGAACGGGATTAGCACAAACGGCCAGCAATGGCCGCTGGGCCCATTGCCGCCTGACCAGTCGCGCAGGAATGGCCGGCGCGGTATCACGTTGGCTTGGCAGCGTCGAAGCGTTGCCGGACATCGCGCAACGTCTTTTACGAGTGCAGATCGAACATGATGCGGCTATCAATGTCATCCGACGCTATGACAGTGAAGAAACGCTCTTCTATTGTGATCCGCCCTACCCCCATAGCGCGAGAGGTGACAATAACGCTTATCAATACGAGATGACCGACAATGATCATATCGAATTAGCCGCTGTACTCAAAAAAGTCATAGGAAAACTTTTTTGAAAAGTCGCCCTTTCGGGGTATCGTTGCGATTTGCTGGACACGCTGTACAAAGATTGGGATATGATCGAAGTGCCGCCCAAGACCATCCACTCGGTGAAAGCTGAGCGCAATGAAGTCTTGTGGACTAATTTTGGAATTGCGTAAAGGGGAGTCTATGCCCGAACCGATCACCGAAAACACACTTTTTTACGGCGACAATCTGCCCATTTTGCGGGACTACATCCCCGACGCGAGCGTGGACTTGATCTACCTCGACC
>CAZCBJ010000317.1:0-2966 GCA_964496705.1 uncultured Anaerolineaceae bacterium | reverse complement strand
CAAGTATCCCAGCGAATTTTCCGGAGGGCAACTGCAGCGCATCTCCATTGCGCGCGCGTTGATGACCAACCCCACCCTGCTCATCGCCGATGAGCCGGTCTCCATGGTGGACGCCTCGCTGCGCATGTCCATTGTCAACCTGTTCAAAAAGCTGAGGGATGATTACAACGTTAGTGTGCTGTACATCACCCACGACCTGGCCACCGCCTACTATGTCAGCGACCGCATCGGCGTGATGTTCCGCGGCAACATGGTGGAGATGGGCAGCGTGGAAAAGGTCCTCATGGAACCTAAACACCCCTACACACAATTGCTGCGCGAATCCATCCCTGAAGCCGACCCCAACAAACGCTGGCGCAATCGCATCAATCTCACCGAGCTGGAACACGAGGAATATCTGCGCACCGGATGTAAATTTGCCGGACGCTGTCCAAGGGTCATGGATGTCTGCAGGCAGCAGGTGCCCGACGATTTGCAGGTGGACGGTGTGCTGGTCAAGTGCCACCTGTATAAATAACGTGAGTACGGGATAGAATAAGTATCTCCAAAAGGGAGCAATATTATTTCCCAAATAGAGCACACGCGCAATCGTAGTGTAGCCAACTTTTTTGTTAATATCCTACGTGGCTTTCTTGCTGACTGCCACCGCCCATTGAAACCATCTTTGGGTTTGGGCGATCGCTTGCCTTTGCCCGCCTAACCCGTGCTCACCTTAGGTTAAAAGTGGCGTCCTAATCAGGGTTTACTCAGCGCCAGTTCCAGGTCCATATCCCGTGTGAGGATCTGTTCCCAAACCCAGAGATTGCTGCCCGCTTGATGTGCCCACCCTTCGGAATAGGCGGCATCCTCCCATCCCGGCGGCAACCGCAGGCTGACGCTGACCATAACCCGGCTGACACCGGGCTGCTTGCGCAACTTCAAACGATAAACCAATCGTTGGTCGTCAACTTGAGCCACCCCAGCGGGCAGCGCGTATCCCAACACCACCGGTTGGGTCTGTCCGCTGGGCAGTACCAGTAATCCTGCAAATTGCTGCGCTCCACCTTCAGCAGTTTCAACACTCACCTGCCCGTTATACGACTCACCGCTGAGCAGCCTTTCACCCGGCACTGCCTGCACGCTGGAATCGCGAAGCTGGCTGCCCGGCGGGGTCAGTACGCGCCAGTAATTCCAGTAGCAACGCTTGTGCATGTCTTCATAAGTAGTGCTGTACTCGGCTTCGTGCTTGCAGGGGGTATCCACCTGCAGGGTATGGGTATACAGCACGGCCAATTGCGCCGTAGGCTGCGCCGGATCGCGTAAATCCACCTGGTAATCCAGCCTGCGCTGGATGACTGCATCCACCTTGTTGAACCCGATATTGGAATCAACCACGAACAAATAATCCGCGTCCCCGGGTTTGACAGCGTGATCCAGTCCCAGGTTGGTCAACACAGCCTGCGCTTCGGGCTGATTGAAATAGAGCAGCAAATGTCCGGCGCGCAGGTCGTCCAAAAACACACGACCCAGCAGAATCATTTTTTCGCGGTCGCCAAGAGACAATGCACTTTTCACCAACGCTTTGCCCAGATCGGCGATGAATTGCTTGCGGTTCAACCACCACTCCCGGCTGAAGCCTTCCTGCGGCGCCGGCGCCCAGGCGGCATGCATATATTGTTCGACGTTGGCTGGTGTGATCGGCTCAGTTTGACCCACCAAATGAAGCGGCCCGGTGACCGACAGCAAGTGGACCACCGCCTCCTGATCGAAGGCGATCACTCCCTGGGTCTCCTGACCGGTGGAAAGCTGGTAGAGCGACTGCGCCTGGCGCGCCGCGGTGGGAAAATCAGGCGACCAGTTGGCATCCCGCGCCAGCCACAAACCCGACAACATATAGGTGGAGAGCGGCTCAGGCGGCGGCGGATAACTCTTGCTAAAATCGTCCACCTGGTATGAATCAGATATGTCAAAGAAGTAGTCCGCACCGCGCACCAGGTTGAAAACCCCCAGCGCAGTGATGAACCCACCCGAAGCGCGCAACTCATCACGGTTCTGCGCCAGCACCAGATAAGTGGCGGGGTGCGCCCCGCCCAGCAAATCCGGCAGTGTGCGCAGCAGAGTCAGGCCCGTTTGGAGGTAGGGGAAATAGGCATCGTATTTCGTAAAAGGCTGGCGCAGGCGCTCAGGCAAGAATCCGGGCTGGATTTGCGCGCGAGCGCTGGCTGCGCGCTCCAGCGCTGCGGCAGCCGCCTCAAGCGCGGGCTGGGCCTGCTGGATGTCTGCCAGCGCCTGCCCGGCCAACAATTCAACCCCTGCGCCAGATTCGGCCATTTGAAGCGACGGCTCCAGTCCGCCTGCGACCAAGGCGGCGGCATGCACCAGGTTGTTTGCATACGCCATCCCGGGCTGCACCTGGGCAAGCTGCCCGCCCACAGCCGGCAATCCTGACCCAAAGCGCAGCAGCGCATACACCGGCTGTAAATCGCGGTGCAGCGCTCCCAGATGGCGGTCAGCCCGCGCCAGCAAGCCGGGGGCTTGGGCCAGCGGGAAACTGGTGATCCCGCCTGCGGCCAGTGTCCTCCCCTCGCGGTAGACATTCCACAAAGATACACTGCGGTACAGGATATCACCGCTCCACCACAGCAACCCGGCCAGCAGCACAACCAACACCACCAACCGGACCCGCTTGAGCAGCCGGATGGATTTACTATCAGAGGATTGAATTTTAATCAGGTTCATAGCGGTCAAGAAGTGATAGAATGGAAAAAATTGGTTCAAATGGTCATCATCGAGGAAATATGCGACCCTCAAATCAAATGTGGACAGCCTTGATTCTAACAGCAATTATCCTTTTCGCTGCTGCAATCACACCCACCGTCACCCAGGCAAGATACCCCGGTCAAACCGTGCCGACCATCACCAAAAAAGTGACGCAAACCCGTGAAACGCCGGATCCATCAAACACCGCGACCATTGTGTTTATTTTC
>CAZCBJ010000316.1:0-2996 GCA_964496705.1 uncultured Anaerolineaceae bacterium | reverse complement strand
CATGGGTTATTAAAATTATACTACCGTCAGCTTGAAATGATTTTTCCTATTTTTTCAAGGATCCGCTCGCGGGTCTGCAGTCCCACCAACCGTTCGCGTTCCTTGCCCTCACTGAATAAAATCAGCGTGGGCAGATTCAACACAAACAGATCAGCAGCGACATCCGGTGCATCCTCCACGTTGATCTGAAAGACGCGAACCTTCTCACCCCATTCGCGGGACAATTGCTCAAGGATCGGCTCCAGCCGCTTACACGGCGCACACCATTCTGCCCCGAACTCAACCAGCACGTGCCCCCCGGTGTTCAACACCTGGTCTTTGAACTCATCCCCTGCAAGCACAGTTAACATAAGTTATTTGTGCTTGTCCTCTTTTCCATGTTTTTCCGATTTCGGTTTCTTGTCCTTTTTGCTTTCTTTTCTTTTTTCTTCTTTTTTCTTATCGTCTTTTATGCGTTCTTCTTTTTCCCTCAACTCCTGGGGCAGGAAAAGGTCCACTAGATGGCATTCTGTATCCAGGGTCAGGTCCTGCCAGGAATCGACCGGTATTGCCAGATGAGCCACGGCCGCGGTGGGCAGTGATTCCACCTGCCCGCACAGGATTTGCACCAATCCCTCCAGCCCCGGGTTATGCCCCATCACCATCACGCGTTCGATGTTATCCGGTAATTGGCGGATATACTCGATGTAAGTCTCCGGCTCAGCCATATAATAGGCGTCTAAAAATAAAATCTCCTGATCGTAATCCATCGCCTCGGTCAGGAATTTCACCGTTTCAACCGCGCGAACAGCCGTTGAGCTGAGGATGCGCTGAGGAACCAGTTCTTTTTCAACCAGCACCTCAGCCATGAAAGGGGCATCTTTCTTACCGCGCTTGTTCAGCGGGCGCTCGGAGTCTTTCAGATCACTGTCCTTCCAACTGGATTTGGCGTGGCGCATGATCAATAACGTTTTCATTCCTCTTCCTCCTTCAGACAACCTCAGGTAAACACGCCTAGTATAACACATACCCTACGGCAAAATTTCCAAGTCCCAGAGATGCACATTGCTGGGCTCCCCAACTTCGATATCCAAAACCTCGATGCGCATCTGGTTGACGCTGAGCGGTTGGGAAAAGAGCAGTTGTATGGTCTTGTAATCAGCGACACGCCCTTCTTCGGCGGACAATCCCTGTTCAATTCCCGCCGCATCCACCACCTTAATGCTCATCCGCACCGGCTCAGCCCCCACCCGCGCCCTCACCCCACTCACCCGCCGCTCCAGCGGGAAGACCAACTCGATCACCAGCGGATTGGCAAACTTGCTGCGAATCAACGTATTGGGGTCGCCGTCAAACAAATCTTTGACCGAACCCATATCCAGCACGGAATGACGCATCTCAACGCTTTGTCCATCCAGAAAAATGGACGCGCTGACCAGGCGGCGGTTCTGCTCCGCAAGTGCTTGAAGCACAGCGCCGGCATCCTCTGCATAGCGGTAAGCAGCCAGATAAATACCCGCCTGACCGTCAGGCAAGTCCACCCTGCCCAGTACTTCCGGGTTCAGAAACATTCCGCTGGCTTGAGCCGTCCTAAATTCATTTGCGTTTTGCACAAACAGGATCTGCTCTATATCCGGGCGAATGTCCTTCAGAAAGCTATCCATTCCGCCCACCTGAAGCGCCTGCATCTCCGCCTGGCTTAGGAAAAAACGCGCCAGCACGTCCGGCTGCTCCACCCATTCCGGGCTGATCCAGACCTTCATCTCTGGCTGGGTACGCAGAGTCTGCTGGACGATCTTGAAAACCCGCTGCGCGCCGTATTGCGCACCATCCCGTCCATAATCTCCCAGGCGGGCGGGCTGCCGGCTGAGCGTGACCAATCCAAAGATGACCGACGACAGCCCAAACATCAACAGCGCGCCGATTCGCAGGCTATTGACAGCCCGGGGGAGTTTTCCACCCAGCCATTGCACCAGCCAGTCCATTCCGACCCCGCTCATCAAAAGCCAACCCAGAGCCAGGGGAAGCAGGTGATTGATGTTTCTTCCCAACAAAGCCGAGCTCACCGCCCCGCCCAGCAGCCAGATCAGGATGAGCCGCTGACTACTGAAAGCCGCCGGCCCCAATGATCTCCACAGGCCGATCAACGCCAAAGGCAGCAGCACGAAAGAAATATGCGCGTGCCCTGCAAGCCTGTAAATGAGCCCATCCGGCGGGTTGGGAAAGAACCAGTAAGCCGGCGAAAATGCTCCGATCAGATTTCTGGCAATGGATTGAAATTGGAAACCCAGACCCACGCTTTCTCGCAAATAGGAACCCGCCAAAAACGTATCGGCAGCCGCTCCTGGATGATTGAGCAGCCAGCGCACCAGCGGAAATCCGAACATCGCCGCCACGCCCAGCACCCCGATTACCAACCAACGGTGCGCCCTGTGCAGACGCCAATCAGCCACCCCCAGGCAGAGCAAGGTCAACGGCACCAGGATGCGCCCGGCTGTCGTCGCGTAACATGCCACCCCCGCCAGACTGAGCGCTGCGTAGAGCGCGCGCGGTTTTCCGGCGCGGTAGAGCAAATAGTAGTACCAGAACCCGGCATACAGGGTGGCAGTGAGAATTTCAGGGTGCGCACTGCGCGAAAACACAAACCAGACCGGGGTCATGGCGCCTGCCAGAACAGCCATCAGCCAGCCGGTTGGATGAGACAGGTTATAAAAGCGCCGCAGAATCAGCCCCACCCAAAGCAGCCCCACCCATCCGGCCACCACACCTGTCAAGCGCGCCGCCCAGACCGATTGTTGCGCCAGCGCAGAGGCGAACAATTGCAGGTAAACGCTCGCCCCGAATAGATTGGGCGACCCGGTATTGAAAAACGCCGGCAGCACTTCGCCGTCAACTTGAAAACCATTTTCCACCAGCCGCCCGGCGATAACGGTGGAAACGGCTTCACGGCTGCTGAAGCCCACCGGGAAACTCTCCAACCCCGCCAGAAACAACCCCAGCGCCAGCAAGCCCGCCAG
>CAZCBJ010000315.1:0-3001 GCA_964496705.1 uncultured Anaerolineaceae bacterium | reverse complement strand
GGTCAAGTATCTTCCCACCTGCGGCTTCCACAGCCTTTTTATTGGCCTTGGTGCGCGCTGTGGATTCCTTTACTGTCTTGATTCCCTGGTCAGTGAATTTGAACAACGTGATGTAAACGGGCATATGGATATCCTCCTTTCGAAAAAACAATCAGGAGTGTGCCGGCCTTCCGCCACAATGTTGCTACCACATCCGTCCATCAGTCGCCTTAAATGATTATATCACTCCAACCGGCGATTTCAATATCATCAAGTTTGGGTATCTGTCCCAAAAACGGTAGGTGAAATGAGGGGAGGCACGGTAGGCACAGTCCTGCCTGGGTGGCATCGGCTGGATTAATCAATTCCCGAACCAGCCCGATCAGGCCGCTTCATCCGCCAAGCCCAGCATGTAGCGCAGCAACTCCAGCGTTTCGCCAAAGCGATCGGCCTGGTCCTTCTGCGGCCAGTCCAATGCAGCCTGGATTACCCCGCGCCATTTTTCGCCCAGCGCGCTCATCCCCCAGCGCGCGGCAGCCGGCTTGGAGATGATTTCACCGGATTGCAGGGTGTAGAGCGCGCGGCACAGCGTCAGCACCGCGTAGGCCTGGTATTCGCGGCTGCGCAGGCGGTGAGGGTTGCCCAGCATCGGCGCCCACCATTCGCGCAGAAATTCGCGCACCGCTGAGCGAATTTCATCCGGGGATACCGCGTCGATCAGCTCGCGCGGTGGAGGTCCGGCCAACACCACGCCCTGCTCGCGCAGGATATGCCGTTGGATGATCCAGTCGCTGCCCAGCGAAGCGAGGTAGAACCGGCGCTCATTGACCGCGGGACAGGGCGACGCGGACGGGTCGTGACGGCGCAGCGTGCCCAGCGGCACATAGGCGCCCTCCAGCTTGCGCGTCCAATGCGAGCCGTCGGCCAGGCGGGCGTGCAGCTTTTCCAACCGGTTGACCGCGCCGGCCAGAAGCTCATCCCGCGTGGCAGCAGCAAAATCGATGTCGCTGCGGGCAGGATTGAAATCCCCGCTGGCCAGCGAGCCGTACAGATACAGGCCGACCAAATCACTCCCCAGGGCTGCCCGCGCGCCTGCCAGCAAATCAGCCAGCGCCTGCTCAAGGCCAGCGTCGGGCGGGATGGGCAATTTCTTTCTCATGCGCGCAATTATACAATGCGGAGGGGAGGGTCTGTGTGAATTCTATTGGGAAGGGATTGAGTTATACAGACCCTCCCCTACAGCCCTGTGCTACAATACATTTAGCCGTCATTTGTCGCTCGGAGGCGCCTCATGCAACCCGATCCCAATCGTCTCGTCATCCGTGAACTGCCCTGGATGTTTTGGTTCTTCAGCCTGGGCGGAATCGTTTTTGGTTTGTTGATCCTCTTCGAACCGCAGGGCGGTATTGCCGGGTTCATCGGCCTTCTGCTCGGGTTGGTTGGTCTGATTTTCTCGAACGTCACCACCCTCACCCTGGACAAGTCCACCCGGCGCATGGAGCTGCGTTACCGCTCCCCGCTGCGTGTGCAGGTCAAGGAAATCCCACTGGAAGACATCCTGGCGATCGACATGGAATCCTCGCGCAGCAGCCGCGGCGGTTCCACCTTCCGCATCGTGTTCTTCCTGCGCAGCGGCGAGCGCGTGCCATTGCACAGCTATTTTTCCAGCGGCTGGAATGAGAAACACAAAAAAATTGAGCGCCTGCGGGCTTTCATCGGGCTGGAGGCTGTGCCAACCCCCGAACTACCCGACCTGCTGCTGGGGACTCCGCTCAGCTTTGTAACCCTTCGCGAAGGGACGACCGCCGGCGCCGCCTGGCGGCTGGAGCGCGGCAGCTACGCCACGCTGCCGGTCATGCGCTGGGTTTGGCAAGGCTGGCAGTACTACGGGCGCTTTTTATTTCTCCATCAGAAACCGGCAACGGTCAAAGCCAGCAGCGGGGGATGGCTGGGTAAAGTGTCCGGACTGCTTTACCGTCAGGCGCTCAGCCAGTACGGCATCCAGCCTGATGACCTACCCAACCTGGACCTGGCGCGGCTGGTCAGCCTGGAGGGTACCCCGCTGGCCGAAAACTTCGCCGCCTTCACCTGCGAGCCAGCCGACCTGCCCCTGATCCTCACCCCCTGGGCAGCCAGCGCAATCAACCGCTGCCTTCAGCGCCGCGAGGCGGGCAAAGACGCCCAGTTGGCAGTGCTGTTCGCCGAAAAAGACCTGTATGTGATGTGCCTTTCGGGGGATGATTCTTTGGCGAGCGATCTCATCGCGCTGGGTGAAGACCTGGCGCGCGAGGCGCGCCCGCCGGCCTGATAATTTTTTGACACCAATTGCCTGTTTTTCTGCTTTATTCGCCTTCCCCACTTGAATTCCCAGGGTAAACGGCATATACTGAAATTGAACTTTCCCGGCTTCGCGACCGGCCCTCAGGCGCTCGCCGCTGTTGGGTGAGTTGCCTTCTTCGTTCCCATTACTGCCGATAACCTCACCTCCTGGCGCACTGTCATCCGCCCCGGAAGTCCAGACCGCCGCTCAGCGCTCAGCCCGATCATTTGGATACCCGTTAGGGTACGGATTGGCTGCCTGCCGAGCGCAAGTTCGTTTCTCTTTCGGTTGATGAATCAGGAGGCTGAAATGAAGACGGGAAGATGGTGTGTATGCCTGTCAGTTGTGATCATCCTGGCTGTATTGGTCTGCGCGGCACAGCCGGTGTGTGCCGAAGCCCCGCCCCCACCCACCGACGATCCGGGCGGAACCAATCCGCCTGCGGTGCAAAACCCGGCGCAGGTTCCGCCCGACTCCTCACCCGCCGGAGGAGCCGACCCCGCGAAGAAGAGCGCAGCGGTTGCCGAGAGCAGCCCGGGACAACCCGCCATCTCGGCTCCGCCGCTGGCTGACGAAAGCATCTCCCCTCTGCTGCTGCCCACCGACAGCGCTTCGCCACCGCTCAGCGCTCTTTTTCCCGCCGATGGACAAATGCTGGATGTCAACGGTGTGCTGCACGCCCAGGGAGAGACGCTGCCGCTG
>CAZCBJ010000314.1:0-3034 GCA_964496705.1 uncultured Anaerolineaceae bacterium | reverse complement strand
TACCGCACAACCTCAACTACCAGTCAATGCTCATCATCGCAGAAGGGATTGTGGGTTTTACGAAACATCATCTGCCTGCCAAATCACCCCTTGTGTTGGTGATCGAAATGGATTACGCGCAGGTGCTCGGACAGACGATCAAGTCGCTAGCCCCGCATATCCCTCTGATCAGCATCGACCAGATCGATTTGGGAGAGGGTGACTTCATCGACATCGGCGAACCAATCCTGGGCGGTCGAATCGTGCCCCTTTCAGTTAAAACCTTGATTTTCTACCATTAACGGTTTTCGATCAGTCAACGAACGTTTGCGAATATTCACGAGAGAGGAGGCTTTCTATGCTCTTGAGAACCAAGTTATTTGGCAAAACATATGAGTTCACATCCATCAAAGAGCTGCTTGCCAAAGCCAATGAGGAAAAATCTGGCGACCGGCAGGCCGGTATTGCTGCTCAAAGTGTTGCCGAGCGAATGGCAGCCAAGCACGTTCTCGCAGAAGTAACCCTCGAGACCTTGCGCCAAAACCCATCTGTGCCTTACGATGAGGACGAGGTTACCCGCGTCATTGATGATGCCGTCAATGAAACCATCTATCAAGAGATCAAGGGATGGACGGTCGGCGAGTTCCGCGAATGGCTGCTCTCAGACACGACCACCAACGATATGGTCAGGCGGGTGAGTTACGGCCTGACCGCGGAAATGGTGGCGGGTGTGACCAAGCTGATGTCCAACCTGGATCTGATGTATGCGGCTAAGAAAATCCGGGTGACGGCGCACTGCAACAATACCATCGGCTTGCCCGGCACGCTGGCATCGCGCAACCAACCCAACCACCCAACCGACTCACCTGAAGGAATTCGGGCATCGCTCTATGAAGGGTTAGCCTTTGGCTCCGGCGACAGCGTGCTTGGGATCAACCCGGTGGATGACTCGCTTTCAAGCGTGATGCGCTTGCTTGAGATGACCCAAGATGTCATCACCAAGTGGCAAATCCCCACGCAGAACTGTGTGTTGGCGCATGTGACTACCCAGATGGAAGCCCTCAAACGCGGCGCGCCAGTAGGCCTAGTGTTCCAGAGTCTGGCTGGATCGCAAAAGGCCAATGAGGGTTTCGGTGTCACAGTCGGCATGATGGACGAGGCCTACGCACTGGCGAAGAAGTACTGCATCAGCGCGGGTCCCAACTTTATGTACTTCGAGACCGGCCAGGGAACAGCCCTCTCAGCAGATGCGCATTACGGCGCCGATCAGTTGACCATGGAAGCTCGCATCTACGGTATGGCGAAACGTTACCACCCCTTCCAAGTGAATACTGTGGTGGGTTTCATCGGACCGGAATACCTCTACGATTCGGTGCAGATTACGCGCGCCGGTCTGGAAGATCATTTCATGGGCAAGCTGACTGGCATCCCGATGGGCTGCGATGCATGCTATACGAATCACGCCCGTGCCACCCAAAACGACATCGAAAACCTGGCTGTGCTGCTGACCTCGGCTGGCTGCAATTACTTCATGGGCGTCCCAATGGGCGACGACATCATGTTGAGCTACCAGTGCACCAGCTATCATGACACTGCCAGCCTGCGCCAGTTGTTGGGGTTGCGCCCAGCGCCTGAATTCGAAGTCTGGCTGGAAGATCTTGGCCTGATGAAGGATGGCCGGTTGACGGCTAAAGCTGGAGACGCTTCCTTCTTCCTGCAGAAATAAGGAGAATCCTATGGAACAAGGGAATATTGACATAGAAGCCATCGTAAAGGCAGTGTTAGCCGAATTGGCTACGGGAAATGGCGCTCCTGCTGCTGCAGTGGTGGCAAACTCGGACAAAGGTGGTAAAAGCCCTACGATTGATCTGCCTGACCCGACATCGCCTGAGTTTCGCACCCGGATTGGGGTTCAAAACGCCTTCGATGCTGATGGTTTGCGCAACCTGCGCTCCACCACCAACGCCCGGATCGCCATCGGCAGGGCAGGTCCTCGTCCCAAGACGAACACCTTGCTGCTGTTCCAGGCCGATCATGGCGTGACCCAGGATGCGATTTATGGCGAGGTGAGTGAAGAAGTGCTTGCGAAATTCGGCATGTTCAGCGTGCAAACCCAAATCGCCGACAAAGCCCAGTATCTGCTGCGCCCCGATCTTGGGCGGCGCTTGTGTGAAGAAGCTAAGGCGACGATCGCCGAACGCTGTGCCAAAAAACCGCAGGTGCAAATTGTGGTCGGTGACGGTCTGAGCGCGGCAGCCATCAACAACAACCTGCCGATCATTTATCCTGTGCTTGAACAGGGTTTAAAATCGGCTGGCCTGACCATCGGCACGCCATTCTTCGTCAAGTACGCGCGCGTCGGTGTGATCAACGATATCAACGATGTAGTTGGCGCGGATGTCGTGGTGATCTTGATCGGCGAGCGGCCAGGACTGGGGATTGCCGATGCGATGAGCGCCTACATGGGTTGGCGACCTACCGCTGGCAAAACCGATGCTGAACGGGATGTCGTTTGCATGATTACCAAAAACGGCGGCACCAATCCGCTGGAAGGCGGCGCTTTTGTCGTAGAGACGATCAAGCGCACGATGAAATATCAAGCTAGCGGCGTCGAACTGAAAGAAAAGTCAAGCGGCGAGAGCTAATCTGTCGATCGAAAAGATACGATACGAGGAGAAATCAATGAGGAGAAATCAATATGGCAATACTTGACCCAATTAAACCCAACGTCCTATCGGCTCGCATCATTCCAAACGTGCATCCCAGTTTTGCCGCCGAATTAGGATTGAGCCCGGAACAAAAGAGCCTGGCGCTCATCACCTGCGATATCGATGACTGCCTGTACGTTTCGCTGGACGAAGCGACCAAGAAAGCCGAAGTGGAAGTGGTCTACGCCCACAGCTTTTACGCTGGCTCGGGCCACGCTTCGGGGCCGTTGTCTGGCGAGATCATCGGCATTCTGGCAGGGCCCGACCCGGCCGAAGCCCGTGCAGGGATGAACGCCTGCCTGGAATATCTGGGCGACTATGCATACTTCCTCTCGGCAAACGATGAG
>CAZCBJ010000313.1:0-3062 GCA_964496705.1 uncultured Anaerolineaceae bacterium | reverse complement strand
TCCGCGAAGGCGGCTTGACCGTCGGCGCTGGTACTTTGACCAAAATTTTGGAATAGGTTGGAAAATGGCAAAACAAAAAATTCGTATCCGATTGAAAGCGTATGACCACCGTGTTTTAGACCAGTCCGCCAAGCGGATTGTCGAAACCGCTGAGCGCAGCGGCGCACATGTCGTAGGTCCGGTGCCGTTGCCGACAAAAATCGAACGGTTCACCGTGCGTCGCTCCAGCTTTATTGACAAGGATTCTCATGAGCATTTTGAAATCCGCACACACAATCGTATGATCGATGTCCTCGATCCAGATTCGAAGACAATTGACATGCTGATGCGGCTCAACCTGCCGGCCGGTGTGGATATCGAGATCAAAATATAGCAAAAACACTAGCCCCTGGCAAAAACGCCAGAGTAGTGGTATAATCCAGCGGTTTGCGGGTTAAAACCCTGCAAACGAGCAGCTCAAGAACGAGCCTGTACGCGCAAGCACCAGAATCGGTATGTCGCAGCAGGGCGTTTACTGTGCTGTGCTCGGGATGATGCAGCCAAGCCCAGGCTGACAGTCCCGGATCATATTAACAAGAAGGAGACAACTGAGATGTTGAAAGGGCTGATTGGGAAGAAAATCGGCATGACCCAGATTTTCGATGACAGTGGCGCTGCCATTCCGGTAACCATCATCGAAGCTGGGCCATGTTTCGTTACCCAGGTACGCACCGTCGAAAACGAAGGTTATTCGTCAGTGCAGTTGGGTTTCGAAGAAGTAAAACCAAAACGCTTAACGGGCGGTGAGTTGGGGCATCTGAAACGCAATAGTCTTCCGCCGATGCGTTTTCTGCGCGAATTTCGGGTTAAAGATCCGGAAGTGGAAGAAGGTCAAAAGGTGACCGTGGACCGCTTTGCTATTAACGATCGGGTCGATGTGATCGGTACAAGCAAGGGCAAGGGTTTTCAAGGGCCGGTCAAGCGGTATCACTTCAAGGGTGGTCCGCGGACGCATGGCGCTTCAGACCGGGAACGCGGTCCTGGTTCCCGCAGCTCGACTACGACCCCAGGCCGCGTCTATAAGGGTTCTCGTGGCGCTGGTCATATGGGCGATGACCGCGTTACCAGCCAGAATCTCAAAGTTGTCCTGGTGGATGCTGAGCGTAACTTGATTGGTGTGCGGGGAGCTGTGCCTGGTCCGCGCGGAGGTTTGGTGTTGATTAAGGAGGCACGGAAACAATAACCGGGCGACCGGCGATTTGTTTTCCTGCACGAAGGGAGCGAAGCAATTATGCTAGTGGATGTTTATAACATGCAAGGGCAGAAAGTGAATACGGTGGAATTACCCCCGTCCATCTTCGAAGCCCCCATTTATGAAGACTTGATGCACCAGGCCCTCACCCGCCAGATGGCGAATGCGCGCCTGGGTACGCACCAAACAAAGACCCGCAGCCAGGTTTCTGGTGGCGGGCGAAAACCCTGGCGCCAGAAAGGCACCGGCCGAGCAAGGCAAGGTTCCATCCGCTCTGCCCAGTGGAAAGGCGGCGGGAAGGTGCACACCCCCCATCCTCACAAATATACCAAGGCTATGCCACGCAAAATGCGCCTGGCGGCTTTGCGTGGGGCTTTGACCGTGAAAGCGGTGGAGGCCAATATTGTGGTGGTGGATGAATTAACTGTTACAGAACCCAAAACCCGAATCATGGCAACCGCGTTGAACACCCTGGTTGGCAGTGCCAGCGCTTTGCTGCTCATCCCCGACAAGGCTGCTTATGAGGCTGTCATCCGGTCCACACGAAATCTGCCGGATGCAAAAATTCTGGTTGCGGGTTACCTTAATATCCGTGATTTGCTGGGTTTTGACAAGTTGGTCATCCCTCTGGCGTCACTGGAAGCAATCAAGGCCCATCTGGGTTAGGTAGGAGCGAAGAAATGACTACGATCTATGATGTTCTCCGCCGCCCACTGATCACTGAGAAATCCAATTATCAAACCGGCCGCCTTCACCAGTATGTTTTCGAAGTGGCGCCTGGGGCAACCAAGACGATGATCAAGGATGCAGTGGAAATATTGTTTGAAGTAAAAGTGTTACGTGTCAACGTGATCAACACAGCGGCCAAGACTCACCGCATTCGCAATCGCCGGATCGCCGTCCACAAGCCGGGTATAAAGAAAGCGATCGTCACCCTGGCCCCCGATGACCGTATCCCATTCTTCGAAGGAGTGGAGTAATGGCTGTCAAAGTTTATAAACCGATCACCCCCGGGCAGCGAAACAAAACCGGGTACCAGTTTAAAGAAGAAGGTATTTCAGATAAGCGCCCTGAGCGCTCATTGATCACCATTCTCAAGAAAAATTCCGGTCGAAACAATACCGGTCGCATTACCGTGCGCCATCAGGGTGGTGGCAACCGCCAGTTCATCCGCAAGGTGGATTTCAAACGCAAAAAAATGAATATTCCCGGCCGTGTGACTGCGATTGAATATGATCCCAACCGCTCAGCCCGCCTGGCGTTGATTGTTTATGCCGATGGTGAAAAACAGTACATTCTGGCTCCAGTGGGTTTGAAAGTTAATGACACCGTAATTTCTGGATCAAATGTGGATATCCGCCCAGGAAATTGCCTGCCGATTGCCAATATACCCATTGGCACGATGGTTCACAATATTGAACTTCACGAAGGGCGCGGCGGACAGCTGGTCCGCTCGGCAGGTTCTTCAGCCCAGTTGTTGGCGAAAGAGGGTGATTATGCCCAGATTCGCATGCCCTCTGGCGAGGTGCGGCTGGTCCGGCAGAACTGTTTTGCCACTGTTGGACAAGTTGGAAATTTGGACCACGGCAATATCAAACTGGGTAAGGCAGGGCGCCGCCGTCATATGGGCGTTCGTCCGAATGTGCGCGGCACAGCCATGACCCCGCGCGATCATCCGCATGGTGGCGGTGAAGGACGTCAGCCGGCAGGTATGCCGGGTCCCAAATCGCCGTGGGGCAAACCCACCCGTGGATACAAGACCCGCCTTAATAAGAAGACCGACAAATATATTGTACGACGTCGCAATGCGGCCGGCGGGCGGTAAACCAGT
>CAZCBJ010000312.1:0-3070 GCA_964496705.1 uncultured Anaerolineaceae bacterium | reverse complement strand
GTTTTACCGTTGGCCGTGCCGTTGGTTTTGCAACCTGTTTAATGGTTGGTTTTACCGTTGGCCGTGCCGTTGGTATAATGCCCTTTACCCGTTTTTTGCGCCAAAAACCAACTTTTTTTCTTCTTTTTATTAATGTGGCGGTTTGTTTATTTTCGGGCTGTGCCTGTGGTTTTCCGGTTGTTTCGATAACCGAATTTATTTTTATGCCATTCTTTTTTCTGGCGAATAATTTTTCAAAAAAACTCATCGTTTTACAATCTCCATTTGCATAATAAAAGGTTGTTTAAATAGCCGAATATCCCCGTTATAGGTAAACGCAACCTGTTTGCCTTCCTGGGTAATGGTAAAAGCCTTGTTTGCCTCAATGCCATTAATGAAAAAATCAATGCCGTGCTTTTCGTCCGGCACTCTGCACCACCCTTGTAAAAATTCAGGGTTTGTTAGTTCAATGGTATCGCCATAAACAACCCTGAAACCTTCCCCGAAATTGAGAAAGGTTCTTAGTTGTGAGGTTGCGGAGCGGTTGATTAATCCAAAGGCCATGTTATTTACTGATTAAGTTTGCAAAGGCTTTCGAGCTTTCGGTTAGCCGGTTGTACATGATTGTTAAATAGGCAAAGTCGCTACCTGCAACAATTTCAGGTTTAACAAATTCAACCTTGAGTACAGCCGTAGAAGTAAAAACAGTATTGGCCCCTGCCTCAAAACTTACCGCTTCACCTTCCTTTAATTCTTCGTAACCATCGCCAAAACCGTAACGAATTATAAAAGTTCCTTTATTCCGTAGCGTTACTACGGTAATGTCGGCCAAAGGAAAATCCTCATTTTGTACAATAGTTCTCATTCCGGGATGTACTTTGTGCATCTGCTTTTATCTCCTTACTTTTTTCTGTTGAAATAGGCAATAGCGAACACGTGTAACACCTCCGGGTTATTGGATGCCTCCACACGAAAACGGAAATCACGGCCAAAGCCTTTCTGTGGCTTTATTTTAATAATTCTATCATCGTGTTTTTCGTTGAAACTTGGACGTATCATGTGGTAGGGCTGTGTAGGCAACAGTGTATGACCGTCAGAAGTGGTTACACCTACCTGTATATTGCCGGTATAAGGTATGCCGTCAGCCTTTGTAACCAGTAGGGCGTAGCCGTTAATGGTTTCGTAGGCATTGTTTCCGGCAATTGTTATTTGTGTATCGGGTTGCGAAGCGGCCATAATAGCCCTTTCGGCCCTTACTTCATCATATTGGAATGGAATTGTATTCATTGGTAAATCTCCTTATTAATGGATTAAAAAAGGCCGGAAAAATCCGTTAAAATTCTTCCGGCCTTTCAAAAAAAATACGGCGTTAACGTTTTAACCTTAGTTTAGGCCGCTTTGCGGTCGCCAAACTTCATACCGTATAAAACTACCTGGATGTACTGGTGCTTATCGGTGGTTGTGTCCATAATTGCACCTTTGGGGGTAGAGAGGAAAATTTGTAAATCCTGGCCGCCTTCAACCTTAATGGTTTTTTCAAGTTCCTTCGCCCATTCAGAAGCCACGACTTCTGATTCTTTGGCTAAAACAAGTTCAGCCACACGGATGCGGAATTGCTCAAAACCACGGTTTTTGAGAATAAGTTCAGAATTAAGCAACCAGGAAGGGAAATCACTTTTAAGCTCTGAATAATTAATCAAGGCAGGGGATGCAGGTGCATTGGTTGCGGTTGACTTACCAAAGCGAACGGCAACGGCACGTATTAAACCATCGGCATCGGTTGGGGCCAATGTTCCGTTGAAATCGGAAACACCTACCTCTACTTTGCTGTTAGCATCGTTTAACGCCTGTTCGCCACCAATTGAAACCAGTTTTACAGAGTGCAAAAGGTTCAATTCGCTGATAAATTGGGTTGTAGGGTTGTATTTTTGTGGAAAATACCTATCCTTTAAAATGCGGATAAAATCCGCAGTACTTTTCTTAGCCATTTTTATAAACTCCTAAAATCTAAATTTTTAACTTTTTTAATTTGATTAAGCGGCTGCCATTGCAGCATCGAAGGTAGAACCAACACCGGAAATAGCGTCAAAATCATCGGTATTGCCAACACCTTCAATCATTGGAACATAGTAGGGTTCCAATTCGCCCACACCGTTAACCATGTAAATCATCCCGTTTTCGTCCTGGACTATCTGGCCCACACCTTCACCATCCAAACCGGAAAGGCCATCAATGCCATCAAAACCCTCGAAACCGTTTACACTTCCGGCAATGTCTTTAATAAACCCGGTTGCACCGGTAACAGCCAAACCAGTTGCAACGCCTTTCAGGGCTTCGCTTTTTGCTTTGGTGAAAACCACAATTGCCAGCACAACCAAAAGGATGCGACCTATAATTGTGTCCAAAAACTTAATTTTCTTTTGTGCTATTGAACCAAGAACAGCACCACCAACAGCAGCACCGGCATACATGGCCGCACTCCCGTAGTTACCTTTTAAAGTACTCATTTTGTCATCTCCAAAATTTCTAATTAATTAACTCTTTTTTACTGCAACATATACTAACACGATACCCAGGGCAACCAATGATACAAGCATTATGCGCCCCTGGCTTCGCTGTTCTGTTCTGAATTGTTCAGCTTTCATTTGCTCATTTTTTAAAGCCTCTGTTAGCTGTTTGTTTTGTTCTTCAATGTTTAACTGCTCCTTTTTAACCTCGTTGGTGGTTTCAAGGGCTTTTATGGCTACGCTTTTAAGCTGGTTGGTAACTTCTTTTAAGCCGGCCCCATCTTCAACCATCTTTTTAATTTCAGCACCAAACGAACCGGTAAACTTTGTAATTTGGTCTTTCAGGCCGGTATCAACCGCTTTAAGGCTCATAACAGTAGCTTTATTGGCCGCTACAATTTTGTTATTAACCAAATCTTTAACCGCTTTATTTTCAGTAATTAATAAATTTTTAATAATATCAGTATTGCCCGATGGGGCACCGCCCGAAGCGGCCAAAGCAGGGTTTAAAGCCGGTTGAAGGGCGTTGGTTGCGCTTGAAACTAAGCTGGTGGCTGCATTTTTTAAGAGTTCGCCCGGTTTTG
>CAZCBJ010000311.1:0-3133 GCA_964496705.1 uncultured Anaerolineaceae bacterium | reverse complement strand
AGAAAGAAATCGATTACAATAAAACACTCAAAATAATTGACATAGGGTGTGGAACTGGTCGTCATTCAATTGAATTGTCAAAGAGAGGTTATTCAATGACTGGAATTGATTTGTCCGAATCCCTACTGGAAAAAGCTAGAGAAAAGGCGAAAAAAAACGATGTGCAGATTGATTTTTTAAAACACGATGCACGAAATCTTCCGTTTGATAAACAATTTGATGTTGCAATAATGATGTGTGAAGGAGGTTTTCCTTTAATGGAAACAGACGAAATGAATTATGAAATACTTAAAAATGTTTCAAATTCATTGAAGGAAAATGCAAAATTTGTATTTACTACCCTCAATGGTTTGTTTCCAATATTTAATTCAATCGAAGAATTTTGTGCATCAAATACCGATGATGGGAATGCCACTTATCATAAAAACACTTTTGATATTATGACATTCAGAGATTTCAATATTACAAAAGTTGCAGATGATAACGGAGTAGAAAAAGAACTTGAATGTAACGAAAGATATTACATTCCATCGGAGATTACATGGTTGTTGAAAACGCTTGGATTCAGAAAAATTGAGATTTTTGGAGCAAAACTTGGGGCTTTTTCCCGAGAAGATAAATTAACAACGAATGACTTTGAAATGTTAGTAATTGCAGAAAGATAGCAAAATGAAATCATTAGAAGAAAGCGTTGTAATTGCAATGGACGGTTCCGATAAAGAACTTTTTCCATTTTTACCTTATATATTGCAAGACATATGGGAAATCGGAACAGACCCAGATGCAATAATTAAACTGATAAGAAAATATTGCAACAATTTTACTGAATTAAAAGTTCTTGATTTGGGTTGTGGTAAAGGAGCTGTTTCTGTTAAAGTGTCGCAAACACTTGGATGTACTTGCTATGGAATTGACGCAATTCCTGAGTTTGTTAAATTTGCCCAACAAAAGGCTATAGAATATAAAGTAAGTCATTTGTGTATATTTGAAATAGGAGATATTAGAGAAAAAGTTAAAGATTTGTCGGGTTACGATGTAGTGATACTTGGTGCAATCGGACCTGTATTTGGTAATTATTTTTCAACTCTGTCAACCTTAAAAAAGCGTATAAATGAAAATGGAATTTTTATTATTGATGATGCTTACATAAATGACAATAGTGATTTCAGTCATCCCTTAATGTTTAAGAAATCCGAAATATTGAAGCAGATAGAAAAAACTGGAATGGAACTTGTTGAAAATGACATTATGGATAGGGAAGACATTGTAGATTCTGCCGATTTTATTTTCGATAATTTAAAAAAGAGATGCCAAGAGTTGATTAAAAAGTATCCGAATAAACAAAAACTATTTCTCGATTATATAAGAAAACAAGAAATTGAAAATGATGTTCTTGAAAATAAAGTAATCGGAACAACTTTGGTGATTAAGAAAAAATAGATAGAAAAAATGCACGAACGCACAACAAGCGGTATAAAACATTGGGGTTTAAGTGGTTATTCGAGCATTCAGCCCCGCATCAAGTTCGGTTTAACTGGACAGGAAAGTAGCCCGCAATCCCCAACGATTTCATACCGTCGACCGTTGTGCTCAATTTTATAAAAAGACCGAATCGTATGATTATAAGACTTTAACAGAAAGAAATATGACAAATACTTTTTCAATTATTGAATTCTGACTATCGAAAGGATTTCAACACTCAACGAGATTAATAGATTAAATTTCATGACAGAAGAATCATTAATAAAAAAACTAAATACAGCATGGAAGTGGTTCGGTGTATCGGCTGACAAAATAATTGATACAAACGATTTTGGGAATATAATATTCAAATCATCGAAGAATACATATTGGCGGATTTGTCCTGAAGAATTGACTTGTATGAAAATTGCGGACAGTGACAACGCTTATGAAAATCTAACGAAAGAACAGGATTTCTTGGAAGACTGGAACATGGAAAACTTGACACGCGAAGCAATCGCTGTTTTGGGTCAACTTGAAGAAAACGAAAAGTTTTGCTTGAAAATCCCTGGTGTTATTGGTGGAGAATATGTAATTGAAAATTTAGGCAAAATTGATTTTTTTGAATTAATTTCATTTTCTGGAGATTTAGCTTTTAAGATTAAAGATTTGAACGACGGACAGAACATTAGAATTGAAATAAAAAACTGAGCACAACATCATGTATAAAACATTGGGGTTTAGGTGGTTGTTTGAAAGTCTCTGCCCCGCATCAGCTTTTGCAACGGCAGACAGGGATGAAGCCCGCAATCCCCAACGTTTTATACATGTATCCGTTAGGGGGCATAATAAAAAAAAACAACTTTGATTTCTATCGAATACTTGTTATCTTTGGAGATAACTTTATTCATGCATGGCCAGACAGATAATATTTTACCAGAATCATTTCTTGGACTTTTATAAAGAATTGACTCCTAAGGTCAAAGAAAAATTCAAGTTTACACTTGAGTTGATTAAGCAGGTTGACAATATTCCTGAAAAATTCTTTGGACCTATGACTGGATATGATGGTCTATTTGAAGTAAGAATTGAATATCAATCAAATATCTACAGAATTTTTTGTTGTTTTGACCAAGGCAAATTAATAGTTCTATTCAATGCCTTTCAAAAGAAAACTCAGAAAACACCAAAGAAGGAAATTGAAAAGGCAATGCGACTGAAAGCGGAGTATTTTGAATCAAAAAAATCAAAGTTATGACAGATTATAAAGGAATATCAACATTCGATGAATTAATCGAGAGAGAACATGGGGCAATAGGAACCGATTCGCGAAATGAATACGAAGAAAGGGCTCAAATGTTTATCGTGAGTGAAATGCTTAGAGAAGCAAGGAAAAATGCGAATCTGACTCAAGAAGAACTTGCAGTAAAGGCTGGTACAAAGAAGAGTTACATTTCGAAAATTGAAAATGCGAAAGGGAATATTCAATTATCGACTTTAATCCGAATCTTCGAAAAGGGATTGAATAGGAAAGTTGGCTTAACCTTTTTGTAGACAAAAAATTACGCCCCCTAACATCATGTATAAAACATTGGGGTTTAAGTGGTTATATGAAGCGTTCTGCCCCGCATCAGCTTTTGTGTCGGTAGAAAGGGAAGAAGCCCGCAATCCC
>CAZCBJ010000310.1:833-3166 GCA_964496705.1 uncultured Anaerolineaceae bacterium | reverse complement strand
GGACATCGATGCGCAACTCGTCGTTCGACACCGAGACGCGGAGGTTGCCGAAGGTGCGGGAGCCGTCAGGCCCTTCGACATGCAGCGATCCGCGGAGGAGCGGCTGCAGGATGTCCCGCGTCTCGGCGTCGAAGATGGCCCGGACCAGCGCCGGCGCGCCCTGCAGGAACACCGCGTTGTCAAACGCCGGATCGCCGAGTTCGATCTCGCGCTCGCCGAAGGATTTCTCGATCGCGGACGTCACGCCTTCGGTGCGTGCCGACAGGGCGTACGCGCCGTGCCGCAGCCCGCCGACGATGATCCGCGTGCCGTGCTCGTGGCGGCCGCGTCGGTAACTCTCCACCTTGACCAACAACGTGCCGGCGGATCCGGTCAGCGCCGACTCCACACCCAGGAACGTGGACACCTCGACGTCGGCGAGGCCGGCTGCCGTTGCCGCCTCCCGCCACCAGCGGGCCCGCGACTGGGACGTGGCCCAGTAGAACAGGTACCCGATCGACGCGGCCAGGGTCGCCGCCATCAGGCCGAACACGCCCTCCATCACGCACCTCAGAGCAGCCGGACAACCGGCTCTTCACGCATCAGTTCACGTCTCGTCACCAGATCCACGACCGTCGCCACCAGCCAGCGCTCGGCGTTCACGCCGAACGCGATGTCGAGGCGCGGCCGGCGATCCGAAGGCTGGTGAGGCGGATCGAGGTACCCGAGCGTCGGGCTGGACGCATTGAGCGGCACGACGACGTCCGCCTGTCCGCTCTCGCCGCCGACGCGGTGCAGGTCGCCCGCGGCGTCCCACACGTAACGCCGATCGCCGCCGTCGGCGCGTGCGACCTCGCAGATCACCAGCTTGAACACCGTTTCTGGGTCACCCATCGCGCAGGTCGGCACAACCTGGCGCCTCCAGAACGTCGGCGGCGTCGGGAACCGCGTGCCCCGGGGCACGACGAGCGTGTGCTGGGGTTGGCCGGTGCCCGGCGCGTGCGTCACGAACGCGTAATCGTGGACGATGAAGTCCGCCGTGGCGATGCGGTCGGCGGCGAAGCACGCCGCGCCGTACGCGACCGCCTCGAATGGCTGCCAGGCCCGGAGGCGGCGCCGTTCGAACCGGCGTTCGAGCAGCGGGAAGACGCCGGGCAGCAGCGTGGAGCCGCCGACGACAAGGACGTGGTCCAGGTCGTCGGCCGATACCTGACCGGCGGCGAAGATCTCGTCGAAGCACTCCTCGAGACTGCGATAGAAACCCTGCGCTTCCAGGATCTCACCCAGTCGCGCCCGCGTGAGGTGCACCAGCGACGCGCCAGGCCGCCGGGCGGAGGCGACGCCCATCGACCCTGGCGGGACCATCAGGAACGTGGCCTCGTCCTTGAAGAACACCTCTTCTTTGACGCGGCAGGCTTCGGCAAGCATCATCCGGCGCCAGAACCGGCTGTCCTCGTCATCGGCCCACTCGTCGTACGGGTAGCCCATGCGCGCTGAGACGTCGCACAGAACCCAGCTGTCCACCGCATGGCCGCCAAGCGGGCGGCCGCGCTTGGCCAGCACCTGCACGTGTCCCCCCTCCGCGTTCCGCGGCGTGAGCCGCACCACTTCCACGTGCATCGTTCCGCCGCCGATGTCGACCACGAGCACCAGGCCGTCGGCCGTGAGGCCGAGGCCGTACCCGAGCGCGACGGCCAGCGGCTCGTCGACGAAGCGGACGCGCCGGACGCCCAGGTTCTCGAGGACGCTCTGCACCTCGGCGCGATACGTTTCGAAAGCGGAGACGGGACTGGCCACGACGAGGTCGCGAATCCGGCGGCCCGTGCAGCGTTTCGTCTCGGCCAGCAACTCGCGCAGGAATGCGTGAGCGGCCATTCGCGCGGTGATCGGGTGACGCCCGAGCCTGGCCAGCGGCCGCGAGGACTCGGAGCCCAACGGCGCCTTGAACGCTGGCACGAACGCCGGCTGGTGCGTGCTGCGGTTACGATCGAGGGCCTGCCGGCCGATGTAGGCCGTCCGGCCCAGGAACGCGTGGCGGGCAATGGGGCGCCAGGCCCCCAGCCGATCGAGCAGCCCGCGGCTCTCGACGAAGTGCACCGCCGACGGGATCATGCGTGGGGCCTCGAGGGGCTCGGCGCCTTCAGGCTGCCGGCAGATCGCCGGCAGATCCACGAGAGCGGCCTGACCGGCCTTGTCGTCCCACCTGGCGATGGCGGAGTTGGTCGTTCCGAGGTCGAGCGCCCAGCCGTCCATGACCGCTCACTCTACGGCCATCGGCCTCCGCGTTTCAAACGGCAGGCCGCCCGCGGCCCGGGGTCGGGACGACGAGGAGGGCTCGTTCTTCGACTGAGATT
>CAZCBJ010000310.1:0-823 GCA_964496705.1 uncultured Anaerolineaceae bacterium | reverse complement strand
CTGGGGTCTCCGCCGAGGACTGTCCCGACCCCGGGACGCTATCCCCGCCGCGAGACCTCGAGCACGCGGCGGGCGGCCAGCGGTGCGCCGTCGGTGCGCGGCGTGTCAGGCGCGTCAGGCGACGCGAGCAGGGCGTTGAGGTGCGGCGTCCAGAGGCCCGCGAACAGATCGTCGTGGCCGATGTAGCGACATCGCAGGAAGCGGGGCATGGCAGCCACCAGGACGTCGTACTCCACGAAGTGGCCGCGCGAGGTGTAGAGCAGCGAGGCGCCATTGGCCACGCATTCGGCGATGATGCCGTACCCGGGTTTACTGACGACGATATCCGACGCGTGGACCAGGTCTTCGTAGCGGAGTCCTCGCAGGTACACGTCCTGATCGCCGATCACCACGACGCCGTCGGGAACCCCTCCGGGGAAGTCGGCGGCCCGGCCCGTCGTCAGCACGGTGTAGCCATCCAGCCTGCCGAGCGGCGAGAGGTCGAGGCCGCTGATGCCCAGGCCGCCAAACGACGCCAGCACGAGGCGCCGGCCGGGCGCAATGCCGAGCGACGCGCGGACGTCCTCGCGGTTCCGGCGGGAGTGTCGCGCCACGAACGGCAAGTCCACAATCGGACCGTGCCAGTCGTCGAAGCCGCCCCACATCGGCAGCCGCAGGGTGAGCGCAGCGCGGCGGTACGCGTCCCGGATGACGCGCACGACCGATGGCGCGCGTTCGGCCATCGCCGGGTAGGCGCCGTAGATCCAGTCCCAGGTGAAGTTGCCGAGCGCGATCGCCGGCACGCCGGCGCGATGGGCCGCCTCGAACGCCAGCGGCGGCATGT
>CAZCBJ010000309.1:0-3189 GCA_964496705.1 uncultured Anaerolineaceae bacterium | reverse complement strand
TATGCGCAAGAGCAGTCCAAAACGCAGGAATTTCACGGCCGCCCGGTGCGCGTGGGTCATCCTGTGCCGCTGGGCACCGACGGCCCGCTGACGGTGGCCAACGGGGTGCGCGGCCCGCAAATCTTCGAGGATATGCTTGCGGACGAGGATTACTACCACCGTCTGATGACCTTTATCACCGAGGCGATCATCACCCGCATCCAGGCCTGGCGCGCGCGGCTTGGGCTGGAAATGCGCCCGGAGCGCGGCGGATTTGCCGACGACGCGGTGCAATTTGTGTCGCTGAAAACGTACCGCGAAAAGGTTCTATCCTATCACCAGAAGATGATGGGTGCACTGTACGGTCCTGGGCCGCACGATGTTCACCTGTGCGGCAACGTGCAGCGCCATTTTCCCACGTTTATCCGCGAGCTGAACGTTCACAGCTTTGATACCGGTTTCCCGATCAATTTTGACACGCTGCGTGATGAAGTCGGCGAAGAGGTTGAAATCCAGGGCGGCGTGCCGGTGTCGAATCTGCTGTCGGGCACCCCGCAGGAAATTGCCGCACAGACCCTCGCCATCTTGTCCAGCGGGATCACCCGCGGCGGGCGCTTCATCCTCAAGGAAGCCAATGACCTGGCGCCGTGTGTGCCTCTCGAGAATATGCAGGCCATGTATGCCGCAGCGCGCGATTATGGAATCTATTCAAATTAGGAGTTCAGCGTGACAATCAACCCCTATCCCGCCCCCCTGCGCGTCAAGCGCGAGCGGCTGATCGCCGCCGACCAATCCCAGCGTATCCACGACCTGGCGGTGCAAATATTGGCTCACACCGGGCTGGAGGTGCGCCAGCCGGAATTGCAGCAGCATTTGACCGCCGCGGGCTTGAAACTGCGCGGCGATCGCATCCTCTTTGAGCCAGCCATGGTCAACCAATTCGTGGACGAGATGCGCGCGGGGCTGCTTTCCCATCACCGCGAGGAGCAAACCCCGGATGACGGCAGGATCACGCTGGCGGTCAGCTCCTATTCGCTGTTTGTCCACGATATTGACAGCGACATGGTGGTGCCGTACACCAGCCAGCGCCTGATCGAGATGACCAAGCTGATCGACACGCTGGCCGAAGAGCGCGTGGTGGGCACGCCGCCGGGCATCCCCACCGAGGTGCATCCCGACCTGCAGCCGGTGGCGCAATACTACATCGCCGCTTTGCATGCGCGCCAGGGCGCCATGCCGGTGGATCCCACCTCGGCGAAAACCGTGCGCTATCTGTTTGAAATGGCTGAGGTGATGGGGCAGCCGTGGCGCGATCTGCCGGTCTACATGGCCACCCCGCTGCGCCTGGGCGGCGAGTCACTGGAGATGGCGCTGTCGTGCGTGGATAGGCTTGATCACATCTCGGTTAGCAGCATGCCCGCCACCGGCACCACCGCGCCCATCCATCCCTTCGGAGCGCTGGCGCTCTCGGCGGCCGAAAACATCGGCGGGGCGATTTGTGTGCGCATCCTCACCGGAAAATCGGTCAGCTTTCACGTCAATATCTTCCCCTCCGACCTGCGCGAAGGTTCAATGGTCTTTGGCTCGCCGGAGAGTATGCTCTTCCAGATGCTGTGCGACGACCTGAGCCGCTTCTACGGTCACGACCCGGGCGACGCGCCGGGCAATTACCACGTGATGGCCAAGCTGCCCGACTGCCAGTCGGCGGGCGAGAAGGCTGCCATCCTCTCGTTGGGCGCCTTTCTGGGAGCGCGCTGGTTCTCATGCGCCGGGACGCTCAGCCTGGACGAAATTTTCAGCCCCGAGCAATTGTTGGTGGATGTGGAACTGCGCAACTGGGCTGAGCGCGCGCTGCAGGGCGTCTGGCTGGGCGAGGAGGCGGTGGAGGATTGGCTGGGCGAGGTGCAGGCGGGCATCCGCCGCGGGTTCATCGCCCTGGACAGCACCCTCGACCATTACAAGACCCATACCTGGCATCCAAAACGCTTCGAGCGCGGGGCGATTGGTGGCTGGCAGAGCAAGGGCCAGCCGCGCTTCTCGGAAAAAATCCGCGCCGAGGTGCGCCAACGCATCGCCCGCCACAATTTTGAGTTGGATCCACCCCGCCGGGCGGAAATTGAGCGCATCTACGCCGCAGCGCAGGCTGCGGTGAGGGACGAAGGACGGCTGCAGTGAGCTCTCTTTTACAGGAAATCCTTGAGCAGTCGCAATCTTTTCCGGCCATGCTGGAATATTACCGCGCCCACCCCGGGCTGTTGGAAATCCCCATTCAGCCGCAGCAGCGCATGGTGCTGACCGGGATGGGATCCTCCTACCACGCGGCGTGGATCACCGCCCTGCACCTCAACCGGCTGGGCGTGCGCGCCTGCGCCTATGAGGCGGTGGATCTGCTCAACTACGCCCCGGCCATGCTGGCGGATGAAACCCTGCTGGTGTACATCTCGCAATCGGGTTCCAGCGGTGAGATCCCGCCGCTATTGGAGAGGTTGGGCGAGCGCGTCAGCCTGGTGGGGGTGACCAACGACCCCGCCAGCCCGCTGGCGCGCCGCGCCGACTATCTGCTGCCGATGACCGCCGGGGTGGAAAGGCTGGTGGCGACCAAGACGCACATCAACTCGCTGGCCATCCTGTGGATGTTCGCCCGCTCGATCAGCCGCAGCCGGCCGGCCAGCCAGACCGAATTCTTCGCGCCGCTGGAGCAGGCGGCGGGTATCATCGCCGCCCGTCTGCAGGATGCGCCTGCCGTCGCGCGGCGGCTGGTGGAGGCGTTTGATCCCGAACAGCCGCTGCTCTTCCTGGGGCATGGGCCGCATGCCGCCGTGGCCCGCCAGGCGGCGATGATCATGAGCGAGTGGTCCAAGCTGCCGGCGCTGGCTTTCGGTATCGGCGCTTTCCGCCACGGTTTCATCGAGACGGTGCGCCCGGGTTTTGGCGCGGTGATTTTTGCCCCGCCCGCCCCCACCCAGGAATCAGCCCGCGCGCTGGGCGCTGAACTGGAAGGGTACGGTGCGCGGGTGCTGCTGGTGGAGAACGGCTGTCTGCGCGGGCTGGAAGATTGCCCGCCGCCCGCGACGCCGTTGGACGAATTTCTCAGCCCGGCGGTGGACATCCTGCCCATTCAGCTCTATACCGAGGCGCTGGCGCGCGAGCGGCTGGAACAGGTTGGCTTCCGTTACATCGGCAAGGTCGTGCGGCAAATCTGAGCCGCTC
>CAZCBJ010000308.1:0-3200 GCA_964496705.1 uncultured Anaerolineaceae bacterium | reverse complement strand
AATCCATTTCGATCACCAACACAAGGGGGGATTTGGCAGGTAGGTGATTTTTCGCAAAAGCCACAATCCCTTCTGCGATGATGAGCATTGACTGGTAGTTGAGGTTGTGCGGTAAATCTAGGGCGATGGCAAACACTGCGCTGTCACGCATTAAGTCCCAGCGCTGTATGGCCGCCTGAATGGCGTCGCCAAGCGCACCTGCTGAAAGGTAATCCGCCTCAGTGATATGAGGACGAATCACCGGCAAGTTGCGCAAGGGCAACAGGGTCGATTCTGCCCAGATCGTGCTCCCGCTCAAGGTGACCGTCTGGCTAGATGCACCCATTACAGTGGCACGCGTCGTCTGACTTGGGCGCTCAACGCGCATCTTGCGAAGCCTCGGGTTTAATCGCAGCGATTGCGCGAAAAGAGGCCCAACATCATCGTGGATCAATACATCTGATAAGGAATTGATGATCACCGGATTGTAGAAGTATTCTCCTACGCCGCCGGAGATGAACAGCACTTTCGAACCTTCCGCGCCTTTGAGGGGCGCTGAAAGTTGAAGTTTGTGGCCCAGTTCGGTCTCCACTCCAATGGCCAGGTCGGCAATCAGGTCCGCCATGCAATCGGTGAACCGCTGCAAAACCTCTAGATCCGCGCGCTTTCCTGGATAGATCGGCAGGCCGAGGTCGTTGATGATGATGCGTCCAGGCGGTGCGATATGCCGCACAATGCCTGAAGTGCGCTCTACGATGACCTGACGCCCACCCACGGCAAGCGCAGAAGAAGAAAGGTGCTCGCCGACGCGAAAGATCGCGGCATTCGAAGTACCCCCGCCGATATCGATGTTCGTGACTTGCGTGAAGTGTTCAATGGAGTAGGCCGCCGCGCCCGAGCCACGACCCGCAATTTGCGACTCGACGTTCGGGCCGGCGACCGTGACCACAAAATCTCCAGCCAACTGCGAGACGGCCTTGAGTATCTCATCGGCATTTTGCACACGGGCAATTTCACCGGTGATGATGACTGCGCCGGTTTCCACCTGGCCGGGTTGGATCCCAGCCGCGCGGTATTCCTTTTGTACCATCTCGGTTAGCACTTGCACGTTCACTTCTTCCGGGTTTGTCAAAGGCGTAAAGTAGATGGGGCTTTCATATAGTACGCTTTTCGCCGTGACACTGAAGCGAGGGATTCGTCCTGGTTGAGCCACATCTGTAACCTCGAGGCGAGAGAATACAACCTGTGTTGTGGTTGTGCCCACATCAATTCCGACGCTGACCATCTCGCGCTGGTTACGCATGCGCCGTGATACGCCTAAACCTCAACCTTCGGCAAAATCACCTCAACGTCGCCATGCGGCCGCGGGATGACATGCACGCTGACCAGCTCGCCTACGCGCTGCGCAGCCGCAGCGCCGGCATCTGTCGCAGCTTTGACCGCGCCAACATCGCCGCGCACCATCACGGTCACAAAACCACCGCCGATGTATTCTTTACCGATCAGTTTGACATTGGCAGCTTTTACCATCGCGTCGGCCGCTTCGATCGCGCCGACCAGGCCCTTGGTTTCGATCATCCCGAGAGCGATCATTTGGACAGTCGACATAAGTTTCTCCTCAAGATTGTGAAATCAATCTTACATGCATTATGGCACGAGCTTAGGCTTTCTGCTCAACGACATCTGCCTTGGGGGCAACGATCATGGCAACCCCAACCGCGGTGAAGCCCGCAACCAGTTTGCCAACGATCATGGCGAAGATCAACTGAGGCTCTACGCCCGCGGTGAAGCCCAGGTGATCGCCAAAGGTGAAAGCAGCGCTGACCGCAAAGGCCGAATTGAGCACTTTACCGCGGTTGTCCATATCTTTCATCATCGCAAACATGGGGATATTGTTAGCTAATGTAGCGATCATGCCTGCAGCAGCCACATCGCCCATGCCCAGTTTGCGCCCGGCAGCCTTCAGCGGTTTGCTGAAAACTTTGGTGATCATCTTGACCATCGGGAAGGCGCCTAACAACACAATGCCGATCGAGCCGATGATCTGGATACCATCCCATACCGGCGCCATGCCGGGGATGATAACGATGCCGGTCAGGGTTTCCCACACGATAGCAGCCAGGCCGATGGTAATCATGATCACCACGCCCTTGCCGAAGTACTGGAAGCCGGTCGTCATTTTATTGGGGAAGCGCCACAGGCCGAATGCGATCAACAATGCGACGATCACCACAGGCAGAAGATTGCCTACCACCAGTTTGAAGCTCCAGCCAGCCACCAGACCGCCAGCGATGCAGCCGATGGGAATGGTGATGAAGCCGGCCAGCATGCCCAACGCAAGGTATTTGCGATCATCGGGCTTAATCAGGCCAAGGGCAACCGGGATCGAGAACACGATGGTTGGGCCCATCATCGCGCCCAGGATGATGCCGGCGTAGAGGCCAGCCTCAGGGTCCAGAGCGAGTTGTTTGGCGAGAGGATACCCGCCCATATCATTCGCCAGCAGCGTGGTAGCGAACATGGCCGGGTCTGCGCCGAGGAACTGGTACACGGGCACGACCACCGGGCGCAGGATGTTCGCCAACACCGGAGCCAGCGAGATGACGCCAACCATCGCCAGGGCCAGAGGCCCCAGGGCATTGAAACCATTTTCGAACTCTTCGCCGAGTCCGAAGCGATTGCCGATGATGCGGTCAATCGCACCAAGGACCATGAACACCATCATGATCCAGATGATGATGACATTAATATCCACTTTACTCTCCTCTTATGTGCCTGAACGAAAAGATATTATTGGGTAGTGGGTCATTTAGTTTTCTCAAACCATAGGCGCCTCGTAAAGTTGTGAAAAAAGGGAAAGCGCTGATAGCCAGCATTTCGACTCCGATGGAAAAACAGATTGGCAATATCAGCCTTCACGAATTTGTTTACCTGACGCTTTCAACGCAGACACGAACTTCTCGGGGATCTGGAGGTTGAAACCAGTTCGATTTGGACACTATGACTCAGTTAAGGTTATAAACGGTAAATTTCAGGCGTACGCGATTAAAGTATCTCAACCCATAATGCAATCCGGACCAGTAGTTTCAATCCAAATTGACGAAGTTGATAATCATTTAACTTTTTTGGAAAACGATTTCAGAGTGAACTTTGAGCGAGTCGAGGATGCCTACGATCACCGCATCGACAGCGCTTTCTAAGGTTTTGTCGGTTTGCCTGGC
>CAZCBJ010000307.1:0-3239 GCA_964496705.1 uncultured Anaerolineaceae bacterium | reverse complement strand
CAGCCTCTCCGCCCGCCTGGGATGATTGGCTGAACCTCTCCCCGCGCTCCATCTTGGACTGGCTGTTGGATCTGCTCAGCGGCTCTGCCAGGTAACGCTGGCTGATCGGAACATGAGCACGCAGGCCCGAGATTCAAAGGATCGTTTCTTCCCCATCCTTTTCATCCCTTTCATCCCAGTGAAATCCTCTTCTTGCGCTGCGCACGCTCTGCAGGAATTCCCCGCGAAGCGCAGCGTCATCCGCGAACGCCCCGCGGAAAGCGCGCGTCACCAGGCTGGCTGAGCAGTCGCGCACCCCGCGCAGCATCGCGCACAGGTGGGTCGCCTCGATCACCACCCCCACCCCGCGCGCCTGCAGCTTATCCATCAGCAAGTCGGCGATCTCGATGGTCAAATGCTCCTGCACCTGCAGGCGGTGGGCGCACAGGTTGACCAGCCGCGGAATCTTGCTCAGCCCGATGATGCGCTCGCCGGGCAGGTAGGCGGCGTGAACGCTGCCGATGAACGGCAGCAGGTGGTGAGTGCACAGGCTGTGGAAGCTGATATCGCGCACCAGCACCATGCTGCTCCCCCGGGCGGGGTAATAGGCGCCGTTGACAATCTGATCCGCGTCCTGCTTGTATCCGCCGGTCAGCTCCAGCAGCGCCCGCGCCGCCCGGCGCGGCGTCTTGCGGCGGGTTTCCGCGTCCAGGTGATCCCCATCCAGGTTCTCCAGGATCACCGCATAAGCCTGCTCGATTTTTTTCAGGCGGTCATTCTTGGGTGGCACGGAAAATAAGCTCCTCCACATCGGTCCAAATCGCCGGCGTTTCCAATGCCTCGGAAAATTGACGCAGCCAGTATTCCACACGAGCCTTATCCAGGCACGGCGAAGATTCCACAAGACCCTCGATATCCAGCATATCTTTAGGCCGATGTGCAACCGCTTTCAGGATGATTAAATCTTCTGTGGTGGGCAGCCGGACGCTCAACGCACCGATCGTATGCAAGACACTGTGCTCAACCACCTCTTCCTCAAATGGTAAGATGCCGAGTGAAATATCGATGTTGACCTGGCTTGGCAGATGGCGCATCAGCAGCACCCGGCTTTGTCTGGCAAAGGCTTCGCAGTCTGCGATACGCGGCAATATTTCTTCCAATGCTGCTTGGTCAATTAGCAAGGGTAATTGCTCAATTGTGCATAAAAACATGGCATCAAGATCATAAGTCAAACGGGGTTTACCCAGCAAGCTGGCGGCGACACCGCCCATAATGACACCACGGTCACCGAACCTCGATAACAGCCGCTGCAGGGCGGACAACGGCTGGAGATACCAGTCAGGGGCGTGAAACTGCGCCATGTTTCGCTGCTTTCAGTCTGGCCCAATTCTGGTGATATTGGTTTTCTTCTTCGGAATTTTCGTCTGCCGGCAATCCTAATTGTTCAGCCATGTGGCGCAGATGGTTAAGCTGCTGCCAGCGCTGGAGGATGGATTGGGATTGCAATTCATTACGTTCAATCCGGGCCACCTCCCGCCAGCGCTGCCGGTAAGCTTTCAGGCTTGCCTGGTCGATCAAGTCTGTCCTGTCCATTGAGATCATTATAGCACGCCCGCATTTTCCAGCAGGCAGGCCTCGTAGCGCCCCAGCCAGTCCAGCAGCCCGCGCGGGTCGGCGGCGCGCAGCAGCGAGGGCAGGTAGCGGCGGCTGCGCACCGGGCGCGCGGGCGCGACCCCGCGCTCCAGCGTCTCGCGAATGGCGCGCATGTCCGCGATCAGGTTGGTGCGGCGCGTCTTGATCCCGCGCGGGGTGACCTCGAAATAATTCAGCGCCGCCAGATCGATCTCCAATTGCAGGGCGGGATCCTCCAGCTCACCAAAAACAGCCCGGATCTCCTCCGGCAGGCGTGCGCAGAGCGGGGCATACAACCGGCGGCTGACCGCCTGCAGCACCTGCTGCGCCAGGCTGCCCTCCACATCGGTCAGGCGCGAGATCGGGTCCGGCAGCCAGGCCAGGTTGGGGATGAACGAATAGGTGCGCGGGTCGGCGGTGGTTTGGATGACCGCGCCGTTCAGCCGCGCGCGCCGCCAGGCATGGCAGGCCACAAAACCGCGCCCGCGCCCCGCGCCGTGATAGACCGACAGGCGCGGACTGCGAATTTTCCAGCCCGCCACCAGGTTTTTGAGCAGGTTGTTGTTGTCGCGCAAACAGCCCTGCGCATTGGCTGTGCCCCATTCGTTGCGTTTCAGCCCCGCCTCGCGCACTGCGAAGGGCAGCAGCACCGGCGCCGCGGCGAACAACTCCGGCGGCATCCAGATGGACAGGTCGCAGATCAATTGGGTGACCAGCCGGTGGGCGAAGGCATCCTCGCGCGGGATGACCACCTTCTGCAGATAATGGTATAGGATGCTGCGCCCGCTGACCCGCCGGTTCATCCCCTAGAACTCCATCTCCACCACCGGCGCGCCGCTCAGGATGCCCTTGCGCCAGGCGGAAAGCTGGTTGCGCTGCCAGGGGTCGGGCTTTTTCCAGGCTTCCTCCGAGAAGAAGGTGTACAGCAGCAGGCGGTGGTGCGCCAGGAACAGCGGCATGCGCGCGCTCCACGCGTCGCCAGGCGTGTTCTCCCGGCTGTATCCGTGCATGAAGGCCGCAAAAAATTCAGCCAGGAACTGCCCGCGCGGCTGGTGGGGATCGGGCGGCCCGCCCCAGTTGGCAAAAAACAGCGGGATGGCAATATCCTTGGCAAAAAAGTGGTGCGCGCAGACATCGAAATCAATCACTGTGATCTGCCCCGCCTCCAGCAGGAAGTTGGCCGGGTGCATATCGTTATGGATCAAGCCGATGTCCTCGCGCGTCTGCGGCAGCGCTTCCAGCAGCCGCCCCATCTCCTGCCAGCGCGCGCGCACCGGCGCATCCTGCGTCCAGTGCGTGAAATGCTCCAGCTCGCCGCGCCAGTCGCCGATGGCCGACTGGCTGCGAGCCGTGTAGGCTTTGGCCAGCGCGTGCATGCGCCCCATCACCCGCCCCCAGGACTGGAAAAAGGCCGGGGTCAGCTCGCCCCGGTTGGGCTCGCCGGGGTGGTGTCCGGGGGCTTTGACGGCGGACGAGGCGGTGTAACCGCCCTCCTCACCCGCGATCAGCTCCACCCAAACCCCGTTCATCGAGCGCAGGGGACGCGCCGCCCGCGCGCCGTTCTCCGCCAGGTAATCGACAAAATCAAATTTGGCGCTCATCTCCGCCAGTCGCCCCTCCGCCCCGGC
>CAZCBJ010000306.1:0-3290 GCA_964496705.1 uncultured Anaerolineaceae bacterium | reverse complement strand
ATGTACTCGCCCCGGAGTTCGGCGGCTTCCGGGGACGTCGCGAGCCAGACGAGCGGGTCTGCGCCTTGTTCCGGCGCGACCGCGAAGGGCCGCTCGAGGGCGTCGACAACATTCAGCAGGAACCCCTGGTCCGAGCCGAACGCTCCGGACTGCGTCCGCACCATCCCCGGTTGGAAGCAGTCCGCCGTCGTCGAGGTGCGGGTTGCCGCTCGTCGCCCGCAACGCCTCGACCACCTGCGCGGTCTTCTCCCTGTTGCGGCCGACGATCGTCACTACCGGTCGGTCGCCGCGCCACCTACTACGTGACGTGCAGGCTATGACCAGTATGGTTCTGAGCAGAACACCCAGACACTGGTCGGCGTGCAAGGCGCGGTCTATGTCCAGCTCGGGAAGACCGTCATGCTGACGGACCGTCCGACACGTCGAGGGCCTCGAGCAAGCGCCGGGCGAAGTCGATGGTCGACGCCGGCTCGCTGCTGCGGTACAGCTGCACGACCCAGCGCGCCTCGTCCACCTGGCGAACGAGTCGCCGCGCCTCGTCGAACGACGTGGCACGCCGCGCGAACTGGATCGGCTTCGCCGGTTGGGCGTCCGACGCGCGCGCCGGTACTCTCCGGTGGCAGCGGCAACGCGCGGAGTCCGATACGAGGCCGCAGTGCGACCTGGTGAACGTCACGACCGCCTCGCGCGCGTATTGGAGACGCTTGCGAAAGAGCGCCGGCGAGATCTCCAGCATCTCGGCCGCTTCAGGCCCCGACAATTCCATCACCTCTCCGAGCACGTAGGCGGCTCGGTGAGGGCGGTCGAGACACTGCAGCATCGCCATGGAGCAGCCGACCTTGACCTCCTCGATGAGCAATGACTGTTCGGCGTCCGGGGCGCTCGTCACTTCCAGTCCACTGTCGAGGTCATGGGCGAAGCGCTCAAAGCTGAGGTGGAGCTGCTCGATGGCACTCTTCTTCACGTCCAGAACGTAGTTCACCGCCACGCGGTACGCCCAGGTCTTGAGCCGGCTCTTGAAGCCGAACTGCGACAAGTGCGTGACGATGCGAATCAGGATCTCCTGGGTCGCATCCTCGGCGTCCTCTCGATTCCAGAGCATTCGGAGCGCCAGGCCATAGATATCCCCTTGAATCGCCCGGACGAGTGCGTCGAGTGCGTCCCGGTCGCCATCCAAAGCCTTCCTGGCGATCTGTTCGAGCGTGATGGGCGTGGTCATTCGTGGTCCCCGACGACGAGAGTGAAGCAGCTTGCCGACAGCAGGTTCCCTGGCCCATTGGACGACGGCGCCGACGGCCGTGTGAACGCGAACTGCCCGCGCCGGCGGGACGGCCCGGCGTCCTTCGGAGACCGTCCACAGTGAGTGGATAGGCGTCGTCCAATGGAAAGGCGATTCGTCACACGGCGCCACGCCCGCGTGGGCCGTGCAGCGGGCGCGGACAATCGACACGATACGGCACGTCTCGAAACTGAAAGACCTAAACTGGAGAGGAACACCGCATGCGACACACTTCCACCGGACGAAGTCACTTCGTGAACAGACCGGCGCCGATCTTCGCGGCCTCCGAGCCCGAGACGGGGTGGAGATAATTCCGCTTCGTCATGTCCGACTCGAACGCCACGGCCTGCGCCGTGACCGTCGTGCCGACCATCTCCAGGAACGACGGATCGATGTCCGCGAATTCGATGCGCGCGCCCGTGCCGCTGCCCGCGAGCTTCTTGTTGTCTGCGAACAGGCTGTTGACGACCTTGTAGTGCTGCCGCTGCTCGGCCGGCGCCTGACCTGGCAGCTGCGCACGACCTCCCGTCGCGTCCGTGCGAGCCGATGCGCCGCTTTGGTAGATCCACACGTAATTGCAGCGGTCCACGACGTTGTTCCGATAGTCGAAGTCGTCAGCGATGCCGGACGTCCAGACGGTGCTGCCGTAGGTGCCGTGGAACAGGCAGTTCCGAATGGCGTGGCCTGTGCTGCCGGGTGTCCAGAACACCACAGGGTCCTTCATGAACCCTCGGAAGATGCAGTTCCGGACGACGAGGCCGTTGCCGTTGGCGATGATCCCGACGTGATTGGGCGCCACGATCTCGTCGCTGGCAAACAGGCACTGCGCCACCTCGAGATCTTCGAGGTCGCGGCTGAGCCTTGCGATGGCGTATAGCCGCCGCTTCATGCCCGGCTTCGGTGTCTCGACCACGGGAGTTCCCAGGATCTTCAGTCCCTGAATCGTGACGTGGCTCGTCTCCACCTGGAACCCATTGGCCGCCCCACCGAGCGGATCTGGACGGCCATTCCACGTCGAGGGGATCGGCAGGGTGTGAATGAGGGTTGGCATCCGGCCAGTGTTCCACTCCGGGTCGTCCGGCAGCACCTCCGCACGAATCGTCAGTCGGGCAGACTTCGAGAACGCTCGGCGTTCGGGCCTGAGCACGGTCGATTCGCCGACGGCGTACGCGCCTTCGCTGAGGACGATCGTCGCGGCCCCAGTCCCGGTGCTGGCGTTGACGCGCCGCGCCGCCTCCGCCAGTGTCTTGAGCGGGCTGTCCTTGGTGCCGGCGTTGATATCCGCCCCGGTAGCTGGGTTCAGGTAGACGGTACCGGGGTCCGCGACCGTGATTTGGGCGTCGTCCGAACGGGCCGACAACCGGTCCCCGCCAAATGCGGCCGCGGCCGCCGCCGCGAGCGTGGTCTTCAGAGCCTGGCGTCTGTTCATCTTCACTGCTCCTAACGTGTTCGCGCGAATGGCAAGCCGACATCCTTTTGACGAAACGCAGCGTATCGGTGTGAACCACGCCCATTCACAGGCGTGTCCGCTATCGTCTAGAAGGTAATGACGATGACGACGCGTGCCCTGGAGGCCCTTCTCGAATCTGGTCGACTACGATGCCCTGAGACACGGATCTAGTGTCCGCCAGAACCTAATCCGGAGCCCCGTCCACTTGGTGACGACGGCTTGCGTAGTACATCGGCGCCGTTACCAGGCCAGCCGGGGCGGAGAGGCCGAGCGGGATGGCGCCGTTCTACTGCGGGGCAACGCCCCCGAATCTACCCAATGGAAACCCAAGCGGGCGTTTTCGGCCCGCCGGGTGAGCCGGGGCGGTCCGCGCGAGGACGCAAGAATCGTTCGAATTGCCAGGGAAAAGTGCCGTCGGAAGGTGGCTCCTCAGGTAGGACTCGTGCCGAGCAGCGCGAGAGCGGTGCGCTGGCCTGAGGGACTACGTGGGGAGACACGACCGAGTGAAACGAGGAAGGTGGCTCCTCAGGTAGGACTCGAACCTACAACCCTCCGGTTAAC
>CAZCBJ010000305.1:0-3319 GCA_964496705.1 uncultured Anaerolineaceae bacterium | reverse complement strand
CTCCAGTTCGTTGAAGCTGGCTGTTTCCAATACGATGGCGAACTTCTCTTCGCTGCTGAAGACTCCACCCGACTGGAGCTGACCAGGGGCGACGCCAGCCCGGCTACGCGCCTGGATTCGCCAGCCATATAGAGTATCTTTCGGGATCCCGGTCTCTTCCGACAAGGCGGGGACACTGGCGTTGTGTGGCGGGAGCATTCGCTCGATGATACTCGCCTTCAATGCTTCAGGATAATGGGTCATGCAAGATCACTTTCGGCCCCTCGGGGTTCACTCAAAGGCTCTCAAGGAGAGGCGACATCTATCCTGACACGGGGGGTCAGCGAGCATTTTACGGTGGACGGCACCTTGCTGTCAGCGGTAATGCAATAATGGCCCAAAAGCGGGAATGAAAAGTGTACCACCCTGGGATCCCTGGTATTCCTCCTTCAGGAAAGGAGGGATGCCGATGATTGCCACGGAGGTCTACATGGACATTCTCGCACTCAAACGCCAAGGCCACAGTCTTCGTGCGATCGCCAGAAAACTCGGCATCCACCGCAAGACGGTGAAGAAACATCTGGAAAGCCATGGCTTTCCAACCTACACCCGCACCAGCGCTAAGCCGTCGATCCTGGAGCCGTACCACCAGGTCATCCGGGATTTCCTCAATGAGGACGACTACCAGGCCACCTGGATCTTTGAACGTCTCAAGCGCAGGGGCTACACCGGCAGTTACGACACACTGAAGGTCTTTGTCCGCTCGATCAAGGAGCAGAAGTGCCGCATCGCCTATACCCGCTTCGAAACCGAGCCGGGTCTGCAGGCCCAGGTGGACTGGGGTGACTTCAAGGTCGTGGACAATGCCGGCAAAACCACCACGGTCTACGCCTTCGTCATGGTCCTGGGGTTCTCCCGGGCGATGTACGTCGAATTCGTCGAACGCTGCACCCTGGAAACCTTCATGGACTGCCACCTGCGGGCCTTTCGGCAGTTGCTCGGCGTGCCGGCCGAAATCCTCTACGACAACATGAAGCACGTGGTCATCGGCCGGGACAACGGCAAGCCGAGCTTCAACGTGGAGTTTCTCCACTTCTCCAAGCACTACGGTTTCACGCCCCGGCTCTGCCCGCCCTACAGCCCCTGGGTCAAGGGCAAGGTGGAGCGGCCGATGGACTATCTGCGGGAGAGCTTCTGGCGCGGCTACGCTTATCGCAGCCTCGGCCAGACCAATACCGATGTCGCCGGCTGGATTGCCGAAACGGCTCACCAGCGCGTTCACGGCACCTACCGCCAGCAGGTCAAGCTGCGCTGGGAACAGGAGCTGCCCCATCTGGGGGTGCTGCCGGCCACCGATTACGACACCTCGCTCAAGTTCTTCCGCAAGGTGTACAAGGATTGCCTGATCTGCTTTGGTGGCAACCGCTATTACGTCGCAGCCCAGATGGTCGGCAAAAAGGTCCTGCTCAAGGTCAAGAACGGCCTGGTGCGCATCTATCACGATGCCGATTTGCTCGCCAGCTATACCATCCCGGATGGCAAGGGGCACACCCTCGGCATCCCGTCCCGGTTGTCACGGACACCCCAGCAAACCCCGCGCTACGGCCGCAACAAGGGCAAGGCCACCCGCGGATTGGTCACCGGCACACTCTACCCCGAGGTCTCTCGTCGGCCTCTGAGCGAGTATGACCGCTACGCTGCCGGAGGTGTCACATGGAGCAACTGACCTTTGACCGACTCCAGGACAATCTCAAACGGCTCAAGCTGTTCAAGGCGGTGGAAATCCTCGACGATGTGGCCACCATCTCCCAGCAAAACGGCGGCTCCTACCTCTCGTTTCTCGACCAGTTGCTCGAAGAGGAGGTGGCGTCCAAGGACGAGCGCCGGGTCGATACCGCCATGAAGATCGCGGGCCTGCCCATGGCCAAAACCATCGAGGAGTACGACTTCAGCTTCCATCCCCATCTGGACAAGAAGTCGGTTATGGAGCTCTTTGACCTGACCCTGCTTGGCAAGCAGGAAAACGTCATCTTCCTCGGGCCACCCGGGGTGGGCAAAACCCATCTGGCCATCGCTCTGGCCATCAAGGCCTGCTATCACGGCTTCCGGGTCTACTTCACCACCATGCACACCCTGATCGCCAAACTCAAGGAGAGCCAGGCCAAGGGCAAGGCCTATCTGAACTCCAGCCTCGTCATCGTCGACGAGGTCGGTTATCTGCCGGTCACCAGCCAGGAGGCGTATCTCTTCTTCCAGTTCGTCAGCTACCGCTACGAGAAGAGTACGACCATCATCACCTCGAACAAGAGCTTCTCCGACTGGCAGGAACTCTTTGGCGATCCCGTCATCGCCTCGGCCATCCTGGATCGGCTGCTGCACCATTGCCGGGTGATCAACATCAAGGGGCACAGCTATCGCTTACGGGGTCACGCCTTCGCCAAACAACTCGCCCAGAAAGGAGGTGAATCAACCATTTCTGCCGCGCCGGATTGACCGGTTCTCACCCAGGCAGTGGTACATTTTTCAATTCCCGGAATTGGTACACTTTGGGGCTCCCATTGACAGCGATCAGAGAAACGGTCTACGGACCCGACCACCCCAGCGTCACCATCACCCTGGCCAAACTGGCGCATCTTCTCGAGACCGTCTCACGATACGAGGAGGCAGAGCCGCTGTACTTGCGAAGCCTCGCGATCACAGAAGCCGTCTATGGACCCGACCACCCCGAGGTCGCCGTCATCCTGTGTAACCTGACGAATCTTCTCGAGACCCTCTCACGATACGATGAGGCAACCATACTACGCGCGAGAGTATCGCAGGATCAGTTTTGAGGTGACCTTCTACCAGGATTTAGGACAATTGGACAAATTAGAGCTCGGCTAAGTTGGGCACAGGTGCATTAGAACTTTTTTGACTTAGGTTGATATCTGATACTTCAAGCATGCCTGCTTGCGTGCCGCAGACAGAAATGGGAATTCCCATTTGTGAAGGGGGGCAGTTAAGTCGCCTCGATTCAATGCTGAGGAACCTGATTGAATAGTGGCGTGCTAGTCATTAGCCGAACGATGGTCTGAGCTCTCGGGGAGAGCCTACAATTCAAATCTTCACCCAGCCACTTAGGCAATATTGCCAAAGTGGTTTTTTGTTTTCGTATCTGCTGAAATATCTCCACGGCGACAAGGGAGAGCGCCGCAGGGGAGGTGGTTATGGGGATTTTCAAGGAGGCGCTTGATCGTCGGTCGAAGCTGGGCTGTAAGGTTTGCCCGCATAACTGGGAGTGCGAAGCCCACCTGTATGAACAGGAGCTTTTGTCCCACCTGCCTCCCACCAAGAGGGTATC
>CAZCBJ010000304.1:0-3328 GCA_964496705.1 uncultured Anaerolineaceae bacterium | reverse complement strand
CTACTGGGGTATCTGCGAGGATGTGTTCAATGCTGAAGAAAGCACCATCCTCTTCCTGCAGGATGTGCTGGGCGAGGTGCTCGACCTGTTCCCCAGCCAATTTATTCACGTCGGGGGGGATGAGTGCCCCAAGGTGCAGTGGCGCGAGTCGCCCCGGGCGCAGGAGCGCATGCAAGAACTGGGTTTGAAGAATGAGGATGAGCTGCAGAGCTATTTCATCCGCCGCATGGATGCCTTCTTGAACGAACGTGGGCGACGGCTGATTGGCTGGGATGAGATCCTGGAGGGTGGGCTGGCGCCCAACGCAACGGTCATGTCCTGGCGCGGCGAAGATGGCGGTATCGAGTCTGCCAAAGCCGGTCACGATGTGGTCATGGCGCCCAACAACTACGTCTACTTTGATTATTGCCAGGCTGAGGATACCGACAGCGAGCCGCTTTCCATCGGCGGTTTCATCCCACTCGAGCATGTGTACGGCTATGAGCCGCTCCCCGCTGCGTTGACCCCCGAGGAAAGCCGGCATGTGCTGGGGGCGCAGTGTCAGTTGTGGTGCGAGTATGTGCCCAATCCCAAACACGCTGAGTACATGCTCTTCCCGCGCGCCTGCGCGCTGGCCGAGGTGCTGTGGACGCCGGGTGAGGGCAAAGATTACGCTGGATTTCTGGCGCGTCTCAGCCCGCATTTGCAGCGTCTGGCAATCTTGGATGTCAATTTCAGACCGCTGGATAAATAGTAAAAAAAATACCGGCTGCCATTCGGCAGCCGGATTTTTTTTAGAGTCAGCTCACTTCTGCAGCATCTTTTCCAGGTTCTGCCAACACAACAGCAGACCGCGCGGCACATGGAAGCAGCCCTTCCATTTGCCGCCTTTGAGTGGTAACAGCACTTCCCCGCGCCGATTGAGGTAGCCAAACCATTCGCCGTATTGCGGGTCGGGGAAATGCGCCCAGGTGTAAGCATGCACCCGGTCATACCATTCCGCCAGGCTGGCGCGTCCGGTCAGCCGGTAGCCAAAGATCAGCGCCACCAGCGCCTCGATGTGCACCCACCACAGCTTCTGATCCCATTCCAGTTGCTGGGGGGGCTTGCCGCGCGCGTCCATGAAATAGAAGATGCCGCCAAACTCCGGGTCCCAGCCAAAGGTCAGCTGGTCTTCCAGTGCGTCCGCGGCTTTTTCGATCATTGTCCGATCGCCGATCTGCTCGGCGGCTGCCATGACAAACCACATCGATTCGATGCCGTGCCCGGGATTGATCAGACGTCCGTCGAAAGTGTCCGGGTGGCTGCCGTCCGGGGCGATGTGTTCAAAGATCAGCCTTTCTTCGCGGTCAACGAATTGCTCCATCACCAGCGCCAGGTTCTCGCGCACCACGCGGTCCACCGGGTAATTGGGAATTGCTCCGCCCAGCTCGAGCGCCAGATTGATGGTGATCATCGGCAGTGCCAGCGAGCGCATCGGCCGCGAACCAGGCACCTGTTTGTTATATTGACCCTTGGGGTTATCTTTGCGCGACTGGATGCGTTCAAAGGTTGCGGCTGCCAGCCGGGTGGCGGCAGGATCCCCGCTGGCCCGTCCGTATTCGGCGAAAGCCATCGCCGCGAAGCAATCCGCGAAGATGTTGTAGGGTTGAACCAGCCGATTTCCGTAGCGGTCCAGTGCGAAATACCAATCGCCGGCCTGATCGTGTCCGTGTTTTATCAAGAAATCCGCGCCGAGGGCTGCCATCTTGAGGAAATCCGGGCGCGGCTCCAGTGCATTGTAGAATTTGGAGAACATCCACACCTGGCGAGCCTGCAGCCAGACAAATTTGTCGCTGTCAAACACGTTACCCTGCCGGTCCAGGCAGGTGAAATAGCCGCCTGCTGCCCAGTCTGGAGAATTTTTCTGCCAGAAAGGGATCACATCCGCCAGCAGAGCCTGGCGATACTGGTCGCGAAGCTGCTCAATTTGCTCAAGAAGCATGGGTCATCCTCCATGTAGCACCGACAAGGAAGTTATTATGCTATTCTAACATATCTGACCTGCCGGCTTTTCTTTTGCGGACTGGTTGAGTGGTATAATCATCCGGGTAAAATTACGCCGACAGACCGCCTGATAAGATGATCTGACCAGGTATTTTTCCCAATCACACCAGCCATCCAACATTTCGATGCGAGGTGGGTTGAGTTTGTATCCATCGAGGCTTGTAGTCTAAATGAAAAATTATTCCCGTTGGTTCTTTCTTTTTGCCGCCGTGATGCTCATCCTCTCAAGTTTCCTGAGCGGCTGCTCTGCCCTCACACCCAGAAACGCCAATCCGGCAGTTAATTCAGCTTCTACCGGAAAGGAAGAAGCCACACCCACTCCACTGCCCACGCCGATTGTGCCGGTGAAACCCACCTACAAGGTTCAGCTCGGCGATGTGGTCAAGAAAATTGAATTTCCGGGCCGTGTGGTTCCCATCAAGGAAGAGGAGTTGTATTTCCGCACCAACGGACGGGTGAAAAATGTGTATGTGCGCCGGGGAGACAAGGTGGTTACCGGCACGCTGCTGGCCGACCTGGAAACCGACAACAACCAGTTTGCCATCCGCCGCGCAGAGATTTATCTGGAAATGGCGAAGATGAATCTTGAGTTGGCCAAGATGAACAACCCGAACTATATCCCTGAGTCGCGCATCGTCATCGCCATGCGGGAACGGGATGTCGAATTGGCGCAGATCTCCCTGGATGAGTTATTGGATTCGATTGCCTCCACCCAGGTGATTGCACCCATCGACGGCACGGTGATCCAGATTTCCGTCACCGACGGCGGGGTGGCTGAAGCCTTTAGGACCGCTTTTGTGGTGGCGGATTTAACCAAACTGGAGATCAGCGCTGACCCGACCAGCGAGCAGCTCAATCAGCTTCAGGAGAAAATGACCATCACCGGCGAGCCTGCCGCTGCTCCCGGCATGACCTATACCGGCGTAATCCGCCGGCTGCCCTATCCCTTTGGCACCGGTGGATCCACCGAAGCTGCCACCGAAAAGGAAAAAAAGGATAAGTCCACCCGCATCACCCTGGACCGCGATCCGCTCGAAGCCGGGTTATCGGTGGGCGATCTGCTGACCATCAAAGTCATCCTCGAAGAGCGGAAAAATGTCTTCTGGCTGCCGCCCCAGGCGGTGCGCAAATATGAAGGCCGCCGTTTTGTGATTGTCCAGGAAGAAACCGGTCAGCGGCGGATTGATGTAAAAGTGGGAATCTTCAACGATGAGCGCATGGAGATCCTCGAAGGCCTGGAAGAGGGCATGATCGTTGTAGCGCCTTGATCCAGGGAAACCTTATGATTGCAGCCATTCTTCGT
>CAZCBJ010000303.1:0-3344 GCA_964496705.1 uncultured Anaerolineaceae bacterium | reverse complement strand
TTCCTACCCAGTATAATGTGGTTAACGTAAATACAAACGAAGTTAAATATGTTACCCGGTTAATTTCAGCTAATGTTTCCCTCTTTTTTAATACAATTAAATAAGGGATCAATGCGACAAATATTAAATATGGAAACGGAAGAGGTGGAAATGCCAGCCCGAATAAAAGTCCGCTGATTATTGCCAGTAATCTTTCTTTCCTTAAAATATGTTTTTCTTCAGGAGTTTTTTTAACTCTGAATTTTGCAAGAAATGATTTCATCTGTTAGTTTTTTTTCTTTTCCAAAATTTATACAAAAGATAGATTACAACAATAGCTGTTATCACTAGAATAATATTGGAGTATGTATTCAAATAATAGTCTACGAGAGAAACATTTTGGCCGAGTAAAACTCCAAGCCAGATCAATAATGCATTCCATATAAAAGAACTAATGGCAGCATAAAAAAATGTTGGTAAAGGTTTTAATCGATGAACGCCCGAAAAGAAACTAATAACAGCCCGGGTTCCGGGGACAAATCTATTTATCAAAATAAGTTTATATCCATACTTATTAAACCAAACATCAGCCTTTTCAAGCGACTCTTGCTTAATAAATTTTAACTTTCCATTTCTTAACAATTTCTCTCCAAGATACTTACCCACAAAATACATTACAATAAATCCGGCAGAACTACCAACACTCGTTATTAAAAGAATTGGAATAAAACCCACTGTGGTTTTTGCAATTAATGTTGATCCAAAAACCACAACAACGTCGCTTGGTGAAGGCGGAATAATATTTTCAACAAATGAAAAGAATAGGAGTGTTAAATAAATTAGTGCGGGATCAAGCGTACTTATAAAATTAAGAATATCCTGGAGCATTAATTTTCTTTCTTGTTTAGAAGAACAATTGCATTAGCAGACACACCCTCTTTCCGCCCTTCGAATCCAAGTCCTTCAGAAGTAGTTACTTTTATTGAAATCTGCTCTACACCTATACTTAAAGTTTCTGCAATAACCTTTCTCATTGATGAAATGTAAGGAGACATTTTTGGCTCCTGTATAACAATGGTTGAATCAATATTAACGAGTAGATAACCGGTGTCTTTAACAAGGCTATAAGTTTTTTCAAGAAGGATTTTACTATCAATATTTTTGTATTTAGGATCGGTATTCGGAAAATGTTTTCCAATATCTCCAAGTGCTAAAGCGCCCAACAGAGCATCACAAATAGCGTGAAGTAGTACATCGGCATCTGAATGACCCGATAAACCTTTATTGTATTCTATTTCAACTCCGCCAATAACCAGTTTGCGGTTTTCTGCAAACTCGTGAACGTCGTACCCAAATCCGATTCTAATTTGATTATTCAATGTTTTATCTCGAATGTATTAAACTCATTTTGAGGAGAACTCCACTTAATCGAAACATTTCGAACATCTGCATATGGAGGACCTAATTTTATCTTGTTAAACAGCTCTTCAATCAAATATCTTTCGCCTTCAACTATAGTAAGTACTTCGCCTGAATACAAGTTCTGGGTATAGCCCTTTAATCCCAGATCTCTGCCGGCTCGTAATACATAATACCTGAATCCAACACCCTGAACCAATCCATTAGCAATAATTTCAGCTCTTACCATAACCGTTTTCTTTTTTATTAAAGATGTTATCGAAGACTTCAGCTGTAATTAATCCAAGAAAGATTAAGGCGCTTCCTACTAAACCAAAATTAGTGATTTTTTCATTGAGTAAAAAGAAAGCGAATATTGCTGCGAAGATCGGCTCGAATGAATAGATAATTCCGGCTTTTGTGGGACTAACAACTTTTTGATATTTAGTCTGTAATGAAAAATTTACGAGTGTTGCCAATAATGATGTGTAAAGAATCCCTCTTAATGAATCGAATGTTATATCAAATTGAATTTTCTCTATACCTGTAATTCCAAAAATTCCTGCACCAAGAAAGCTTAATATTGATACAGTAACAAGCTGCAGCAGAAGAAGATCAATAAATTTATTCTTTGGCGAAATGATATCTATAAATACAACATGAAGCGCAAAAAACATTGCACATATTAGTGTTAACCAGTCACCTGTATTAAAGTTTGTTCCTAAATCGGTTACAAATTCTTTTAATGAAGTGCCGCTGCTTGAAAGAAAAAGTAATCCAATAAAAACCAGAACTGTTCCTATTTGTGCACCTTTACTTGGAAGCCGTCTTTCGAATATTGTTTGAAATAACGGGACCATTACGACAAGTGAACCTGTTATAAATCCGGATTTGGTAGCTGTGGTAATTTTTAATCCTGTTGTCTGGAAAAAGAATCCAAGAAAAAGGAGGATACCTAGAAATATTCCCGGTTTTACAGACTGAAATTCTATTTTTATTTTTTTGAAAATGAAATAGGCTGTTACGATTAGCGCAGCAATTCCAAATCTTACACCTACAAATAATAATGGTGATACATCCGCCAATGATTCTTTAACAATTACAAACGTGCCGCCCCATATAATTGTCATTAACAGAAGTGCGCCTTCACCAAGATATTTTTGAAACAGATTATTGGAATTATTCATCTTCAGTTGAGTAGCCAAAGTTTTTAAGATGTTTTGGATTGGAACGCCATTTTTCGCGGACCTTTACAAATAATTCGAGAAAGACTTCCTTACCCAGAAATTTTTCTACAGATTCACGGGCAACTTTGCCAAGTTTTTTAATTGACATCCCGTTATCACCAATAATTATCGGCTTTTGTGATTCTTTTTCTACTATAATAATTGCACGAATAAAATCTTTACCATTCGTTCTTTCTTTAAACTCTTCTATCAAAACTTCGGTGCTGTATGGAATTTCATCACGGAATTGTTCAAATATTTTCTCTCTTATTATTTCCGAAACAAAAAACCTTTCGTTTGCATCACTCAGTTCATCCCCGGGAAAATATTTTGGATGTTCAGGTAAATAATCAAGAATGGCGCTAATAACAGATTCAGTATTATAACCAAGAGATGCCGAGACCGGGATAATTTTATCAAAAATATTTTTAGCAGAATATTTTTTAATTGTGTCATCAACAATTTTCTGATTCGATTTATCAATTTTATTGATAACAAGAATTTTATTCTGTTGTGCCTTCTTAATAATTCTGTCGACACTTATATCGTTAAATGTTCTATCGCCCGTTGTATCTTCCGAGATATCAAGAATAAATAAAATTATATCAGCGTCGCGCACCGATACTTCAACGTAATCAAGCATTTTTTCCTGAAGAAGGTATTCGGGATTGAGAATACCCGGCGTATCAAGAAAAATTATTTGATATTGATCCGATGATAGGATACCGAGAATTTTTTTAC
>CAZCBJ010000302.1:0-3350 GCA_964496705.1 uncultured Anaerolineaceae bacterium | reverse complement strand
TATGGAAGTGACCTTTGGAATTGCGTTTTTAGCTGGCTTAGCGTCATTCTTTTCTCCCTGTGTCTTTTCCTTGATACCAGCGTACATTGGCTATCTGAGTGGAAAAACGATCTCGAGTGTCCGATCAGGTGGTGTAACTGCCAGTCGGTGGGAATCATTCCTGCATGGTCTGTCATTTAGCATAGGTTTCAGCTTGGTGTTTATTTCTTTGGGCGCTATTGCATCGACATTGGGCAGCATCCTTTTCGAGTTGAAACCCTGGCTGATGCGTATAGGTGGTTTGTTATTAATTTTCCTCGGCTTGCATATTTCCGGCCTGGTTAAAATAAAATTTCTCGAATACGATGTCCGTCCCCAAACTCGAAGAGAGTTGAACAGAAGTTATTTTTCTTCCGCATTAATGGGTATTTTCTTTTCTGCAGGTTGGTCACCTTGTATTGGCCCTGTATTAGGAGCTATTCTGACGCTGGCGATGGGGCGCGGGGCAATCGGCGAAGGTGTAATTTTGCTTTGTGCATATTCCTTTGGCTTAGCGATACCATTTCTTATCGCTGCGCTCGGAATAGGATGGGTCACCCACTTATTACGAAACTATCGCACACAACTTCACTACGTGGAGATAGTTATGGGTGTTGTGATTATATTTATTGGGATATTACTATTTTGGGGGAAATTTGCAGAGTTGGGTCGATTTGGTTCATTGTTTGATTTCGGACTCTAGATAATAACTATGTTGAACACAAGAACATTTTTCTTCGGGGGTTTAATCACCGGGTTAGTTCTGGGTATTTTTGGGGTAAGGATCGTGACTCAAACGACCCAGGCGGAGAACGATGTTGAGTCTATGGCAATAGGGGGAAGAGCGCCTGAATTTTCATCAAAATCTTTAGATAATCAAGAAATACATTTGGCCGATTATTCTGGAAAAATTATTATCCTAAATTTCTGGGCCAGTTGGTGTGAGCCATGTAGACTGGAAATGCCTGTTTTACAGAAATTTTCTGATTTATACCCAAATAAATTGGTCGTTGTTGGAATCAACAGCTCCGATAGTACAATGGAAATGTCATCATTTGCATCCACATATCGCATCGATTTTCCTTTATTGGTTGACCACTCCAATGCCATAGCAGACAAATACTTTATTCGCGGAATACCTACCACTTTTTTTCTCGATGAAAATCATACGATAGTTGCGACACATATTAGCGAATTGTCAGAGCTGGATATGCAAAAATACTTAACTATGATGGGAGTTATCCCGTGATCACGGTCACACTTTATTATCATCAACTTGACCAGGATTATGAAAAAATAACCACTGATCTGGAAGCTCTTTCAGTTCAGATTCCGCACACGTTGGTAAAAATTGATATCGAAACTGATCCGGTTTTTTTAGAAAAATATCGGCACCAGGTTCCATTTATCAAAGTAGGACCATTTACAAAGCATTATCCTTTTACGCGCGATGAATTGCGGGTGACTCTGAATGCGGCAGCAGACAGAGAACAGGATTTGATCTCTTCTGGTGATAAATCGTTTCAAACCAGAAAGGATAAAGGCCACACATTTACCGGTTCTGACCGATTCACTTTATGGTTCAGCGGATCATACATGTGGATTATAAATTTGATGGTATTTATCTTTGTGGCTATACCTTTTATGGCGCCGGTTTTCTTGCGAATGGGATATACACTTCCGGCAAAGATTATTTATGGTATCTACAGCCCATTATGTCACCAATATGCATTTCGATCTTATTTTCTTTTCGGTAAGCAGTGGATATATCCCCGTGAACTTGCAGGAGTAAATCATCTCATCACATATGAGGAGGTTGTAGGTCATGAGGATATCAATGTGTTTGAAGCCCGCAGATATGTCGGAGATAACGAGTTTGGATTTAAAGTGGCAATGTGTGAGAGAGATATTGCCATCTGGTCTTTTCTCTGGCTGGCAGGTGTAATTTTTACTTTCTCAGGACGACATATCAAGCCATATCCATGGTTTATTGCGGTCTGGGTTATTGTTGGCCTGGTCCCAATGGGGATTGATGGCGTATCACAATTACCAGGTATCTTGGTTGCATCTGGCTTTGAATGGTTACCTATAAGAGAAAGCACACCATTTTTGAGAACATTAACTGGTGGTTTGTTTGGCCTGACGACCGGATTGTATATTTACCCGATCATTGAAGAAACGATGCGAGAAACAAAAAGCATTCTATTACAGAAAAGGGTCATCGCCGAGCAAGAGAAAACATCAACAAAAAAACAATGAAGCTAAATAAGCAAGGTAATGTTCATTTTTATACCTTTGACTCGTTTCCACGCGATGAATTAGTTCATGGTGTATTTACCCGGTTGGGTGGCGTAAGTCCGGAGCCATGGAGTTCACTCAATATTGGCGGAACCAATGGAGACTCGCCCGAAAATATCATTGAAAATCGTGAACGGATTTTTTGCGCAGTTGATCGCCCCGTCAATTCACTTTTCGACACCTGGCAAGTACATGGAAATGATGTAATTGTTGTCAGACATCCTCGCGGCTTGATGAATCATCACACAAAAGCCGATGCCATCGTGACAGATCGGCCTGAGGTAACCTTGCTGATGAGGTTTGCGGATTGTGTGCCGATTCTTTTATATGATCCCAAGCGGCCGGCCGTTGCCCTGACGCATGCAGGATGGAAGGGAACGGTTAGCAGAACAGTTGGAAAGACGATCAAGGTTATGATGAGTATGTTTGGTTCCATCCCCGATGAATTGTTGGCTGGGATCGGCCCCTCAATATGCAAGGAGCATTACCAGGTTGGCCCAGAGGTTGAGAGTCATGTTCGAGATGCTTTTGGACAAAAGTCGAATCGAATCCTGAATAATCATGACCATAGGGTGTATTTGGATTTATGGGAGGCTAATAAGATAACAATGGAACAGATGGGTGTCAGACATATTGAAGTGGCAAAGATGTGCACAGCCTGTAATTTGAATGAGTGGTTTTCTCATCGATTAGAAAAAGCTGCCACCGGAAGGTTTGGCGTTGTTATTGGGCTAGTATAATATTAATATTAACCTTATCCGAAAGAAAAATAATTGGAGGATAGATGAATGAGGCGACTCTGATAATTAATCGAATTATCCAAATCTACATCTTCATTGTCATCATAGATGTGTTCCTTGGATATTTTATGTCACCTTATCATCCGGTTCGGCAATTCTTTGATCAACTAGTCAACCCATTGTTGAATCCAATCCGAAAAATCGTCCCTCCATTGGGAGGAATCGATTTCAGCCCATTAGTTCTCATCATTTTGCTTCAGGTGATCGGTTATTTGATTGGGAGCGTCATATAAT
>CAZCBJ010000301.1:0-3394 GCA_964496705.1 uncultured Anaerolineaceae bacterium | reverse complement strand
CCGAAGAGCAGGGATTGATTCAGCCGGTCATTTCGCCCCCGCCTGAAAGCCGGCCGCGCCCGCGAGTGAGTCCGCTGCAGATGACGCAAATTGTGCTGCTAGTCATCACCCTGGCGGCTGGTGCTGGAGCGCTCCTTCTGCGGCGCAGGCGATGAGTGTGGGGGAAAGCATTTACCGCTTCTGCCCGCTCTGTGGGCATGCGTTGGAAATGGGTGAAAGATTTGGCAAGCACCGCCCGGTATGCCCGGTCTGCGGCTGGGCATATTTTGTTGATCCCAAAGTGGCCGCTGCAGCGGTAGTGCTGGAAAAGGGCTGCGTGCTGCTCACCCGCCGGGTGAATGAACCGCAGCGCGGGTTGTGGAGCCTGCCGGCTGGTTTTGTGGATGCTTTCGAAGACCCGGCGCGGGCTGCGGAGCGCGAATGTTGGGAAGAAACCGGTCTGCGGGTGGAGGTCAGCGGTCTGATGCAAGTGTTCAGTGGGCGGGAACATCCTCACGGTGCAGACATCGTCCTGGTCTACTGCGCCCGGTGGGTGGGGGGAAACCTGGTCGCTGGCGATGACGCGGACCAGGTTGCCTTTTTTGCGCGCGACCAGCTCCCGCCTCTGGCTTTCCACGTGACGCAGCAGGTCCTGGCGCAAATGAACTGGTAATCTGGATTAAAATCAATCCATCGTTCATCATAAGGATAAAAATATGATCGCAACCATCCAACCTGAAGGCTTGCAGGAGTTTCAAGATTTCCGTTTTGGGATGTTCATCCATTGGGGTTTGTATTCCATCCTTGGACGAGGCGAATGGGTGATGCATGTCGAAAACATCCCAGTGGCGGAATATGAAAAGCTGGTGCCGCAATTTAATCCCTTGCGATTCAACGCGGAAGAATGGGTCAGTGTGGCTGCCGATGCCGGACAGCGCTACATGGTCATCACCAGCCGCCATCACGACGGTTTCAGTATGTACGACACCGCATACAGTGATTACAAGGTCACCCACACGCCCTTCCGCCGCGACCCGTTGGCGGAACTGGCGAATGCCTGCGCACTGCGGCGGGATGTCAAGCTGGGATTTTATTCATCGCTGCTCGATTGGCATCATCCGGCTTTTCGATTTTGCGCGCAGAGCGGTCTGGCCTGGTCGGATTACCTCGAATTTCTGCACGGGCAGGTGCGCGAGCTTTGCACCAACTTTGGCGAAATTGCCTGCATCTGGTTTGACGGGGATTGGCCGCTGCAATTGTTGAATGAAGGTACCGCGCATTTTGCGCCGGGCGGCAGTTTCGAATATGAGCGTCTATACGATATGATTCACACCCTCCAGCCGCGGGCTGTGGTGCACAACAACCGCCATGATCTGCCTTTGCCCGGCGAGGATGTGCAAGGGTTTGAACAGGACCTGCCCGGACAAAATTCCACCGGTTTCAACACCGCGCAGATTGCCGACATGCCCAAGGAAGTGTGCATGACGATCAACGCAAGCTGGGGTGTGAATTATGAGGATGAAAACCACAAATCCTCCCGGCGCTTGGTTCATCTGCTGGCGCGCTGCGCCGGTGTGGGCGCAAATTTCCTGCTCAATGTCGGGCCAACGGCAGAAGGGCTGATCCTTGCCGAGCATATCCAGCGCTTGGCGCAGGTGGGCGAATGGCTGCGCGTGCATGGAGAATCCATCTACGCAACCCGCGCCGGCGTCATTCCACCCCAGGCTGATGGCACCATCTTCAGCACCCGCCACGGTGATGTGCATTATGTTCACGTCCTGGATTACCTCAGCGACGTAGTGCTCCTCGAAGGAGTTCCTGAGGAGATCAATCGCGCGGAGTTGGTCAAGGATGGGACTGTGCTGCCTGTGGATCTTCGGTTGCCTCATCTACGGGTGCATCTGCGACCCGAGCAATACGATGCCTTTGATACGGTCATCCGTTTATCATGCTATAATTAGAACAGCCTTTCTGTTATCGCAGGAGACGCATGCCGAAATCCGCTGCACGCCGCAACCGATCCAAGCCAGCCGCCCGCCAGCCCAAAAGCCGCCGGCCTGAACCGGCCGTCCAGCGCCCCCAGGGCAGGTCGGGAACTGGAGCAAGGAGAAAACCCGCCGCGCCGCGCTGGGAATGGAAAAGCATTTCACCTGAGCGCAAACTGGATATCCTCGGTGCGGCGATGGCGTTGATTGGGCTGTTGTCATTGGTGGCTTTACTTTCCAAATCGAGCGGGATACTGACCGGCTGGTGGGTGAGTGCGCTCTATCAGGCGGCCGGATGGGGCGCTTTCCTGCTGCCCATTGCGCTGATCGGGGTGGGGTTGTGGCTGGTTTTCCGCAACGTGCAGCGGTTGCCGGGGCTTTCAGCTTCGCGGCTGGTTGGAATTGCGTTGTTATTTTTCAACCTCCTCTCCTGGCTTCACCTTTTTGCGGGCGGCGGCTGGGAAGTGATCGGCGCCAACCGCGGCGGCGGGTTCCTTGGCGCTATCTTTGAAAGGTTGCTGGTTGCAGCGGTGGGCAAACTGGGCGCGGTGCTGGTGTTGATCGGCTGGCTGTTGGTCGGTCTGGCGCTGGCTTTGGATCTTTCCATCCCTGAGCTGCTCCAGCGCTTCGGGCGTGGTTTTGACCGCATTCGGAGTGCGTTCAAATCCCAAGCGGATACACCACTCCCATCCGGTTCGCGCCCGAAGCCCATGCAACCGACCATCCAATTTAATCCACCTGAACCGCCAGCGTCGCCGGATGAACTACCCAGAGGGTTCCATCCGCTGCCGCAACCCGCCTCAAACCGCCGCCATCGACCGGCGCGCACTTCAGAAAGCGGGTCGCCTGGAGCGCCTGATACTGCTGCAGGAACGGTTTCCCGCACACCATCCTTGCCCGGCGACCATCCCGCACCTTCCGGGGCGATCTGGACTTTGCCAGAAATCCAGGCCATTCTGGAACCGCCCACACCGCCTTCGGTGCAGGGCGGGTTGGATACCGAACGCGGTCGGAAAATTGAGACCACACTGCACTCATTCGGCGTGCCCGTGCATGTAGTCGAAATACACCGCGGCCCGGTGGTCACCCAGTTTGGGGTGGAACCGGATTTCATCGAAACGCGCAGCGGGCGCCAGCGCGTGCGGGTGGCAAAAATTGTTGCGCTGGCAGATGATATCGCGCTGGCGCTGGCCGCTCCGCGCATCCGCATCCAGGCGCCGGTGCCTGGGCGGAACTATGTGGGCATTGAAGTCCCCAACCAGGAGGTCAGCCGGGTGAAGTTGAGCGAGGTGCTCGACAGCGATGCTTACCGGCGTCTCTCCTCGCCGCTGCGTTTCGGGTTGGGCAAAGATGTGGCTGGGAAAAACATACCGGCTGACCTGGCTTCCATGCCTCACCTGTTGATTGCCGGAACCACCGGAGCCGGAAAA
>CAZCBJ010000300.1:0-3408 GCA_964496705.1 uncultured Anaerolineaceae bacterium | reverse complement strand
TCTGCCCCAACCCCAGGCGGCGCTGCTCAACGGCATCCTGCTCGGCAAGGACCGCGATCTGTCCCAGGAACTGCAGTCGGCATTTCGCGACACCGGCACCGCTCACATCATCGCCATCTCCGGTTTCAATATCGCCATCCTGGCCAGCCTGGTCGCGCTGCTGTTCAGCCGGTTGGTGCCGCGTATGTGAATCCCGCTGCTCAGCCTGCTGGTGATCGGCTTTTACACCGTGCTGGTGGGCGCGGGTCCTTCTGTGGTGCGCGCGGCGATCATGGGCAGCCTGGGCTTGCTGGGGCAGCAGCTCGGCCGCCGCCAGGCCGGGCTCAACACGCTGGCCTTCACCGCCGCGCTGATGTGCCTGTTCACCCCCAGCCTGCCCTGGGATGCCAGCTTTCAGCTCTCCTTCGGCGCCACACTGGGCTTGATCCTTTTCGCTGAGCGCATGCAGAACAGCTTCATCAACCTGGCCAACCGCTGGCTGCCGGTCGGGCTGGCGCAGCGCCTCAGCCAGCCGGTGGGCGAATATTTCCTGTTCACCCTGGCCGCCCAGGCGGTGACCCTGCCGGTGATCGCCTGGCAGTTCGAGCGATTCTCGCTGATCTCTCTGCTGGCCAATCCGCTGGTGCTGCCCGCCCAACCGCTGGTCATGTTCAGCGGTGGGATCATGCTGCTGGGCGGGTTGGTTGCTCCGGAGCTGGGCAGGCTGCTGGGCATGGTCGCCTGGCTGCCGCTGGCCTACACGATCAAGGTGGTGGAGTGGCTGGCGCACCTGCCGTGGGGCGCGTTCAGCCTCGGTCCGATTGCCCAGTGGCTGCTGACCGCATTATTCGTCTTTATCCTGATTTTGGCGCTGCCCAACCTGAAGCTGCCCAAAACCGGCGCATGGCTCAGACCGGCGCTGCTGGTCAGTTGCGCGGCGCTGCTGGCCGGTTTCAGCCTGCGCGAGCGCGGCGCCGCGCATGACGGGTTGCTGCACGTGACCATCTTTGAGCTGAATAACGCTCCGGTGCTGTTGGTCCAATCGCCTTCCGGTGCGCGCCTGCTGCTCAACAGCGGAGATGACGCCAACCGTCTGGGCAGTCTGCTGGGCGACCGCCTGCCCGTGTTCGACCGGCGATTGGACAGCATCATGGTGACCTCGCGAAACACAAAACCGCTCGAAGCCCTGGCAGTGCTGGCTGAGCGCTATCCTTTCGGCGAAGTCTGGCTCAGCCCGCAATCCCCAGCCAAAAATACGTCCTTGATAAAAGAGCTGGACCAGCGCAGCGCACCGTATGCCCTGCTGCAGCCCGGCATGCGTTTCGACCTGGGGAGTGGAGCGCGTCTGGCAGTGGCAGGCGAAAACAAAGATCAGACCGCGTTCTGTCTTACCTATGGCGACTTTCGCCTGTTCATTCCCGGCGTAAATGCCCCGCCGGGGGAGTGCAGAGCGCCCGCGCTGCTGCTGCTGGATGGGAAGACCCTCCAATCTCAGACGGTTGGCGCCTGGCAAAGCCTGGGCGCGCAGATGGTGATCTACGCGAGCGGCGCAATCCTGTCGGACCCGCCGCCCAACTGGATCGACCACGCAGCGCGCGGCTGGATCGCGCTGAGCAGCGACGGGCGGCAGATGTGGGTGGAGGCGGAGAAATGAAACGGAAAACTGCCAGCGGCTTGCTTGCGCCGGATATTCTGCTGCGCGAAGTGCGTTTCGTGCGCTACGGATCCATCCCCGCCGGCTTCCCGTTCAACGTGCCGGTGATCCAGGCACTGGACAATCTGGAATTTACTGCCCCGGTCACCTTTTTGGTGGGCGAGAACGGCTGCGGCAAATCCACCCTGCTGGAAGCCATCGCCGCGGCAGCCGGCTCGATCACCGTGGGCAGCGAGCAGGTCGGCAACGATCCCACGCTGGTTTCGCTGCGCTTGTTGGCCAGATACCTCAAGCTGACCTGGAACAAGCGCACCCGCCGCGGTTTCTTCATGCGCTCGGAGGATTTCTTCGGTTTTGCGCGCCGCATGTCGGGCTTGCGCGAAGATTTACAGCGCAACCTGGAAGAAGTGGAGCGCGAATACGAGAACAAATCCCCCACCGCCCGCATCCACGCCCGCGCTGCCTACGAGGGGCAATTGAGCGCGCTGGAACAATCCTACGGCGAAGGTTTGGACGCGCGCTCGCACGGCGAAAGTTACCTGCAGCTCTTCCAGGCGCGCTTTGTGCCGGAAGGCCTGTACTTGCTGGACGAGCCTGAAGCGCCGCTATCACCCCTGCGCCAGCTCTCATTCCTTGTGCTGCTGCAAAACATGGTCGCGCAGAATGGGCAGTTCATCATCGCCACCCATTCGCCCATCCTGATGGCCTTCCCCGGCGCGCAGATTCTCAGCTTCGACGGCGGGCGCATCCAGCCGGTGGCCTATGCGGACACAGAGCACTACCAGATCACCCGCTCCTTCCTGGAGGATCCGCAGCGTTACCTCAGCCGCCTGCTGGACGAATCAGGGGATTGAATAACCTGTGCGAATATTGTATGATGAAACAATCATCCTGAGGTTTGATCAGGAGATTTTTTCAGCGGCAATGCGGTGAATCATGGGCGAAATCGAGCGTTTTAATTACCAGGGTGACGATGAAGATGGATACCCCTACGGGAAAACCGTCTACATCCTGTATTGTGACGCCTGCGGCTCATTTGCCATCCGAGGACGCATCCCCGTGCTGAGCGCCGCCCTTCTGCTGACCGGCTTGCTGGGCTCCGTCTGGTGGTGGCGGCATGTCTCTCTGACCAACCTGACCCATTGGACATTGCTGGGCCAGATCGCCTGGTGGGCGCTGTATGCCATCCTGGCGCTATTGGTTCTTTTCCGTTCATTCGACTATCTGGGTCACCGCTGCACCAATTGCGGTAACACCCGCATCTCTGTCCACGATTCGCTGAAATTTGAGGAACGCGGCGTTGCAGGTCCGCAGCAGGCGCACGAACACGGCATCCAACATGGCAAATGGTATGAAATGTTTTATATGTACCCGCTGATCATTGTGTTCGTGTTCCTGTTACCCTTGATCCAGGTGGGTGCGATGCTCTTCTTGGGCATCCGCGAAATCGTTCAGAAGAAAAACTCACCGCCATAGCCCGTTTCGCAGATATTATTGACCACATAAAAAGTAAACAACTGATCCGGGGTAATGGGTGGATTGATCGCAATTCTGACAGCCCTATCTTCTATTGAGTCATGACCTCTGAGTAAAATTTTTTTAATATATAATAGCATCATCCCGAACGTGATGGCTCACAGTCCAACCAACCAATGAGATAACGGAGGAATGACAGAATGAAATACCGCGTATCCCTGTTGATCTGTCTGTGGCTGCTGGCAGCCTGCGCCCCGGCGACGACCCCCACGGCAACGCCGGCTGAGCCAAGCGCCACC
>CAZCBJ010000299.1:0-3410 GCA_964496705.1 uncultured Anaerolineaceae bacterium | reverse complement strand
AGTAATTTGCTTGATTGTTGCAATATCTTGAGTCGTGACGACGTTTCCATTGCCTATCACGGGAATGGAAACGGCTTTTTTGATTTCCGCAATAGCTTCCCATTCCGGCGCCTGTTGGTAATTTTGCGAGCGAGTGCGGGCGTGAACCGCAATTAGGTCTCCACCATTATCTTCGATGATGCGGGCTACCTCCAAATAATTCTTGGATGCTTCGTCCCAGCCAAGACGAATCTTTGCAGTGATAGGAATTGGTAAAGAACCCCTCAGTAAACGAAAAATACGGGCAATTTTTTCGGGATCTCGAAGCAGTCCACTTCCTGCACCACGATTGGCGATTGATTGAGCCGAACATCCCATATTGAGATCCAGCACGTCTGGTGAAAAAGCCATCAGTTTCTCGGCAGCAGCTAATATCCGTTCGGGATTCTCATCATAAATTTGAAAAACAACCGGTCGCTCAGCTTCGGAATAAATGACTCGATTCTTGAAAAGTGACCGATTCATTATTACATCGCTGGCATTAATGAACTCTGTGTAACTCATTGCTGAACCCAACTGGCGGGTTAGTTCTCTGAAAGGTAGACTACTGATGCCATCCATTGGGGCCAGTATCACATCGCCGTAAATGGGGATATTTCTCACATAAAAGTGGGGGAGATCGCCTGTGTTCATCAGAATTTGATTTTATCTCGAATTGAGTCGAAGGGGTGAAGTATAATGCGGCTGATTTGCTTCATTTTTCCTTATCTGGAGGAGGAATCTTGTCACGATTAATCCAAATCGATAGCGCTGGAAAGCGGCGTGGTCAAAAAACCAAAGAGATCGTCTATACCATCCGGTGTTTGATGCAGAAAACCGGGCAGGATGATGAAAGCCTGGAAATGTTGGCCTTCATTGCCAATGGATTATTTGAAATTGAAGCAAGCGTCGATGAGTCGGTGGCTGCTTGGGAAAAGCGCGGTTATTGGGTGAAAGCTGACCGGTATCGCATGGAATGGAATTGGGCAGCGTCCATAGCGCGGAAAATGGAAAAAGCTTTGCTGCATGAAGAATGGATGGACATCCCTTCGATGCTTATCCAGGTAGGGCAAAAACTTCCTTCAGTGGTCATCCCTGTTCGCCATCGAATGGGCCAACCCTGGTTGGGAGCTTGGAAGCTGTTTCAGGAGAAGCATCCCAAATAAAAAAGCATCTCTGTCCATTTGGCAAAGATGCTTTCTAGGCGGATGTTGCCTGTTTATTTTTTCTTCAAGATGATCCTTGCATCTACAATAATCGCGCCTTTGCCTTCCTCGTAAACCAAAACCGGATTGGCATCCGTTTCGCTGATTTCATCGCCCAAGTCTAATATCATTCTCGAGTACTGGCTGACCACTTCGGACAACGCTTTCTGATCACGCGGTGTTTCACCTCGGGTGCCAGCCAGAATTGGCGCACCACGGATTTCGGAAAACATCTGGAAAGCCTGATGCGCTGTAACCGGCGCCACCCGGAAGGTCACATCCTTAAGTACTTCCACAAAAATACCGCCAAGGCCAAACATTATCGAAGCGCCGAAAGCGGGATCATTGACCGATCCGAGGATCACTTCAGTCCCCCAAGGAGCCATTTCTTGAATTGCAACGCCGTGGATTTCTGCATCCGCTTTATAAGCTTTCGCATTGGCTATGATTAAATGGTAAGCATCCCGTACCGCCGCTTCATCTTTGATGTTCACCTTGACTCCGCCGGCATCGGATTTATGCAAAATATCGGGGGAAACGATTTTCAATACAACTGGAAAGCCCAGCTTTTGAGCATATTCCACCGCTTCGCTTTCGCTTCTTGCGAGAAAAGTTCTGGCAACCGGCAATCCATAAGCCTCGAAGACCCATTTGGCTTCAATTTCGGTTAAAGAACCTCGACCATCTGTGCGCGCATTTTGAATGATATCCAATGCTCTTTGCCGATCATGTGCACCGTTCCCATCAGTTGGGTCACCCATCGCCTGTCGAATATTGGCATATTCTTTCAGGGCGGCAATTGCATTAACGGCGATGTCGGGCGCTGCATAAGCGGGGATGCCATTTTCAACCAGCCACCGCATAGCTTCATTGGATCGTTCACCGCCCACAAATGAAACCGTGACAGGTTTATGAGGCATATTCGCCTCCATTACAGCCTGTTTGATGGACTGGGCGATTTCCATCGGGTTGGTCATAGCTGTCTCGCAGTACAGTACCACCAAGCCATCCACCCAGGTGTGCGCGATAGAGTACCTTACAGTCGTCAGATACCAGTCCTTCCCAGCCATACCAGTGAGGTCAACCGGATTTTTGGCTGAGCCAAATTCTGGCATATATTTTTTGAGCTCATTCTGGACTTCTTGAGGAGCGAATTTCAAAGGAACGCCAAACCTTTCGGCTGCATCGGTAGCCAGAACCCCAACGCCACCGCCATTGGTGATAACGAGAATATTATCACCCTGAAGAGGAGGGAGAAGGGATAGGGCCAAAGTGCGGTCGAAAAGGTTGTTCAGATCAGTGGCTTGAACAACCCCAGCCTGATTAAACGCCGCCCCGTAAATTTTTACCGCCCCAGCCAGCGAGCCGGTATGAGAAGCAGCAGCAGCTGCGCCATGAGCGGAGACGCCTGCTTTTAAGGCTATGATGGGTTTCGAGGCTTTTCGAGAAGCATCGATGAAGGAACGCCCATTCTTGAAACCTTCGATGTATAAACAAATGCATTTGGTGTTTTCGTCTTCATTCAGCCAAGTCACACAGTCTGCAAAATCAACATCTGACATATTGCCGATGGAAATCAATTTCTCAAATCCAACCCGGCGTATGAAAGTAGCAGCATCCATGGCAATTAGCAAAGCGCCAGACTGGGTAACCAATGAAGCGCCGCCCGGTAAGGGAAGGAAAGGCGCAAAAGACGCGTTACATTTTTCAGAATTGGAGAGCACGCCCACAATATTGGGCCCCAGAATTCGTGCTCCGTATCGGTGTGCAATTTCTACAATTTGGTTCTCGAGATCGCGATCGCCAACTTCGCTGAAACCCGAGGTGATGAGCATGATACCCTTGATACCCTTTTGTCCACATTGTTCAATTACTGAAGGGACAAATTTGGCTGGCACCGTGATGACAGCCGCATCAACTGGATCGGGGATATCACTGACGGTCGCGAAGACTTTTAACCCCAGGATTTCGCTGGCGGAGGGATTCACAGGATAAATCGGGCCTTGAAATCCCTCCTTTATTAGATTGTCCAAAACTGTATAACCAATTTTACCGGGTTGCTGAGATGCTCCTACCACTGCAATGGATTTTGGGCGCATAATTGCGTCTAGGGCTGGGTTATTCACGATTATTCCTCCTTAAGGTCCAGTTGTGAAATCAAAAAACAAATCCTTCTGAGTCAGACGG
>CAZCBJ010000298.1:0-3450 GCA_964496705.1 uncultured Anaerolineaceae bacterium | reverse complement strand
GGGCCTCACTACCCCTTCTCCCATCTTCTGATAGCAGGGCTCATGGGATAAGCGCCGCTCTTCCCCCTCTCCCATGCAATGCGAGAAGGAGTCTGGGGATAAGCGCCGCTCTTCCCCTTCTCCCATCTTATGGGAGAAGGGGCCAGGGGATGAGGGCATTTGCTCGATCAGACAGCACTTATGATAGCAGGGATCATGGGATGCGGGCTGCTCTTCCCCTTCTCCCATCATATGGGAAAAGGGGTCAGGGGATGAGGGCATATCCCCGCCCCTATTGAATAATGGCGCGAAACGACCTATACTGTATGTATCATCCAACCGGCGCGCGGATGGGAGCGGATTGGGCTGCGCCGGTTTCCAAAATACAGGAGGTATATGATGAACCGCAGGCTATGGTCGAGCGTATGTTCGTTCGGGCTGGTTTTGGCATTGCTGGTGTGCGCGGCCCAGCCGGTGCTGGCGGAGGCGCCCCCCCCACCGGGGGATCCAGGAGGTGCGCCCGCGCCGGTGAGCGCGCCGCAAGGCGAGCCGGAGAAAGGGGAAACGGAGGCGAAGGAGGAAAACGCGCCGGCGGAGGCTGATTCGATTGCACCGGCGGGAGCGGAAGCGGTAGTGGATTTCAGCCAGTGGGTCTCGCCGCCGATGATCGAGACGGGCGGGGTGGGGCCGGCGACCACGGCGGCCTTCGTCTCGGATGAGCAGATGTTGGACGCGGGCGGGGTGCTGAGGGCGCAGGGCGAAACGCTGGCGGCGCTGTTTGCGGTGGGAGCCATCGCCTGCCCGCCGGGCAAGGTGCCGACGGTGTACAACGGGACGAGCGACATCGGCTGCACGATGTATTACCGGCTGGGGATTGATACTGGAAACTCGATTCAATCGGCGCATAACGATGTACTGACCAAGGCGGGGTGGTGGATCTGGGTCAGCCCCAATTACAACAACCCCGGGTGGGGCAGCAGCCTGAGTAAATCGGTGCTGGTGAAGGGCGACACGCTGGGCACGACGGTGACGGGAGGGCTGGGGCTGAACGCGCCCAACATCACGCTGCGCGACCTGGTGGTGCAGAATGGGCCGATCACCGCAGCGGGGCAAAGCGGCACACTGCGGCTGCACGGGGTGAGCGTGAGCGGCACGTTCGTGGACCAGTACGGGATCAATATCAGCGGGCACAAGGGCAGCATCTACCTGACCAACGTGTCTGCTACCATCGGCACTGGCAAGGGGGCGCACCTGGACACGACAGGGGGCAGCGGGACGGTGACGGTGCTGAACAGCGCGTTTGACAACAACCCCAACGGTCACGGCCTGCACATCCAGGCCAACAACGCGGTGAAGGTGGAGAACGTGTCGGCGGCGGGGAACGGGAAGGCGGCATCATCCGGTAGTGGGTTATACATCGAGTACCGCACCCGGCTGACGCTGAAGAACATCTACGCCTACGACAACTACCATTGGGGCATCTATGCATTTGACACCACTCCCCCCACCTCCCCGGGCGGGCCGGTGACGCTGAACAACATCACCGCCAGCGAAAATGATGTTTGGGAGGGCATCCGCCTGGAAGATCCGGGGACGGTGAGCGGCAGCAACCTGAACCTGACCGGTAATGCCTGGGACGACGGCATCGGGATCTACGATGGGCGCGGCGCAGTGACGCTGAGCGGGGTTAACGCCAGTGGAAATGATTTCTTTGGCGTGAATATCCAGACCAACGTTGGGTCGGTGTCCCTGACCAACCTGCGTGCTGCCGGCAACCACCTGAGCGGGGCGGCTATTCTCTCCAAAGGCGCGGTGACGGTCAAGAATTCGCTGTTCTACAAGAACACAGGCGGAATCAATTACCCCGGGCTATCGATTGACAACGCCGCGGCGGCCGCTCCGCTGGGGGTGACGCTGACCAACCTCAACCTGGCCGAAAACACTGGCCACGGCATCCTGGTCAATTCGAAAGGCACGCTCACGCTGTCGGGGATCAGCGTGCGGGGCAACGGGCAGGCGGGGGCGCACCTGACCACCAGCGCGGGCGGGGTGACGGTGAGCAGCACCTACGGGGCCAACTTCTTCAACGAGAACGGCGTGGCGGCATCCTGCGGCACCACCCACGATGACCTGTGCACCGGGCTGTTCATCGACGCCAAGAGCGCGGTCTCGCTGAGCGGGGTGACCGCCGACGGCAACAACTACAACGGGATCACCATCCGCAACGCCTCCAGCGCGCGGATCAGCGCCAGCACCACCAATAACAATTACTGGAACGGCGTCCTGGTGAGTATCAAGGGTGGGATCGTGCTCGACCGGGTGAGCGCGCTGCACAATCATGGTTATGACGGTATTTTGCTGAGCAACACGGCAGGCACGGGCAGCCCGGCGGTGACGCTCAGCCATGTGCTGGCCGACCACAACGGCTGGGGGTTGGAGATATATGGGCGTGGGCCGGTGACGCTCAATCACGTCAGCGCCAGCTACAATCCATCGCTCGGATTATACGTTTCCAACCTTGCCGGTACCAGCGGGGTGACGCTGAGCAACAGCCTGGGAGCGGACCTGATTTCACACAATACCGCCAGCAACCTGACGATCTACTCGAAAGGCGCGATCTCGGTGCGCGGGGTGAACGCCTCGGGCAGTTTGACTTCCCGTGGCGCCTACATTGACAATATCACCAGCCCGACCTCGGCGGGGGTGAGCGTCTGGTCCAGCGAATTCAACGGCAACGGCGATGGAACGGAAGATTACGGGCTGCAGGTGGTGAGCAAGGGCAGCATCCTGCTCAACACGGTCAACGCCAGCAACAACCAGGGTCTGGGCGCGGACCTGCAGAACCAGGCTGCCACACTGGCGGGCAAGACGGTCTCGGTGAGCAAGGGCACCTTCAGCGACAACGGCGACACCGGTCTGAAGATCACCAGCAAGGGCGCGGTGACGCTCAACAATGTCACCGCCAACGGCACCAAAGCAGGTTATGGCGCATACATTGAGAACTACCAGGGCGGGGCGGGGACGGGCAACGTGACCATCGCCAGCTCGCTGGGGCGCAACCAGTTCAGCCGCAACTGGCGCACGGGCGTGTGGATCCGCACCGGCGGCAGCGTATCGGTCAGCAACACCGAAGCCAGCCGCAATGGTCTGGGCGGCGGCTTTTCAGGCATCGCCATCAACTCCTACGGCACAGCCAGGACGGCCGCCTTCACCTGTGTTTCGGCGGTCAACAACAATTCTTACGGGATAGCGATCTTTATCAATGCCGGGTCGATGAAACCCACGCTGAGAGGTGTGTGGCTGGGCGGCAACGGCGCCGGCGGGACGAATTACACCGATCCGATAACGATCTATTACGCGGTGACCTGCCCGTGAGAGCTGTCAGCCGTCAGCTTTCAGTTATCAGTTGTCAGTTTTCAATTGGATGCCCTCACCCCAACCCCTCTCCCACTTGTGGGAGAGGGGAGAAGG
>CAZCBJ010000297.1:0-3519 GCA_964496705.1 uncultured Anaerolineaceae bacterium | reverse complement strand
AACCCCGTCCAGCTCGGCAAAGAAAACGCCGCCCTCAACCTCATCCAGCATTTCCGTGTAGCTCTCCACGTCAAGCGGCGGAGCGGTCATATGGCGGAACATCTCCGGGTGGGCGTTCACGTGCAGATCGTTGACCTGGTTGTACAGACGGCAGTAGAGGTCGTAATCCCCGGGCGCGGCGGGGCGAATGGCAATGGTCATGCGGGAAATTATATCGCCTTCCCACACGCAGCGTGAACCTGTCTCTCTGCTGTGCCTGCCGATTAACGGGCTGCTGAGGAGACCCTTCATCGCTGTGCTCCTTCAGGGGCTCACGCAGGGTGATTCCCTGAGCGGATTTGACCAGAAATTCTCTTGCGCAGCACCCCACAGCTCAGCCTGCGAATAAATTAGGCAGGCTGGAAAACCTCTCAAACCCACTTCAAGTGGGTTTGGAATGAGCTCAGCCTGGGGATGAATCCCCAGGCCAATCAAGCTCTCCCAAAAGCGCGCAGTCCCTTCAGTCGCTGCGCTCCTTCAGGGAATCACGAGAGAGTGATTGCCGGAGCGGATTTGATCAGGGCTTCCCTTGCGCAACACCCCAAAGCGATCGCGAAGCATCCCTGCGGGAAGGGTCTGCCTTTACCACACTTTGTTGGCTCAGCACTCAGGGCTCTGCCATTAAAATTCTGCGAATAAAACCCTCTGCCAATTAAGTAGAGGCGGGTCTGTGTGAATAATCAATGCGTTTTTTCAGGACAGACCCGCCTCTACGCGATTCTGGGACTCACCTGTGGTGAATCCCCTGAGCGGGTCTGTCATTCAACCAGCTTACGCAAGTCCAGTCCGGCGATTGCAAAGCATCCCAGTGGGAAGGATCTCCAAGTGACTATTTACAGAACTGAATGGGTGCAGTACTGAGGGTGATATACTTATAAATGTCTCAGATGTTTTTGCACACAGCGAGCGCTGCGCAACAGTGAGTTTGCCTCCATGTTGCCTCATCCCCCCAAGCATCACCGCCTGACCGAGTTGGACATCCAGGTGCTGTTGACCCCTTACCGGGTTCAGACCAACTGGCATGTGATCACCGGCGCTCCCTGTTCGGGCAAGTCCACCTTGATCGGCCAATTGGCCAGCCGGGGGTATCAGACCATCCCGGAGAGCGCGCGCGTGTACATTGAAGAGCAAATGGCAAAAGGTCAGAGCACTCATCCGATTCGAACCAATCCGGCCGTTTTGCAGCGCAATATTAAAGTATTGCAGCAAAGCGTTGAGGATGGATTACCGGCTGAAGCCACCCTCTTTCTGGATGGCGCACTGCCAGGCTCCCTGGCATGGTATCGGGTTTATGGATTGGATCCGAACGAGATTTTGCCGGATTGCTTCCGCCACCGGTATGCTTCCGTGTTCAGCCTGGCCCCGCTTCCGTTCCGGAGCGATGGCGAGCGGGTTGAGGAGATGGTCGCCATCGCTGGTTATCTGGATCTCTGGCAAACCCGGGACTACGCAGCCCTGGGGTACAGCCTGGTGCGGGTGCCTGCACTGCCACCCGAAGAACGCCTCAATTATGTTCTCGAGCATCTGCCCGGCACGCAGTGAATGACCCATCAGATAGAGCCCACTGACCGGCACAAGCCATCATAACCAACCAAATATCCAATTCCACCAGACCGTTACCCACAGAGCGCAATGACGCATGCAAACTCTCAACCCTGAAATCATCAAATCCCTTTTTCTGCTCGATCCAACCATCCATTTTCTCAACCACGGCTCGTTCGGCGCCTGCCCGCGCCCCGTGTTTGAGGCGTACCAGGCATGGCAGCACCGCCTGGAGTGTCAACCGGTGCAGTTCCTGGGCCGCGAGCTGGACGGGTTGGACCGCGAAGCGCGCGAGGCACTGGGCGGATACCTGCACACCCCCGCTGACAACCTGGTCTTCGTGCCCAACGCCACCTGCGGCGTCAACATCGTCGCCCGCTCGCTGGCGTTAAAACCCGGCGATGAGATCCTCTCCACCGATCACGAATACGGCGCTTGCGATTTCGCCTGGGAGTTCATCTGCAAGAAAACCGGCGCAGTTTATCAACGCCAGCACATTGAACTGCCCGCGCGCTCTTCAGCAGAGATGGTCGAGCAATTCTGGCAGGGCGTCACCCCGCGCACGCGGATCATCTTTCTCAGCCACATCACCTCGCCCAGCGCGCTGCGCCTGCCGGTCGAGAACATCTGCCAGAAAGCGCGCCAGGCCGGCATCCTCAGCCTGGTGGACGGCGCGCATGCCGCCGGGCAGATTTCCCTCGATCTGGATGATACCGGCGCGGATTTTTACACCGGCAACTGCCATAAATGGATGCTCAGCCCCAAGGGCGCCGGATTTCTTTATGCCCGACCGGCGCTGCAGTCAATGATTGAGCCGCTGGTGGTGAGTTGGGGCTATCACGCCGCCGCGCAATCCAGCCGCGGCTCCCAATTCCTGGACTACCTGGGCTGGAGCGGCACCCGCGATCCGGCTGCCTACCTTTCCGTCCCGGCCGCCATCCGCTTCATGCAGGAACACGACTGGGAGGCGGTCCGCCGGCAGTGCCATGCCTTATTGCAGAAATACCTGGAACGCATTTGCGCGCTATTCCAGATGGAGCCGCTGTACCCGCTCGAATCAGAGCTCTATCACCAAATGGGGATCGCGCCGCTGCCAGCCGATACCGACATCACCGCGTTGAAAACCCGCCTGTATGACCATTACCGCGTCGAAGTGCCCTTTACGGCATGGAACGGGCATAAATTTGTGCGCATCTCGGTGCAGGGCTACAACACAGCCGATGACCTGGATGCGCTTGTCGAAGGGTTGAAGTCATAAAACAACCTCCCGCAGGCTGAGAAGAGAGCTGCGGGAGGTTGAGATAACTTACTTTTTTAACCGGCTGGCGACCAGTGCAACCAGCACCAGCCCGGCTGCCGCCCAGGCCGAAATCGCCACCGCGGGCGTGGCAGTGTGCTTGACCGCGATACCGATGAACGCCCACACCAAGACCAGCAGGTAGGCCACTTCGCGGCGGGTGAAGGCCATCAGCGCGGCTGCGACGACGCCCACCGCCAGCATGATCACCGTCCAGACCACCGGGCTGATGCCCCAGCCGCTCCATTTGATGAAATCCAGCGTCGAGGTCACGTTGGCGATGGTCGCCACCGTGATCCAGCCCAGGTAGGTGCTGAAAGGCACGCGCACCAGCCATTTTTCCGCAGTGGAGACCGCCGTCTTGCCAATCCCCAGGCGCAGATAAATGGCGATCAGCAGGCCGAGCAGCGCGAACATGGCCAGCAGGGTCAGCGGGAATTGGAGGTAATGCCACAGGAAAATCCAGGCCATGTTGGCCAGGCTGGAGAGGACGAACAACCAACCAACGCTAACCAGGCGCGGATTCTCCCGCTAACCAGGCAGCGCCTGGTAAATGGCGTATAAGATGAGACCGGTATAGATCAGCCCCCAGATGGAAAAAACATACCCGGCCGGGACGAAATACACCTGGAACATATCCG
>CAZCBJ010000296.1:0-3562 GCA_964496705.1 uncultured Anaerolineaceae bacterium | reverse complement strand
TATGTGGTCAACTTCGGCAATTCGCGCGTGACATCACGTCCGGCGCGGTACCACTGTTAGCAATCACGTAGTTCCACGATTCCCCTGACCAGATTTCTCGGATTGGACCGGTGAGGAATCGCCGGATCGCTGGGCGCAATGTGAGCAGCGCCGCGCTGTGATACAACCGGCACGCCGTCGTGGTGACGGCGAGGAGAAGTGGGGACGCCACGGCAGCCACCGTGCGTCCCCTGGCCGGTGCAGCTACGTCACGAGTGCTCGCTCTCCGGCGAGGAGTATGTTGCGCGCAAGGCCTGGTGCGACGCAAGCCTCGCCTCGTGTCCCTGCCATCCGGCGGGGGGGTGTGGGTTCGTCCGCCACGGGTCCTATCCGCGCCGGACGCCGACGGGGATGCGCGTCGCGCGCTACTACTGCCCGACCGCCCACGAGACGTTCAGTCTGCTCCCCGACTGCCTCGCCAGTCATTTCCCCGGGACGCTCGCTGCGATCGAAGACATCGTCGTCGCCGTCGAGGGGCACCGCAGTGTGGAGGCAGCCGCCGATGCGTTGCGGCCCGACATCACCTTGGCGTCGGCCGTCCGGTGGCTCCGGCGTCGGACCACGGCGGTGCGCCTCGTCCTGCTGACCCTCGCGACGCTCCTGCCTGACCGGTTCCCCGTCGACGTCCATGTCGGGACCTGGCGCGCCACGGTGGGCCGCCCGGTCGTGCTGCCGGCGCTGCGCGCCGAGGTGCCGTCGCACCTTCGGATGCTCCCCACGCCTCTCGGATTCCGCCCGCCCCACGCACGCCGGGCTGGACGGCGGCGGGGCTCCCCACACGGGATGGGGGCAGACCGCGCCGGCCCGCGCCGGTGAGAATCCGCCTGGCCACCCGTTGGTGGTCCAGGAGGACCGATGCCACAACCCGATCCCGTTCAGCACGCCGAGACCGTGGCGTTGTTTCGCTACGGCCTCATCGCCGATCTGCTCCATCTTGCCCCGGGCGATCGCTCGTTGCACGCGCGGCTCCGCGAGAAGGCGTCGCGCGAGTACGACATCCCCGGCACGCCCCGTCGCCGCGTCGCGGCCGAGACGCTGCGCGACTGGTTGTACGCCTACCGGCGCGCGGGCTTCGACGGCCTGAAACCACGGCCGCGGGCCGACCACGGCCACACGCGGGCGCTCCCGCAGGTCGTGGCCGATCAGCTCTGTGCCCTGAAAGAGCAGCACCCCGCGTACAGCGTGGCCCTGCTCATCAGCACGGCGCGCCAGCAGGGGCGGGTGCCCGCGGACGTGCCCCTCGCCCCGGCCACGGTGCATCGGTTGCTCAGCCGGCAGGGCCTGCTGACGCGGCCGCCGGACACGCCGACCAGCAAGGACCGCCGTCGCTTTGCCTACGATCGGGCCAATGAGCTGTGGATGAGTGATGTCATGCACGGGCCGAGTGTCCTCGACCCCGAGGACCGACGCCGGCATCGCACGTATCTCATCGCCCTGCTCGATGATGCGACGCGCGTCGTGCCGTGGGCCGCCTTTGCCCGGCACGAAACCGTCGCCGCCTTCTTGCCGATCTTCCAGCGCGCGATCGGTCGGCGGGGCATCCCGAAGCGGTTGTACTGTGACAACGGCAGCGCGTTTCGCGCGCGCCATCTCGCGCTCGTCTGCGCCAAGCTCGGCGTCACGCTCATCCACGCCCGGCCCTTCGCCCCGCAAGGGAAGGGCAAGCTCGAGCGGTGGTTTCGCACGGTCCGCCTCCAGCTGCTGCCCACGCTGCTCGACGCCGACACTCAGTCGCTGGACGCGCTCAATCAGCGGCTGTGGACCTGGGTGGAGGACGAGTACCACGAGACGCCGCATCGCGGCTTGCAGGACGCGACCCCGCTCGAACGCTGGTCGACCGCCGCGACCCACGTCGAGCTCCCGCTCGGCGACCTGACGGACCTGTTTCTCTTCGAGGAGAAACGGAAGGTCCAGCAGGACCGCACGGTCAGTCTGCACGGCGTGGTCTTCGAAGTCGACGCGGCCTACGTCGGCCAGACCGTGACGCTCCGCTACGACCCCACCCGCCTGCAGCGCGGCGTCACCGTGATCGTGCAGGGCCGCGCCGTCGGCACCGCGAAACGGGTGGACGCCTACGCCAATTGCTTCGTGCGGCGCGACCACGGCACCAAGCTCCTCACCTCGAGCACCGCGGCGGCGGCGCCGCGGCCCGGGCTGCCCCTGCGGCGGCTGGCCCCGGAGGACTTCTGATGTACCGGAAACACTTCGCCCTGACCCGACATCCCTTCGGCCAGGAGATTGCGCCCGATGAGCTCTTTCCCTCCGCCAGCAGCCGCGAACTCGACGTCCGCCTCGCGCATCTGCTCGACCTGCGGGGCATCGGACTCGTGACCGGCGACAGCGGGAGCGGCAAGACCTGCGCATGCCGCCGCGTGCTCACCCAACTCCACACCGGCCTCTACCGCGTGATCTACGTCTCGCTCTCCACCGGCAATGTGATGGACCTCTTCAAGACCATCTCCTGGGAGATGGGCCTCAGCGTCGAACGCTCCCGCGCCGCGTTGTATCGCCAGATCAAGAGCGAGGTTTCCCGCCTCTGCGGGGACGCGCGCACGCAGCCGATCCTCGTCGTCGACGAAGCGCATCACCTGCGCCCCGACGTCCTCGAAGATCTCCGCCTCCTCACCAACTACCAGATGGATGCCGAGCCCCGCCTCTGTCTCCTCCTGCTCGGCCAGACCGAACTCCGCCGCCGGCTCACCATGGCCGTCCATGACGCGCTGGCCCAACGCATCGTCGTCCGCTACCACATGGCCGCGCTCACGCGCGACGAACTCGCCGGCTACCTCACCCATCGTCTGCGGCTCGCCAGCGCCGAAGTCCCCCTCTTCGACCCCACCGCCGAGGAGGCGATCTTCCAAGCCACCGGCGGGCTGCCCCGGAAGATCAATCTCCTCGCGCATCACACCCTCCTGGCGGCGGCCTTGGCCCGCGCCAAACTCGCCTCCGCCGACCACGTCCAGGCCGCCCTCCCCGAGGTGGCCTGACCCGAGGCGCCTCGCCGTCGAGGAGGATAGGGCTCCGCTGGCGAGCGACCCGAGCGCCTCGATGGACTCGCGCAGGACACGAGGTCGACGATCCCCCGGTCGTCGACCTCGTCCCTTGTCGGTCCTGGCGGGAGCGGGGGCGACAAACGCGCTCCCGCCCCCGATCGGGGGCGGGCGGGGGGTGGGGGACACGGGCGCCCCCGACAGCCGCGCTGACGTCGATCACGAAATAGCGTGAGACACCGTCAGTGGAATAGCGTGATTGCTAACAAGTGCTTACGCGCCCACTGATCTTCACTCTTCAAGGCGTGCCACTCCTGGGGCGCAGTCGCACGTCCAGACTACCATGTCTGGCCCGGATCCGTTGAGTTTGTCAAGCTGTGACGCGTTGATCTGAACTGGACGACAAGTAGCGGTGCGGTAGAACACGCTCGTCTCGACCGCCCACCGAAATGGCCGGTCTTGAACCGTCTACGAATGGCCGCATTTCGGACTGACTCAAGGCCAAGTCACGGACATCCTTGCCCGCGATGCGA
>CAZCBJ010000295.1:0-3665 GCA_964496705.1 uncultured Anaerolineaceae bacterium | reverse complement strand
TGGTGAACGGGAACGTGACGCTGAGCAACAGCAACATCACCCTGCGCGACCTGGTCATCAACGGGCGGGTGATTTCATCTGGACAGGCGGGTGTGCTGAGACTGACCAATCTCTCGGTGACCGCTCCCGGGCAGACCGCTATCACCATCAGCGGGCATGGAGGATCCATCTTCCTGAGCGGGGTGAACGCTTCGGGAAGTGGGGCCGGGGCATTTCTGGACACATCGGCTGGGACAGGCACTGTCTCCATTAGTAACAGTGCATTCAACAAAAATTCCATCGGGAGTGGACTGTTCATCCTTTCCAATAACGCGGTCACTTTGAGCGGTGTCGCGGCAAACAATAATTTTTTTGACGGCGGTTTTGTCAATTACCAGAAGAAATTGGTGGTGAAGAACAGCACCTTTAACCAAAATGGCAGCGGTGTGATCAATGGTTTTGGGTATGGATTGTTTGCGCAGGATGTTGGCGCAACCGCCGGAACCGCACAGATCCAGTCAGTGAACATCTCGCAAAATGATGAGAGCGGTTTACGGCTTGAAAATAGCGGGGCAGTGACCATCACGGATAGCCTGGTCAGCCAAAGTCTGGCGAACGGTATCTATTTGATCAATACCCGCGGGGCGGTGAGCCTGGCGAATGTAACCTCAAGGGGTAATTCCATGCGCGGGTTAAGTTTGAATAACAATTCAATTTTACCGGTCAACCTTGCCTCCTCGGTTTTTTCGAATAATCTTGCGCAAGGAGTTTTTATTGATACCAAAGGGTCGTTGACGCTCAAAGAAGTGCAAACAGTTCAAAATTCATCGGCTGGAGCGGATCTGTCGAATTTGGGTGCCACGACGCCACAACCGGTGACGATCAGCGGCGGTAGGTCTGCGCAAAATTCAACCGGATATAATATCACCTCGAAAGGCTCAGTTACCCTCAACCACGTCACAGTTCAAGGGAACTCGGGCATTGGGGCTTTCATAAACAATTGTCTGTGGGACGGGTCGAAATGCACCGGCAGCGGCAATGTGAACATTCAGAATTTGGGCGGCCCAAGCGTGTTCCATGCCAACAGCGGCGGAGGCTTGTTCATCACCAGCAAGGGAGCCGTTACCCTGGGTGGGGTGGATGTGGTTGGGAATGGATCCCACGGCGCAACCATTAACACCGAGGGCGGCAGCCTGCCAGTGACGATCAGGAATAGCCAGTTGAACGCCAACACGGCCAATGGACTTGATTTACAGGCCGGGGGCAATATCGTTATTGACCGCAGCGTGATTTCCAGGAACGGCGCTCTGGGTTTGAATATGTACAGTACAACCGCGCCCGGGCGCACCACGAACATTACCAATTCGGTGATCGAAGAAAATGCCAATGATGGTGGGATTTTATTTACCAAGGGCCCGGTGACGCTCAATTCAGTCAGCCTGAGCAACAATGGTTCAAACGGCTTCTATATCGACAATTGCCAGTTAATTGGTGGTGTATGCACTGGAACTGGAGGAGTTTCCATTCTCGGCAGCGCCAATCCAAGCCAGTTCAATGCCAACGGACAAAATGGCTTGCGGATTCACTCTGGCGGCAACCTGTTGATGAGTAACCTTTCTGCGGTGGGCAACGGCAACTTCGGTGTGTTTATTTCAAATAATTTCAGCCTGGTGCGCAACTTGAGCCTGACCAACGCGAATATCAGTGAAAATGGGGTTGCCGGTTTGCGCGCCAGGTATATAACCGGTTCCGTAACACTGGACAGGGTAATTGCTTCTGGGAATGGGGCTGCGGGTGTGGATATCAACAACCAGTTCGCCCCTTCTGCGCTGCCGCTCACGATACGCAATACGACCGCCAACGATAATACGGGTGGCGGCCTGCTGATCCTCAGCCGCGGGGCAGTTATGGTGAGCAACACCACTGCCAGCAACAATGGTTCAACCGGTTTGCTTGTGGACAACTGCAAAGTGGATGGCGGACTCTGCACGTACAACGGCAGCCCGGTGACAATCACCTCGACTGCCCGCCCGGCAGCTTTCATCCGCAATGGCACAAGTGGATTGAGCATCACCAGCGGCGGCGCCATCAGCGTCAACCAGGCCGTCGTGCAGAACCCCTCCGGCGCTGCATCCGGCATTTTATTGAGCAACGCCAATTCAACTTTGAATCCTGGGATTAGCCTGACCAATTCCGATGCCAGTTACAATACATTTGGGGTCATTGCCGGCTCGAAGGGAGCCATTCGTGTGGATCGCCTGGTTGCCTCAAAGAATGCCACTGCGCTGATTCTTGATAATTCACATTCACCAATCGCTGGTGCTGCCTCGATGACCTTAAGCAACCTGGTGGTGGAAGGCAACAGCAATTACGGTCTGGCTGCCTATTCTCGCGGCGCGATCATCCTCAACAATGTGAGCATAACCGGCAATGCCTCGTATGGTGCGTCTCTGGATAATTGCAGGCAGTCAGCCGGTGTGTGTACCGGCGCCGGCAATGTCAGTATCCTCAATACCCTGGGACCGAATGTATTCAGTAATAATGGCGGGATTGGCCTGGAGATTCGTTCCAAAGGTGGGGTAAGTCTGGCCGGTGTGCGCGCTGACCAAAACAACGATCAGGGCGTGTTTGTGGATACCAGCCTGGGCGGTGGAAACGTCACCGCCACCAATAGCTCCTTCTCGCGCAATTCCATTTTTGGACTGCGCGTCTCAGCCGGCGGCAATTTCAGCGCGACCGGCATCATTGCCAACGAAAATGCGGCTAACGGCGCTTTGATCCAGGCGCTGGTTTCCGGGAAGACGGTGAGTGTATCCAGGGGACAATTCAATCGAAATGGCGGAGATGGACTATCGATTTCCACCCGCGGAGCGGTGACGCTAAATCATATTCTGGCGAGCAATAATTCTAATTTTGGCCTGACGGTGAATAACTGCCAGTTGTCAGCAGGGGTCTGCACGGGAAGTGGTGATGTGCGCATTCTCAGTTCTTTGGGCAGCAATCGTTTTGACAATAACGGATCCTATGGGATGTATGTAGTCGCCAGCGGAAACTTCAACGCCAGCAACCTGACTTTCAACCATAACGGTCAACTGGCCAACGAGGGTGGGGCGGGGCTTGTGATGTACGGCACCAACAAGACTGTCACGCTGACCTGCGCCAGCGGCAGCGGCAACTGGCGGTATGGGCTGGCAGTTGCGGCTGCTGCCTCGCCGATTGTTCTGAACCTGAAGGGTGTGTTCCTGGGCGGGAATGACCTGGGCGGCGGCGCGCCGGATGCGAACCTGTTCCTGACCTTCCCTGCCTTGACCACGTTGGTCACCCAATCGGCGGTCTGTCCCTGAAAGCCGTTCGGGCGCACATCCGCTTGGGGTTTGCGTTCGATGAGAATCGGTGTGACACGCAGAAAAATCGTAGACAAATAACATAAAAAGGGTTGACTTTATCGTAATATTTTGCAAAATCAACTTATTCATCCAATTGTCCTTACTGGATTTCGTTGTTTACAACTTAGAGGTGTACCCATGAAGCGACTGCTGATTTCAATGCTGATCATCCTGGCTCTGATGTTCGGGGCGGTTCAACCTGTGCTGGCCGAAGCGCCCCCACCGCCCTCGGACGGCGGCGGCGCGGCGCCCAGCCAGCCGTCCAAACCATCCCAGCCCTCTTCACCGGCGGAAGAAGAG
>CAZCBJ010000294.1:0-3675 GCA_964496705.1 uncultured Anaerolineaceae bacterium | reverse complement strand
ATTACACTATGGGGGAATACGACCTGGTTGCCGTCACCGAGGCACCCAGTGATGAAGTCTGCATGGCGGTCACGCTGGCAATCGGTATGGCAGGTAGTGTGCGCACGACCACCTTGAAGGCCTTCACTGTTGAGCAGTTCGAGGAAGTTGTCAAGAAGCTACCTTGAATTCATCGCGGGTCACCTGACCTGTTCTCATTAACAAAAGAGAGCGCCTGTGTGCCGGCCTCTTGAGAAAAAATTTTTCCCTCCAATCTCTTCATCATTTGGATGAGGGTGCACCGGTGGTGGTGAGTAGCGCAGGCAGCCAGCCTGCAAAAGTAAAATGGGTGGAACAGCCGGGCAAAGCCGGCGAGGTGCGCCTCCCCGCAGGTCGCGCCAGACGCGGTGGCGGGGGTGGTGCAGGCGTTGTACCGGGCTGACGGCATGCTGGTGGGCCTGAACGGCAATCCGGTGCCGTTGGCGTCTGAGTTGGCCCACGCACTGGGCGGTGGTCGAAAGGCGGTGGTCGGCTGTCCGCCGGGCGTGGTGCCGGACCTGATGGGCGGCACGGGCATCCCGGGCGGTGTCTACATGGTGGTGCACACGGGGATAAACGACGCGATCAATGATGCCAAGGCGCTGGTTGCTGGACAGTAAAAGAGCAGGTGGGCCGGATTGAGCGGCTGTGTAAACCGCCGTGATTGGCAATACCCCTCCCGCGAAAACCAACATGTGAGTTGATGTTGGGTTTCGCTCAACGGGATGATGGGGGTGGGGTGTGAGAATGCCGCTCAACCCAACCTACGGCTACTGACGATCAAGAACAGCACCTTCAATGCCAATGCCAACAACCTCAGCCCCAGCAGTGGATACGGCATCCGCATGGACGCAGCCGGAGCAGGCGGGCGGGTGGTGATGGATAACACTTACGTGAGTGGAAACGAACAGGGCGGCGCATATTTTCGAAAGATCGGCGACCTGGTCATTTCCAACAGCAATTTTTCGCTCAACAATGGTGCTGGCGGAGCCAAAGGCCTGGAAGTTGCCGAGAGCAAAGGCGCCGCCACCATCTCCAATGCCTACTTTCTGAGCAACACCGGCAGCGGTTTCTGGTTTATCTCGGGAGGTCAGGGGGCTTCGACCATCGCCAACAGCACCTTTGACCAGAACAACCAGTCCGGGCTGGTGATGCAAACTGGCGGCAACGTGACCCTGAAGGGAGTGCGCGTCCGTGAGAACAAGGACACCACCCGGGCAGGCGCCTGGATTGACAACCTGACCAACGCGCTGGCTGCCCGCGCGGTCAGTGTGCAGGACGGCATCTTCTACAACAACCAGGGCGGCGGTTTATGGATTAAATCGCGCGGGGTGGTGAGCCTCAACCATATCCGGGCCAGCTTTAACGCGCGAGGTTCCGGCGTTTTTATTGACAACTGTTGGCCAGGCCAGAGCGGCTGCCAATCCACCGCCGGGGTGACCCTCTCCAATACGCTGGGGTCGAGTGAGATGTTCACCAACGGCGCTCTGGCAGGTTTCTCCACCGCCGGGCTGGACATCAATTCTGGCGGCGCGGTGTCGCTGACCGGTTTTGACGCCGGGGGGAACCGCGATTATGGCTTGAGGGTGTTCAACTACCTGGGCACCGGCAGCGTCACGGTCAAGCAAACGAAATTGATCGACAACGGCGCTGGAGGCGCGTATATTCTATCCAAGGGCACGGTGACGATCAGCCAGATCCGCACCGCCTCCACCGATGATGCCGGCAGTGGAATTGAGATCGATAACCATTGGAGCCCGGGCAGCCTGGTCAGCATCGGCGATGCCGAGGTGATCAACAGCAAGGAATATGGCATCAAGGTCACCTCCAGCGGAGCCATCTCGCTCAAAACCGTGCTGGTGAACATCGCCTCGAAAAATAATGGGATTTATCTGAACAACAAGGCCGGCAGTGGGTCGGTGGGACTGGGCAACGTGGAAGTTTACAATGCATCCCTGCAGGGCGTTTGGATTGATACGCGCGGTAATGTCAGCGTCAATGGGCTGCGCCTGGAAGACAATCTCTATGGAGGCATGTACATCCGCACGTTGGATGCCGCGATACCCAGGTCGGTCACCCTCTACAATCTGTATGCCTCCGACAACAAAGCGTACGGATTATTGGTGGAGACGCGCGGCAACATCCTGGCCAGCCATGTGGAAGTTTATAATTCCACCGCCAACGTGGCTTCCGGGTTTGGCGCGCGCCTGGACAATTGCATCGCTGATAAAGGCTGCACCGGCAGCGGTAGCGTGACCATCAACGACACCTATGGGAAGAACTGGTTCCACGGCAATGCCGATACCGGACTGGCGATCCTTTCCAAGGGCGCCGTCTCCCTGACCGGTGTGCTGGCGGGCTGGAACCAGACCTCTGGCGACGGGGCGGTCATCGATAACCTGGGCGGCACGGCCTCGGTGCGCGTGCTGCGCAGTGAATTCCAATCCAACAAGCTGCACGGGCTGGTGGTGTTTTCGCGCGGGGGCGTCACGCTGGATAAGGTGATTGCTTCCAACAATCATGAGGGATCCGGCGCTTTGATCCACAACGAGTCAGCCTCCATCCCTGCCAGTGTGACCATTTACAACAGCGATTTCAACGCGAATTATCAAAATGGGCTGGTGGTGGAAAGCAAAGGCGCCATCACGCTCAACAACTTTACCGCCAAAGACAACGGTAATGCCACTACAGGCAAGGGCATCATCCTCGACAACTGTCAGTTGAGCGGCGTGTGTTACGGCAGCGGCAGCATCCTGATCCAGGACACCAGGGGCAGCAACCTGGTGCAGAACAATAACTTCGGCGGGCTGGACATCACCACCAAGGGCAGCGTGACCATCAGCGGCCTGCTGACCGAGCTCAACGGAGCGCACGTTCCTGGCAACACCAGCGATGATACACCGGCGATTGGCCTGTATATCAACTCGCAAAGCTACGTCACCCTGAGCAACATCACCGCCAACCGCAACACCCTGGAAGGCATCCTCACCTATGCAACCGGGAAAGTCAGTCTGGATAAGATCATCGCTGCCCAGAACGTACTCAGCGGGGTGTTCATCAGCAACCTGCCCGGCACCACCTTCCAGCCGGTGCTGGTGTACAACACCATCGCCGATGGGAATGGACAGTTTGGGGTGAAGGTGGTTTCGGAAGGCGCAATTCTGCTCAACCATGTCAGCGCCAGCTACAACGGCCACACCGGGCTGGAGTTGATGAATAATTCCGGCACCGGCGGGGTGACGCTGGCCAGCACGCTGGGGCCCAACAAAATGATTGGCAATTACCGCATCGGTCTGTCCATTTTCACCACTGGCAACATCGCCATCAACAACACGCGGGTCAGCGAAAACGGCATTGTTGATGTCAATGACGATGGCGGCGGCTGGGACGGCGTGTACCTGGAGGTTTTTGGCAGCAAAAACAATATCACCTTCACCTGCTCGCTGGTCAGCGGCAACGGCCGGCACGGCATTCACACCGGTGGAACGTCTGTGCTCACGTTGAAGCTGGTTGGTTCGTTCGCCTATGACAACAACCGCCGGGGCGGAGGTTGGCCGAACGTGAACATGGCCTACAGCTTCGTGCCCAACAATTGCGGTTACTAACTTTTCCCCAGGAGCAGCATTTGTGTTTATAATCAAGGGCGGGTTCCACCCC
>CAZCBJ010000293.1:0-3702 GCA_964496705.1 uncultured Anaerolineaceae bacterium | reverse complement strand
CTTTCAGGGGGTGGCGCAGCCGCTGCCAGCTAATCTCGCCGTCCACTGCCACGGCGATGCCGGGGCGCAGTTGGTCGTTTTCCACCAGGCGCGCTTTGATCCCAGGCCAGGCGGCTTCCAGCGCGTTAATCGCCTCACCCAACGTCGCGCCGGTGACGCTGACGCGCTCCCGCCCGCCGGTCAGCTCTTGCAGCAATCCGGGGATCCACACCACCGCCATCAGCCCTGCTCCCGGCTGGTGACGGCCTGCAGGATGCGCCCGGGCGACATGGGCAGCTCGCTCAGGCGCACGCCCACTGCGCGGTGGATGGCGTTTGCCAGCGCGCCAGCCGGCGGCACGATCGAATTTTCGCCCGCCCCGCGCACCCCGTAGGGATGGTTGGGATAGGGCACCTCCACCAGCAGCGTGTCAATCATGGGCAGGTCCAGCGCGGTGGGGATGCGATAATCCAGGAAACTGGCATTCGCCAGGCTGCCCGCTTCGTCATAGAAATATTCTTCGTGCAGCGCCCAGCCGATTCCCTGGGCGGTTGCGCCCTGAATCTGGCCTTCCACCGATTGGGGATAGACCGCCGTGCCAACGTCCTGCACGGCGGTGTAGCGCAGCACCTGCACCTTGCCGGTCTCGGGGTCCACCTCCACGTCGGCAATGTGCACAGCGAAAGACGGCCCCCACTGGTCGGCGCGCACAGAGGCGGCCGCCACCACCGGCCCGCTGGTTTGGTCGATCCTCGCCGCCAAATCCGCCAGCGTCATCCGCCTGACTCCGCAGGAGAGGCAGCCGCGCTCATAAATCGGCATCTCTGCCTCCACTCCCCAAAGCTCGGCGGCGCGCTGCCTGACCTCGCCGATCAGCTTGCGACCCAGCTCGAACACCGCCCAGCCGGTCGCATAGGTCGTGCGGCTGCCGTAGGTGCCTTCGGTGTAGCCCACCGCGTCGGTGTCGCCAACCCGCGGACGGATGGACTCGACCGGCACGCCCAGCGTCTCGGCCAACTGGATGGCCGCCGCCGTGCGCCCGGTGGACAGGTCCACCGAGCCCAGCACCAGGCTGATCGAGCCGTCCGAATTTAAACTGGCGGAGACGGAGGATGTCCCGCCGTAATTGCCCCAGGCGGAGCAGGCCACACCCCGCCCGCGGTTGGGTCCGCCCAGCGGGGCGCGGTAATGCGGATGCTGCCGGGCGGCTTCCAGCGATTCCTGAAAACCGATTTTCCCGTAGATCATCCCGTCCGGCCGCCGGTCGCCTTCCCTGGCAACGTTCATCAGGCGGAAATCCAGCGGGTCGATGCTCAACTGCTCTGCCAGCTCATCAACGATCGTCTCGGTGGGAAACAGCGCATTTGTCCCACCCGGGGCGCGGTATGCCGCGGCGCGCGGGTGATTGTTGACCACGTCGTAGCCGTCAATGAGCACATTCTCAATGCGGTAAGCCGAGAAGACGGTGTCCGCCCCGGTGGACACCGGCGAGCCTGGAAATGCCCCCGCGCCGTAAGCCATGAAAGCCTGCGCGGCGACAATGCGCCCCTGCCCGTCCGCGCCCATCTTCACCCGGATGACCGAATCCGAGGTGGGGCCGGTTGCCGCCAGCACTTCCGCGCGGCTCATGCTCATTTTGACCGGCTTGCCGCCGCTTTTCCTGGAAAGCAGCGCCGCCACCGGTTCCAGGTACACGTTGTTCTTGCCGCCGAACCCACCGCCGATCTCCAGCGGCACCACGCGGATCTTCGACACGGGGATGCCCAACACTTCGGAGACTTGATCGCGTACGCCGAATGCCCCCTGCGCACTGCACCAGATGGTCAACTGCCCGTCCACCGCCCACACAGCGCTGCCGTTTTGCGGCTCGATGTAGCCCTGGTGCACCGCCGAGGTGACAAATTCCCGCTCGATGATCACCTTTGCCTGCGCAAAGCCCGCCTCAACATCCCCCCTGCGGATGCGGAAATGGGCGGCAATGTTGCTCGGGCGACTGCCTTTGACCCCCAGCTCATCCGTGCGCAGCTCTTCCAGCAGAATCGGCGCGTCCGGGCGCATGGCATCCCGCACGCTGAGCGCCGCGGGGAGTATTTCGTAGGTCACGCGAATTAGACGCGCGGCTTCTTCGGCGATGTGTGGGCTGGTGGCCGCCACGCCCGCCAACGCATGACCGAAATACAAAGCCCGACCGCGCGCCAGCACGTTTTCACTTTGGTAGCGCAGGTGGATCGCGCCTTCGCCGGTGGAGGAAAGTCCCCCGCCCACCTCTGGCAGGTCAGCCGCGGTGACCACCGCGCGCACCCCCGGCAGCGCTTCGGCGGCAGAGGTGTCAATCGAGATAATTCTGGCGTGGGCGTGGGGGCTGCGCAGCACAGCGCCAAAAAGCATCCCCGGCAGACGGATATCCGCGCCGTACAGCGCCCGCCCCGTCACTTTGTCGGTGACATCCGTTCGCTGGGGATTGGTGCCAATCACCTGAAATTTTTTGCCCTGGGATGCGCTCATACCGCCTCCTCCGCCTTGCCGCGCAATACCGCTGCTGCCTCCAGCACAGCGCGCACGATCTTGTCATAGCCGGTGCAGCGGCACAGGTTGCCCGCCAGCCAGCGGCGCACTTCGCCTTCATCCGGATCGGGATGGCGATCCAGCAGCGCTTTGGCGGCCAGGATGAAGCCCGGGGTGCAGAATCCGCACTGTACCGCGCCGTGCTCGATGAACTTGGTTTGCAGGGGATGCAGCCCGCCGCCCGGCAGCGCGATCCCTTCAATGGTGGTCAGCGCGCGCCCCTCGATTTCCACCGCCAGCACCAGACAGGAATTGACCAACTCGCCGTCCAGGATCACGCTGCACGCGCCGCAGTTGCCGTTGTTGCAGCCCTCCTTGGCTCCGGTCAGCCCCAGCGTCTCGCGCAGCACCTCCAGCAGGCTCTGGCGCGCTTCGCACAGGAATTCCACCTCTTCTCCGTTGATCACCGCGTGGACAGGAATTTTTCTGCTCATGCCGCCTCCTGAGAATACCGCGCCCGTTCGACCGCCGCAGTCAGCGCCCGGCGTGCCAGCACCCCCACCAGCCGGCGGCGCTGCTCCGCCGTCCCGCGCATGTCCGAGATTGGCGAAGATGCCGCCTGGGCCAGGCGCGCGGCTTCGTCAATCACCTCGGCACTGACCAACCGCCCGGTCAGGAAATCCCCCACCTCGCGGACCAGGATCGGAGTGGGCGCGACCGCAGCCAACGCCACACAAGCTGACGCGAACTGCCCCCCACCCGCTTCCAACAGCACAGAAGCCCCGGCTCCCGCCACAGCGATATCCATCTCATTGCGCGGGATGAAGCGCCGGTAAGCCGCGCCGAAACCGGCAACAGGCGCAGGGATTCGCAGCGCTACCAGCAATTCACCCGGCCGCAGCGCCGTGTGCCCTGGAGCGGTGCAGAACTCCTCCACCGCCAGCTCTCGCTGCCCGTCCAACCCGGCGATCAAGCAGCGCGCGCGGTGGACGATCAACGCCGGAATGGAATCGGCGGCTGGCGAGGCGTTGCACAGGTTGCCGCCCACGCTGGCGCGGCTCTGGATCTGCGCTCCGCCAATCAGCCCGAAGGCGTCCACCAGCCCGGGGTAGTTTTGCGCCACCCGCGGATCACGGACTGCCCGCCGGCAGGGAACGGCTGCACCGAGGGTCAAGCCGGAGACTGGGTGGAATAAAATTTCATGCAGCTCCGGCACGC
>CAZCBJ010000292.1:0-3735 GCA_964496705.1 uncultured Anaerolineaceae bacterium | reverse complement strand
CCCGGGACGCCACGACGTGGGCGCCGAGGTTCGTGAGGGTGAAGGCGACGGTGACGGCCGGGAGGGGCTCGTCCTCGGCCTGGGTGCGCCGCGCCCACTCCAGGTACCGCGCCGTCTGCTCCTCCGTAAGCTCGAAGGTCATCCGCGTGCCCATCGTGCCTCCTCCTGCGTCTTCTCGTCGGGTCGGGAAGCCGATCCTACCGTACCGCCGTTCCGAAGGAGGGAACGCCCCCGCCTGCCGAGCTTCCGCGACCCGGTCCAGGGGGACGCCCGACGGCGCAGCGGGCTGCGGCGTGGGTCAGACCCGCACGTACTCGGTGAGCGGCCCCGCGGCCCGGAAGGAGGACGCCAGGGCCCCGTCGCCCGCAAGCCAAGCGCGCCGGGCGCGCAGTGGACGACGTCGATCACGGACGCACTCCTCCCCCGGCTATTCCCGGCCCATCCGCTTGATCCTTCGTCGCCGAGGTTCCTGAGGCCGTGGAGTTGACGCCGGAACAGGCGGCCGAGATCGATCGCCGCCTGGCGGCTTTCGAGGAGGACCCGGCCCGCGGTTCCCCCTGGTCCGACGTCAAGAAGCGGATCTTGTCGCGCCTCTGATGCGCCGGCCGGGTGATCCGCCCAGAGGCCGAGGCGGATGTGTGGGAGGCGGCCCGCTGGTACGAAGACCAATGGACAATGGAAGGGCCTTTCTACGACGACGAGACCGGATTCTACGGACTCGGGCTCGTTGCGTCCTAATTGACCATCCGTTTAGCCCCGGGGGTCGCGGGGGCCGGACGTCGAGTCGATCGCGGGGCCGGGGCTCGTAGGCGAGATCAAGGCCGCGGCCGAGGTCGAGCGGGACCTGGGGGGCTACTGGGGCCAGTGGAACTCGGGGGAGCGGTTCGGGGGGAAGACCCGGGAGTATCGGCTCGGGGGAGAGCTTCCGGCGAGCGCCGGGGACCTGGACCGGGCGGTCCGGGGCTGGCTCGCGGTGGTGTACGGGCAGCTCCGCCACTACGCCCGGTCGGCCGGCCTGGAGGAGGCGTGGCTCGTGGTCGAGGACTTCGGGCGTTTCGCCGGGCCCCTCCGGGAGGCCGGGCGGTACCTGGAGCGGGCCGGCCTGGCCCGGGTGGCCGAGGAGGCGGTCGCGGAGGGCGTGGGGTTCGTGCTCTTCCGCTACCGGAAGGACGCGCCGTGACCATCCGCTTCGAGCCCCCGGGCTGGCCCGACCGCCTGCTGGCCCTGGTCGGCCGACGCCGGGCCGTGCGCCTGCCCCCGCCCGGCCCGCCCGGGTTCACCGGCCAGGTGCTCGCCCCCCGCGAGCCCCTACTCCGGGCCCTGCTACGCCCCGCCACCGCGCCCCTGCCCGACGGGTGGATCTACCCCGAAGATCTCGAAACCTAGTAATTGTAGGGATAGACCCGTTTGCTGTCTCCTTCCGGGGCTTCGGCAGACCAGGGCACCGGGGGCGGTTCGGTTGACCGGACGGCGGCATGATGTAAGATGTAATTACACATGGCCGAAAGGAGAGCGAGGAGGGCCCCGTGCACCGCACCCAAGTGCTCCTGGAGGAGGAGCAGTACCTCATCCTCCGGAATCGCGCCCAGCGGGAGGGCAAGAGCCTCAGCGAGTTGATCCGGGGGCTGCTCGACGCCGGCCTTCGAGCGTCGCAGTGCGACGGGGGCGGGCCGAGACAGAGCATCGGGTCCCTGCAGGGCCTGATCGACGACCCCGGGTTCGACGCGCGCGATCACGATCGCACCCTCTACGGAGAGGGCTGAGGCGACCGCCGTGGACCGCCTGTTCGTGGACACGAGCGCGTGGTACGCGTTCTTGAACCGCCGCGACCCGAGCCACGCGGCGGTCGCCGAGGTGCTGCGCGCCTGGGAAGGGCGGCTCCTGCTCACGGACTACGTCTTCGACGAGCTCGTGACGTTGGTCCGCGCGCGCGTCGGGCACGACCTCGCGGTGCGCGCCGGCCAGGAACTGCGATCCGGCAACCTGGCCGCGCTGGTGGCCCTGGAACCGCGGGACCTGGAGCTGGCGTGGCAGCAGTTCTGCCGCGAAGCGGACAAGGACTACAGCTTCACCGACTGCTCTTCCTTCGCGGCGATGAAGCGCCTCCGGCTGACCCACGCAGCCGCCGTCGATGCGCACTTCCGCCAGGCGGGGTTCGTCTCGCTCCCCCCGCGGTGATCCCAGCGTCCTCGGCCCACTTCTGCCGCCCCGCTGACGGCCGACCGCTCCCGCTTCCCGCATTCGCACCACCTCAAGGGTCTCCCGACCCCGGGTGGCAGTACCCTTGGCCAAAGGCGCGAAGGGGACGAACCCAAGACCTGGGCTGACGAGGGTGGCGGGGCGAGCCCCGCCCTACAAGCGCTTCGACCTCGACCCGCCGGGAGGTTGGGCTCAGAGGGTATCCCACGGCAGGGCGTAGTCCTCGTCCGAGATCCGGTGCAAGGCGGCGCAAGGGCAGATCACCAGGCCCGGCGCCACGGTCAGGTGGGGGTAGGTCTTGCGGAAGGCGCTGATTCCCGACGTGTCCCGGCGGGACGGTTGGGTGGCGGCCTTGACCTCGATGGGGTGGAACACGCCGTCCAGTTCCACGAGCAGGTCGACCTCGGCGCCGGCCTGGGTGCGCCAGTGGTGCAGGCGGGGCTGGGGGGAGAGCAGGCCCGCCCACTTCCGCACCTCGCCGACCACGAAGGTCTCGAACAGGGCACCCAGCAGCGGGTGGGCGCCCAGGGTCCGGGGCGCACTGATCGCCTGGCCGATGCACGCCAGGCCGGTGTCGGCGACGTAGCCCTTGGGCCGGCCGGTGACCCGTTTCACGGTGTTGCCCGTGTAGGGGGGGACCTCGAACCACTCGTAGGTCGCGCTCAGGATGTCGGTCCAGCGCCGGGCCGTCTGGGGGGTGAGCCCCAGTTCGCGCCCCAACTGGCTGTAGTTCAGTTCCTGGGCCGTGAGTGCGCCGAGCAGGCGGAAGAAGCGCCCGAAGAGCTGCCAGTCCGAGACGTCGGCCAGGAGGCGCGCGTCGCGCTCCACGTAGGTTCGCAGGTACGCCTGGTGGAGGTCGGGGACCAGGTCCAGGTCCAGCTCGGTGGCCCGGGGCAGTCCACCCCGCCACAGGATCTCGAACGGGCCGCGCTCGGGCCGCAGGCGCGCGCGCGGGCTCTGCACGAAACCGCCGGGGTCGTCGAGCCACGCCCCCAGCCACCCGGCGGCCTCCCCCCGCCCCTGGGCCTCGGCCAGGGTGAACCCTCCCAGGTCGAGGAACACCGCCCGGCCCGCCAGGCTCTCGGCGACCGAGCGCAGCACGCTCCACTGCTGGGAGCCGGTCAGGATGTACTGGCCCGGGGCGGGGGAGGCGTCGACCCGTCGCTTGATGGCCGCCACGAGTTCGGGCGCGTACTGGATCTCGTCGAGGATCAGGGGCGTCCGGTGATTCGAGAGGAAGAGATCGGGATCCTGCCGGGCGTTTTCGACGTCGATCGCAGGGTCGAAGGTGACAAGCTCCGCCCCGGCACCGAACAGGTGCTGAACCAGGGTCGTCTTCCCCACCTGGCGCGCCCCCGAGACGACCACCACCGGGAAGTGGTCCGCGAGCCGCCGGAGGCGCCCTTCCGCGTGCCGACGCTTGTACATACCGTGCATTTTGATGATGGCATCATCAGTATGCAACATATTTTCCGCCACCAGTGGCCCCGTGCGGGGGGACGTCGGGTGGGTGTTCAGCCCCCGGGGTAGCGGGGG
>CAZCBJ010000291.1:0-3761 GCA_964496705.1 uncultured Anaerolineaceae bacterium | reverse complement strand
CCAGCGGGATCAGCCAGCGGAGCAGAGCGGCTTTTTTCATGTCAGAAAAGGCTCCTCGATCACCTGGTAGGGGTCGGTGGTGTAGACGCGGTAGATGATCCGCCCCGCGAAGGCGAGCATGGCGCGCAGGCGGAGACAATGTGGAGCGGATGGCGGGGGACGGGGGCGGCGTTCATCCTTCGCCCCACAATGCGCTGCCGTTGAGCGCGCCGGCGATGCCGCCGACGGCGGAAAGCAGCCAGTCCTGGTGCGCAGCGAGCTGCCCGGCGGCTGAAGCAGCCCGCACGGCGCGCAGCAGCCTGAGCAGCGCGTAAGCCTGCCCGCCGGCATCCCCGGCGGCAGCCTGCAGCGCAGTGAGGAAGTCCTGGGGGCTGAGCTGCGGCGCGGATTGGGCCTGACCCAGCCCCGCCGCGGCGGCGCGCAGCCCGGGGACAGCCTCCTGCAGCGCGGCGCGCCAATCCGCGCGGACCTCTTCCAGGCGGGCGGCGGTCTCTTCGCACAGTTGCGCGGCGCGTTCCAGCCCCAGCCGGGCGCGCGCCAGGCGGGTGTGCAGGATGGGCCGCAGCCCGGCGGGCAGCGGCGAAGCGACCGGGCCGAGCAGGTAGGCCTCGGTTTCGCGCGCGTTGATTTCGGTCGCGTAGCTCAGCTCCAGCGTGCGGCCCAGCGCGCTGCAGCGGGCAGGCTCCAGCCCGCCGCCCAGCAGCAGCCGCCAGCACTGCAGCTCGGGCCACGCATCCTGACGAGTCCAGACCAGGCGGGTGCCGCCCGGGGCGGTGATTGCCAGCCAGTCGTCGAAGCGCGCGGCGCACAGCGAGCCGCGCTCCACGGCGATGCTCTCGCCGCCGTACTCGACCAATCCGCCCTGATCGGCGTGGATCAAGGCGGAGTGCAGGCGGTCCTGCTGCAGCGCGATGAAGGAGACATGCGGCCCAGCCAGGCGCACATGCAGCGCCGGTTCTTCAGCGCCCATATCCCAGGCTGAGATGGAGCGGGCGTCGCGGCCCGAGCGACGCAGCGCGGCGCCCTGCGGGCGGGCCAGGTGGATATCGCCGGTAAAGGTGCCGCTGCCGCGGTGGGCGAAAGCCAGCAGCAGCCCGCCTTCAGGCGTCTGGCGGGTCGAAACGCTGATCTCGGGATGGTCAGCCCAGGCGAAGCGCGTCTGGGCGCCGAGCACACCCAGCAGCGCGGCCCAGTCGGCCGGCGGCTCAGCGAGGCGCAGGCAGCCGGGCAGGCTGGCGGCGGCGCGGGCGAAGAGGTCGCAGGGCTGCAGGTGCTCGTCCAGCCCGGGCAGTGGGCCGCCCAGCCAGACCAACCTGCCGCCGCGCTGGAGGAAGGCAGCCAGCTTGTGCTGGGTGGCGCGGGCGAGGATGGGGCTGGCGGGGAGGATGAGCAGGGGGGTGTTGTCCAGCGGGCAGGCGTCAATATCGGTGACGCCGAACTGGATATGGGCGCGGAGGAGCTGCTGGGCGATGCGCTGGGAGGCGGCGGCGGAGAGGGCGTCGAGCTGGAAAGCAGGGAAATGGCGTAAGCCGGCGGGGAGACCGGCGCGGGCGTCGCGGAGGCGGAAAGCCCACTTAGCGGCGAGCTCGGGAATATGCGTATAGCCAATAATCACCTCAGCCAAATATTCACCCAACCCATACACAGATGAAACAGCAGCCAGAACCAGGGCGGGGGAGAGGAAATTCCAGGCGCGCGGGCGCAAGCTGCCGTCCGCGCGCAGCGGCGCCTCCATGCCCCAGGCCGGGTAGCCGCTCACCGCGTCCGGCTCGGGATCGGACTGCGCGGCGACGTACATGCTGACCGCCTCCAGCCCGCCACCGAAGGGGGACTGGAAGTAGAAATCGCCGGCGGAGGAAATCTCGGGGATGAAGGCCGGAAATTCGGGGTGATAGCTCTTCATCAGCAGCGGGCGCCAGACGGCGTGGTGGACGTACTCGGGAAAATCCATGGCGTAGCCGGCGTAATCCACAAACGGCTGTTCGGACGCCTCGGCGTAGACGTTGCAGCCCAGCCAGTCCACCGCCGCGGCCAGCGCGGGCATGCTGGTCAGCACGCCCGAAGCCTCCCAGGGCATGGAGAGCAGGTCGTGGAACAGCGGCACCTGCCAGCCCAGCTCGCGCAGCATCTGCGCAAAGGCAGCCACGCCGCCGGCGTGCAGGTGTTCCTCGAAGCGCGCCACGTCCATCCAGCGGCGCACCTCGCCCAGCGCCTGCGGCTCCTGCCACTGGCGCGGAAATTCAACCGCTGCGAAGCTCTCGATCGGGGTTGCATAAGCCGCCGCCAGCGCCGCCGGGCTGCCGTACTGCTGCGCCAGCCAGCGCGGCCAGAGCTCGCCCAGCACCCAGGGATTGTAATCGCCGCGCAGGCGCGGGTCGAAATCAGCACTCTGGTCGCTGGCGATCATCCCGTCGCCGGGGGTCTCGTTGTCCACCTGCAGGCTGATCACCGGCCCGACCGGCCACTGGAAGGGCAGCGCGGCATCCGTGAAGCGCGCGAACCATTCGCGCACGTGCTGCTGGTAAAGCGGGTGCAAATAGGAGCAGCGCGGCTGGTCGGAATCGGAATGGCGCCAGACCTGCCCGTCGGCGCGCAAGGCGTGCATCTCGGGGTGCTGTGCCAGCAGCCAGGACGGCACGCCGCCGCCCAGCACCTCGGCGTCGATGAACGGGCCGGGCTTGAGGATCAGCTCAAAGCCCATCGCCTGCGCCAGGCGGATGAAGCCGGGCAGGTCGCGCCCGGGATGGGTGGCGCCGCTGAAGTCGAAGACGCCCGGGGCAGGGCAGTGCCAGCCCCACATGACATAGGTGGAGACGGCGTTGGCGCCCAACTGGCGGGCGCTGGCCAGGAAGCGCTCCCAGCGTTCGCGCGGCAGGCGGTAATACTGCAATTCCACTGCCAGCAGGGGGGCGGTGCGGTTGAGAAAAGCGTTGTGCTCGGGGTTCATGCGTGGCCTCCGTCCAGCAAATCGTGCGCCCAGGCCGGCAGCGGGCGCAGTTCATGCTGCAGAATCTGACCCTGCGGGCCGTAATCGAAATGGTACACCTGCGGCGGGGCGCCGTCCAGCACCAGCGGGGCGAAATGGTGGATGTTCTCCACCACGTCCGGGGCGCTGCACACCCAGCGGTGCGTCTTCCAGGCCAGCTGGCCCTCTTCGCAGGGTTTTGGCTCGCCGGGCGGCGCCGGGGCGGTGAAGATGTACAGCCCGCCGTCAGGATGACCGGGGAAGTCGGCCCAGGTGAGCAGGCCGGCAAAATGAACGTCCGGCAGGACGAAGCCGGTCTCCTCCTGCACCTCGCGCAGGCAGGCGGCGCGGGGCGATTCGGCGGGGTTGAGGTGCCCGCCGACGCCGTTCCACAGCCCGCGGTTGGGCGGGTTGGATCGGTGCAGCATCAGCACGCGGGCGCCGCGGGTCAGAAAACAGAGGACGTAGGTGTGATCGGGGGGCAGGGGCATATATGCGCCAATGAGCGTATTGTACCCCAGCTCAATTCCAGCCGCGCTGCAAACGCCGCTCAGCTCATCTTCGGACATGCGGGTGCGGATCGGGTACCTTCCCGGCCCAATGAAATTTGCCCTGTTGTGGCATGCCGCCCCCCTGATGATTCAGCTCACACGGTTCAACAATGCTGCGATGTGCCGGACGGCCTCTTCCTCGGCGGCGCGGATGCGCAGGATGGCATCCGCATAGGCGCGGCGGGCGTCCGCGTCGCGGATGGCGCGCATGGCCTGCGCGGAGAAATTGTCGCCGATGATGTCAT
>CAZCBJ010000290.1:0-3777 GCA_964496705.1 uncultured Anaerolineaceae bacterium | reverse complement strand
CACTGTGCACCGTCACCGTCATGTCCCGACCGCGCACCGATACATCCTCACGGCTGATGCCGAGATCCGGCCTGGACCAGTACGGCGTGCCGGCCCTGACGAAGGCCAGCTCGATAACCGTCACGACGCCCGGCGCAAACGTCACCGGGACGGATGCGCCGCGCTCGAGATCAAGCACCTGCGACAAGCCGGCCGCGACCGGACCCTGGCCCTCGGCGGGTCGGATGCCCGTCGTGACCGTCCAGGATCCGGGCTCCACGTCCCACGCGCTCATCGCCGCGGTGATGGGCGCCCGGCCCAGGTTGTACGCTTCGACCCGGATGCGCCGCGGCGTCGGGTCGCGCACGAGGACGGCGACACGCTCCTCGTCGCCGGGCGACGCGAAGCGCCAGCTCACGGCGTGGCCGGGCACGTAAGCGTTGCGCACGATCGCCACGCCGCCGAGGCGCGCGCGCTGGATCTCGACCATGGGCACGCTGACCCGATCGATCCAGAGACTGCCCTCGGTGTTGATGTACTCACGCAGGGCGGCGGCCGTGACCTGGTCACGATAGAGCGACGCCAGGCGGGCCGTGTCGCCGTCCACCTGCCAGGCCAGGTGCCGCATCGCATCGGGTGCCGATGCCAGGCCGGCCGCGCCCCGGATCTGGGGCGCCCACTGTTCCCGCAGGTCGAGGTGGTCGAGGACGTTCGCCGCAAGCTGGGGCAGGCTGCGGGGGCCGGCCTTGATGAACGGCTCGGCGTACTTGCGGTCGCCGGTCCAGCGGTAGGCGGCCCAGAGCAGCGGCCACGCCCGCTCGGACTGGCCCGGCAGATCGCGGTCCGTCGCAAACTCGACCGTCGCGCGGACGGTCGGCACGCCCAGGTCGTCGGGCTTTGCGTGGGCGAGCAGGCTGTCGGCCAGATCGAGCAGCCACCGCCGCACGCGCGGCGCCCCGTTGAAGTCGACCAGGGCGATGGCGGGATGCAGCGCGAGGTACGACGAGGGCTTCGACCAGCCCCAGACGCCCTCCGTGGCCACCTTCGTGCCGCTGAAGTACGACGACCGGATGTGGCGGTGCCCGGCGGCGTTGATGGCGGTGATGCCTTCGAGGCCGATGGCCGTCTCCATGGCCCGCTCGATCTGCCTGGGGCTGCCGTAGTCCATCAGCAGCACCTGGCCCAGCACCTGGATGCCTTCCTCGTAGCTGTGCAGCTCATCGGTCTGGATGGTCGAGAGCCCGTTGGTGAACATGCCCTGCTCGTAGAACGCCTCCAGGTGGCGCAGCAGGGAGGACCGGATCTTGTCGGGCATCGACCCCATCAACGCCGGACCCGGCCACGCGTTCGTGAGGTCGCCATCGTCCGACAGGCCGCCGCCGAACTCGCCGTTCTCGATCTGCCGGCGGTCGATGTAGTACTCGACGAAGCGGCGGATCGAGCGCAGCAGCTCGACCTGATAGAAAGCCCAGGCCGGCGCGCCGGCCGGCGGCTCTGCCAGGGCCACGGGCGGCGCGGGCTGCTCGCGGTTGTAGTCGTACCAGTACTGGCGGCCGAGCTCGTGGTCGGGATCCACGCGGAGCAGGTCCGTGATGTCCGCCTCGAACCGCGTGTAGAGACTCAGCCGGCGTGTCTTCGGCTGCTCCTCGACGATGAAGGCGTAGTTGTCGCGGACCTGGGTGAAGCGATCCAGCACGTGTTCAGCGATGGCGTCCTTCCGTGCCTTGAACACGAGGCGGACCGTCGCGCCGTCGAGCGAGGCGGGCCCGAACCCCGGGCCGGCGCCCGCGATCGAGAGGTAGAGGCCGCGGTCGTTCGGCAGAATGCGGTCGCGGGTGTCGAGCCACAGGGTGTGCCGTTCGCCAGGCTTCACCGACACGTTGACGTCGAGCATCGTTCGCAGCGGCCAGATCGGGTCCCTGACCTGGATGTTCAGCGGGTAATACGCGCCGTGCGTGGGTGACACCTTCAGCGCGGGCAGGTCGATGGCGATGCCGTCGAGTCCGCCGGGCAGGTTGGACCAGGAGTACGTGGCGACCGCGCGGCGGGCGCCGGCCTGGGCTTCGCGGAAGTCCGACGGGATCAGGATATGGACGACCGGCATCGCGGGTGGCGGCGGCGCTGCCGCGGAGGACCCGGCCGGAGGCGCGGCGGCGAAGGCCGCCGGCCCGGTTGCCGGCACAGCCACCACGAGGCCGCGTTCGTCGGGCGCGAACCGGCCGGTGATGAAGTCGAGTGCCGGCTTCACGCTGGCCAAGTCGGGCCGGGCGGCGCTGGAGAGCCGGTACGACAGCTTGCCGATGCCGTCGGGCTCACGCCCCGGAGCAACGTAGTAGGCGCCCAGTTCGCCAATGGGGGTTTCCTGTTCGGCGTTCGTGAACTCGATCGTCTGGCCCTGCACGGGAGCCGGCAGGCGGTGGTACGTGCGCTCCTGGCCCTTGGGACGCTGGAACAGCGGAGCGCCGCCGCTGGCAGCGCTTCCGGACACCAGACGCGCGGCGCCGAACGCCGCGCCGGCAATCTCCACGTGGTTCCACGGTTCGTCGGGCAACGCGAACGACACCGTCTTGCCCGACAGCGAGTAGCAGTCCCAGTCGGGCAGCTGGAAATAGTCGTTGCGGCCGGGCAGGCGGGACCGGTTGTAGACGCTGGGCCACGTGGTCTCCCGAATGCCGTCGGTGCCCTTCCAGCCCCATCGTTTCAGGTCGTAGACGTCGTGGATCTCGACCTTGCGGATGGCGACCGCAGCGGCATCGAGGGCCGGCGGCGGATCGTCCGGGCGATTCCAGCCGTGGCGGAGCCACCAGGCCTGCCGCCAGACGTCCTGGCCGAGGGCACGCGTGAGGGGAGGCACGGGACCGGCGGCGTTGCCCTGTGCCAGCATCGCGATGTTGTCGTCCGACAGCATGCGGTCGTAGATGCGCAGTTCGTCGAGGTCGCCGCCCCTGACGAAGTTGTAGGCGCTCTGCACCTGATAGGGGCTGATGACGCGCGAATGCGGGCCGAACTGATCGAGGGCCGCGGCGAACACCGCATGGCCCTCCTGGATGGCGGCCAGTTTGCCGTCCACGTAGAACCGAATCCCGCGGGTTTCATCCCAGGACAGGGCGAGGTGCGTCCAGCGGTCCGGCGCCGGGAACGACGGCAGGTTGACCGAGACGCGCGTCCGCGCGAGGCTGGCGTCGGTCACGAACGCGTCGAACCCCTGGCCGTTGTAGTCGATGCGCAGCCAGACCATGTCCCAGCTGGAATGGTCGGCGTATCCGACGCGGAAGACGGGGAACTGCGTGGGCCCGACGGGCTCGCGGGATCGCCAGTAGAACGCCAGCGTCCCGCGTTCGGCGTAGATGTTCCCCGGTGCCCAGTACGACAGGAGTTGCGTGTGGCCGCACTGCAGGCCCGGCCCCTTGGCGCCGTCGGCGACCAGGGTGACGTCGGCCGCGAAGTTGGGCTGGGGGTCGCCGCCCGCGGCGACGTCCGCGGCCAGGCCCCGGTCGCCCGACAGATAGAACAGCAGCCCCGGCTCGGGTGACGCTGGCGGCGCGCCGGCGGCTCCAAGCAGCCACACACAGGATCCCAGCACCAATGCCCGTCGCCCCGACCACCCGCGCATACATCCCTCCCCGCCACCACTCCCGGAGTGGATCTTACAAATCCTTAACAACCACTCCCGGAGTCTCCCGGAGTGGTTGTCGGTGAGTCCAACCGCCCCTTGCCGCCCCACGGAGGCGCCGGCAATTGTCAAGAAGTCGTCAGAATCACTCCGGGAGCAGTAGTGTCCGGTTATAAGTGGAAGAG
>CAZCBJ010000289.1:0-3819 GCA_964496705.1 uncultured Anaerolineaceae bacterium | reverse complement strand
CCGACCGGCAAGGACACCTTCACCAGCAACGGCTTCAAGAACGGCTACATGTGGATGACCGGAATGCGCACCATCCCCGGCTGGGTGGTATCCAACCAGAAGCTGCGCGACGCCTACGTGGAAGCCACCTTCCGCACCGAAAAATGCTCCGGCGCCGATTCCTACGGTCTGATCTTCCACGTGCCCGTGCTGCGCGAAGCTGACCGCGGCTACCTGTTCGCGGTGACCTGCGACGGACAGTACCGCCTGTGGAAATGGGACGGTAAGGTCGGCACCAAAGGCTCAGCCACCGTGCTGATTGACTGGACCAAGAGCGACGCCATCCATAAAGGCACCGATAACCCCAACCGCCTGGGCGTGTTGACCGATGGCAACAAGATCACCCTCTACGTCAACGGCGTCAAGCTGGATTCGGTGAGCGACAAGACCTACCCTGAGGGCTACCTCGGAGCGTTTGTCACCGCCAAGGTCACCACAAACTTCACCGTGCGCGTTGAGCAGATCAAGCTCTGGAAGAATCCGTAAGCGCACGGCGATCACCATCACAAACCCCAGGTCCGAAAATCGGGCCTGGGGTTTTCGTTTGAAAACAGGAACCATGAGTTCAGATGATCGCCAAATAAAGGAGGTTGGAGTGGATACTGGCCACCCTCACCCCAACCCGCTCTCCCTTTTTGACAATTTCTCCCGCTCATGCTACAATACACGCCATTAACAAGAACAACCGCCGGTGCCCCCGGCCGCAGGTTTTGAGTGGTACGCATTCTCCGCAACACCCTTTTTGCCCGGCCGGATATCCGCGCCGGGTAATTATTTAGAAGGTAAAATAGAAACATGAAGAAATTACGCATCATCCCCCTGGGGGGACTGGGTGAAGTGGGCAAGAACATGATGGTCTACGAATACGGCGGCGAGCTGCTGGTCGTGGACGCCGGCCTGATGTTCCCCGAAAACGATATGCTCGGCATCGATTACATTATCCCCGACATTCACTATTTGCTCGCCCGCCGCAGCCAGATCCAGGGCATCGTCATCACCCACGGGCACGAGGACCACATCGGCGCCATCCACCACCTGCTCGAGGAAATCAACGCGCCCATTTACGCCACCCCGCTGACCCGCGGTCTGGTGGAGGGCAAGCTGGCTCGCCACGGCATGGCTTCGCGAGCCAACCTGACCACCGTGCAGGCTGGCGGCGTGGTGCAGACCGGCCCATTCCGCGTCGAATTTGTCCACCTCAGCCACTCGATCCCCGACGGCGTCGGTCTGGGCATCCAGACCCCCGCCGGGCTGGTGGTGCACACCGGCGACTACAAGTTCGACCAGACCCCGGTGGACAACAAACCCTCCGATTTCGCCAAGCTGGCCGAGTTCTCGCGCCGCGGCGTTCTGGCGCTGCTGGGCGACTCGACCAACGCTGAACGCCCCGGCTGGACGCCCTCCGAGCGCGTGATCGATTCGGCCTTCGACCAGGTCTTCGCCCGCGCCCAAGGACGGGTGATCATCGCCAGCTTCGCCTCGCTCATCTCGCGCATCCAGCAAGCCGCCAACGCCGCCGCCAAACACGGCCGCAAGCTGGCGCTGGTCGGCCCAAGCATGGTGGACAACGTCAAGATTGCGCGCAAGCTGGGCTACCTGGAATTTCCCGAGAACCTGCAGGTGACCATCGACCAGGCGCTGGCCATGCGCCCCCACGAGGTGGCGATCATGTGCACCGGCGCGCAGGGCGAGCCTTCCTCCATCCTGGGGCGGCTCTCCACCGGCACGTATAAATTATTCGACATCAAGCCCGATGACACGGTGGTGCTTTCATCGCACGCCATCCCCGGCAACGAGGAAATCGTCTATCGCACGATCAACCGCCTGTTCGAGCGCGGCGCCAACGTGATCTACGAGGTCATCGCCCCGGTGCACGTCTCGGGACATGCCAGCCAGGAAGAGATCAAGATGATGATCAACCTGGTGCGCCCCAAATACCTGATTCCGATCCACGGCGAAATGCGCCAGCTCAAGCAGCACGCCGCGGTAGGCGCGCAGATGGGCTTCGCTCCCGAGAACATCGCCGTGGTCACCAACGGCCAGGTGATCGAATTCGAAAATGGGAAGATGAGCCTGGGCGAGAACGTCGGCGCCTCGAGCGTGTTTGTGGACGGCTCGGGCGTGGGCGACGTCGGTCCGGATGTGATGCGCGAGCGCGAAGCCCTGGCCCGCGACGGCATCGTGCTGGTGCGCCTGGTGGTGGACCGCATGAACGGCAGCCTGCTGCAGGAGCCGGAGATCATCAGCCGCGGCTTCATCGTCAGCAAAGATGCCGATGAGCTGCTGGCGCAGAGCTGCGTCAAGATCACCAACACAGTCAGCCGCGCCAACGGCAATCTTCAGAAAGAGGTCGAGCAGGCGGTGCGCAACTACCTGTACAGCGAGACGCGCCGCCAGCCGATGGTGTTCGTCAGCGTGACAAAAATTTGAGTCTGCTCCACCTCCCGCGGGTTGCGAACCTGCGGGGGGTTGTTTATCACGCAATTCTCTTTCTCCATTATAATTTTCTTATGCGTTTGAAACGCTTTATCTGGTTCCTGATCAGCATCGGGGTGGGCGCGGCGTTGGCGCTGGCCTACGGCTGGCTGGTCAAGCCCCTTCACCTCAACAACGCCCAGCCGCCAAGCCTGCGCGCTGATTACAAGGCTGACTACGCGCTGATGGTGGCCGAGGTCTACAGCCAGGAAAAGAGCGTGGCGCTGGCCGCCCACCGCCTGGATTTGATCGCCGGGCCGCAGGAGCTGCCGGTGAATGTCGTCCAGCAAGCCATCGTCACGGCCAACGCGCTGCAATACACGCCAGGCGATCTCGCCTTGCTGGCCAACCTGGCCGAGGCGCTGCAAGCCTGGACGCCTCCCGGAGGCAGCCCGTGAGCCGCCGCAGGGAGAGCGAAGGCGGCGGCGGTCCCTGGTACCTGCTGACCGGTCTGCTGATCGGCATTGCAATGGGGCTGCTGGTGGCCTGGGGGCTGTATCCGGTGGAATACACCAACACCGCGCCCTACACATTGGGCGCGGCGAACAAAGACGCCTTCCGCCTGTTAATCGCCCAGTCCTATCTGGTGAACGGGGATGTGGGGCGTGCCCAAGGGCGTCTGGCATTGCTGCGGGATGACAACCCCATCCAGGCGCTGGCCGAGCAGGCTCAGCGTATGCTGGGCAAAGATACCAACCCCGAAGCGCCGCGCGTGCTGGCGCAACTGGCCTCAGACCTGCAGCAAGCCGCGCTGAGCCCGGTTCCGCAAGCGGTGGCACAGGCCGCCAGCCTCACCCCCGCGCCGGACGAGCCGCGCCCCCAGCTCAGTCCCTCGCCCACGCTGGAGGAGGTCGGTGGTGCCATCCGCAGCGCCACCCCCAACCCCACCGAAACCGCCACCCCGCGCGCCACCTTCCCCCCGCGCCCTTCGCCCCCCCCGCGCCCCACCCAGGGCGCGCCTTTCGCAGTCCTGGATAAGGAGAAAATCTGCGATCCCGACCTGCCCGGCCCGCTGCTGCAGGTGGACGTGATCAACGCCAAAGGCGACCCGGCCGGCGGGGTGCGCGTGGACGTGCTCTGGGCGAACGGTCACGACACCTTTTACACCGGCCTGTATCCCGAAATCTCCGCCGGCTACGCTGACTTCAACATGGACGTGGGCGTGGTTTACAGCCTGCAGGTGGGGCAGGGCGGCGAGCAGGTCAACAACCTGGAAACCCACACCTGCAAGGTGAAAGACGGCAAGGATTACCCCGGCGGCTGGATGCTGCGCTTTAATCAGCCCTGAGCGATTTGACCATCGCC
>CAZCBJ010000288.1:0-3822 GCA_964496705.1 uncultured Anaerolineaceae bacterium | reverse complement strand
GAGAGGGCCTGTAGCGCAGTTGGGAGCGCGCCTCAATGGCATTGAGGAGGCCGAGGGTTCGAATCCCTCTGGGTCCACTGGAAGAAGTCAACTTTCCATGTTGTTGGCTTCTTTTTTAAACAATTCAATATCCAGAAACCGTACAGGAGCAGTAGGTCATCCGCCAGCGAACCGGGGATGGTGTGAGCCTGGGATGAGTGTTGCGGAACACCCCAAAGATTGAACTCGCCTGTGTAGCCGTAAATGGCTCGGTGCGCGGTGAAGGTCAGTAGCTGGCGCCGGTGTCGCCCGTTATCGCGAATCCAAAGCGATCTGGTGATCAACCAGATAAGCAGGGTGGTACCGCGGAGTTTTTCCTTCGTCCCTGGGTGGCGAAGGTTTTTTTATCTCAATATAAAGGCAAAATATGAGCATTCCAATGTACAAATCGCAGATTATTGAACCCGCCTGGCAGCAGCGATGGGAAGAAAGCGGCTTATACGAAGCAAATATCGATGATACCCGACCAAAATTCTATGCGCTGACCATGCTTCCATACCCCTCTGGTGACCTGCACATTGGCCATTGGTATGCCATGGCGCCTTCGGACGCGCGGGCTCGTTTTATGCGCATGAATGGGTATAATGTCATGTTTCCGATGGGTTTTGATGCCTTTGGGCTGCCGGCAGAAAACGCAGCCATCAAACGCGGAATCCATCCGAGGGTGTGGACCTATCAGAACATTGACAATATGCGTAAGCAATTACGCTCGATGGGTACGATGGTTGACTGGCGCCGTGAAGCGGTCAGCGCGGATGCAGAGTATTATCACTGGACACAATGGTTCTTTATCAAGCTTTATCAGAATGGATTGGCATATCGAAAAAAATCTCCGGTGGATTGGTGCCCAAATTGCAACACAACCCTAGCCCGGGAACAGGTTTGGGGGGATGACCACCATTGCGAGCGCTGTGAGACTCCAGTGGTGAAAAAAGAACTGGAACAATGGTTTTTCCGAACAACCCAATATGCAGATGAGCTGCTGAGTTTTGAAACCATCGACTGGCCTGAGCGTGTGCGCAATATGCAGACCAACTGGATAGGCCGCTCCGAGGGGGCACAGGTTTTCTTCCATACTGAGGCGGGTGATGAACTGGAAGTTTTTACCACCCGGCCTGATACGCTTTGGGGAGCCACCTTTATGGTGTTGGCGCCTGAGCATCCACTGGTAGATGGAGTGACCACAGCGGAACAGCAATCAGCCGTTCAGGCCTATCAAGCCTTGGCGGCCAGTCAGACTGATATTCAACGTGAAGCGCTGGATGAGGAGAAAACTGGTGTTTTCACAGGAGGATATGCCGTTAACCCGGTGAACCAGGAACGTATCCCGATCTGGATTGCTGATTATGTGTTGATGACCTACGGCACCGGTGCGATCATGGCTGTGCCGGCGCATGACCAACGCGACTTTGATTTCGCCCGGAAATTCAACCTGGAAATCAGACCAGTCATCCAACCGGAGGGCATGGAGGAATTGTTTGCCGATCTAATGACTGCAGCCGTGCCGGCCTTGGGAAAGATGATTAACTCAGGGCAGTTCAACGGCACGCCGGGGGATCAGGCGTTTGGTCGGGTGGTTGACTATCTGGAGGAATCCGGCATTGGCCGACGCGCAGTCAATTACAAATTGCGCGATTGGCTGATCTCTCGTCAGCGTTACTGGGGAGCTCCCATTCCAATGCTCTTTTGCCCTTCTTGCGGGATTGTACCTGTACCAATAGATCAACTACCGGTCACTTTACCGGATGATGTCGCATGGAAACCGACAGGCGAATCTCCGCTCAAATTGCATCCCACCTGGCGATTCGTGACCTGTCCGGTGTGTGGAAGCGAAGCGGAGCGGGAGACCGATACCATGGACACCTTCATGTGTTCATCCTGGTATCACCTGCGTTATTTGAGTCCAAAGTATCAAGACGGGCCGTTTGACCCTCGCGAATATGCATACTGGATGCCAGTTGACACTTACACGGGGGGAATTGAGCATGCCAACATGCACCTGATTTACACGCGCTTTTTCCACAAAGCGTTGCGCGATATGGGCCTCACCCAGGGGGCTGAACCGATGATTCAACTGCGCAATCAAGGTATGGTGCTGGGTGAAGATAACGAAAAGATGTCCAAGAGCCGTGGCAACGTGGTCTCTCCGGATCAATTGGTATCCGCCTACGGCGCAGACACGGTACGCGCGTATCTGATGTTTTTTGCCCGTTGGGAAATGGGCGCGCCGTGGTCTTATCAAGGAATTGAAGGAACCTCGCGGTGGATTCGCCGGGTCTGGTCGACCATCCTCGATCCGGTGGATGAGGGGCAGGCGGATGAGGAGGTGCTGCGCGGACTGCGCCGGAAGGTGCATCAAACCTTGCGCTCAGTCACCCATGATTTTAAAGACTTTGAATTCAATACCATTATCTCGTCCTTGATGGAGCTGATGAATGAGATGACCCGCGTCAAAGCACTGGTGTATGGAAGCGCAGCATGGCACGAAGCGGTTGAAATTTATATCAAAATGCTCGCGCCGGTGGCACCGCATATCAGTGAAGAAATGTGGCACAGGCTCGGCAAACCATACTCCATTCACCAGCAAGCCTGGCCGCATGTGGATGAAGTTGCAGCAGCAGAAGATGAGATTACCCTGGTGGTGCAGGTCAATGGGAAAGTGCGCGATCGGATCACCGTTCCCGTAGATATATCTCGCGAGGCGGCTGAGGTCAAGGCTCTGGCAAGTGAAGCCATTGTTCGCTATCTGGAAGGCAAAGCACCCCGGCAGATTATCTATGTGCCGGGAAGGTTGATCAATCTTGTGCTATAGAGAGGAAAGCCATGCGCTTTGAAGATGTAAACTGGATGGATGTTGAGCGCTATCTGCAACAAGATGACCGGTTAATGATGGTATTGGGTTCCTGCGAACAGCATGGATACCTTTCTCTGCAAACAGATGTGCGTATTCCTTTGGCTCTGGCAGACGCTGCCAGCCAACATAGCGGAGTGCTGGTTGCTCCAGCTTTGAATTTCGGCGTATCGCCGTATTTCCTTGCATATCCAGGGACGATCAGCCTGCGCACCAGCACATTGCTGGCGGTGGTGGAGGATATGATTCGTTCGGCTCATGCGGCCGGCTTTCGTCGCATCCTGGTTTTCAATGGACATGGTGGCAATGAACCTGCCCGGCATATGTTGTATGAAATGCTCAACCAATTGGATGATTTGCGTATCACCTGGTATGCCTGGTGGACCAGCAAAGCCGTCGAAGAGGTGGCTGTCAAGCATGATTTAAAACCTGCTCACGCTAACTGGTTGGAAAATTTTTCCTTTACCCGGGTGAGTGAGGTGCCTGAAGGTGAAAAACCAGGTCCCTTGCCATATAAGGGGTTGCTGAGCGCTCGGCAAGAGCGCGAAGTGATGGGAGACGGCAACTTTGGCGGCCGGTACCAGGTTTCTGGGGAGATCATGCAGGAGATGTTCAACGCCGCGCTGAAGGATGTGATGTATTTATTGGATTTCTAGATTAATCAAGCGCCTGGTTGTAGATCAACCAGGCGCCTGTGAGACCGCATATTATTGTGGATTGCTGTACAGAATCAGTACCTGAGAAGGTCGTTTGTTGGTGCTGGTTTGAAACTGGATGACCACTCTGGATTTGATCTCCGTTTTCGCGAACACGAGCAGGTAAACATCACCCGCTCCTTGTTCATCCCGCATCAGTTTATATCCTTTGGGTATCAAATCTTGATTGTAATAAGTCTTGACGTTTAGGAAGCGGGTGCCATCCGGCAACTGCCA
>CAZCBJ010000287.1:0-3874 GCA_964496705.1 uncultured Anaerolineaceae bacterium | reverse complement strand
CACCGCCCTCGCCTCCTCGAGGAGGTCCGCCCGCGCGTGGGAGTCCACGCCGAGGACCGACATGCACTTCTTGAAGTTTGGTGATGTAGAGGATGCTTTTCATCACCCCCGGCACGCTGCTGTGCGGGTCCACCGGCAGAACGCGCACCTGCCCGCCGCGGCTCAGCGCAACGCCCGAGTTGGAGGTGCCGAAGTCAATGCCCACATTCAGCGCCATGACTCACCTGAATATGGCAAAAGCCAGCACGCTGGCCGAGGGATCATCCGCCAGCAGCGTGCCGGAGTCGAACAGGTCTTGCATCGAATGAAAAACCAGGCGACCATCAGAGCGCAGCGACAGCGCCCAATCGGTTTCGTCCACCGCCGCCGCGCCGACCACGCGCACCCCGGCTTCGCGGCGCTCTTTCGAATAAACGGGCTGCCCGCGCGCGTGGAAAGACGCAGCCGGTTCCAGCCAGTCCACATCGCGGTGCACCACCTTGCCCACCTGGGTGGCCACCAACAGCGCGGTCTGGCGGCGCAGCTCGAAGGCGGCAACGATGTAATCCGTCAGGTAGAGGCGCAGCACCTCCTCGGAAGCCACCGGCAGGTCGGTCACGGGCAGATTGAAGACCCAGCCTTCGCGGCTGACCATCACGAAGCGGTCATCCGAGTCGGCCAGGGTCAGCCCGCACATGCGGTCCTTGCGCAGGGTGGTGCCGCTGCCGACGTAGTTCTTGGGCAGGAACTTCTCGAAATTATCGCGCGTCACGCGGCGCACGAATCCCTTGCGGCTGGTCTGCACGCAGAAAGCGTGCAGCGGCATGGCGGCGATGGGCAGGATCACCGCCAGCTCCTCGGTGGATTTGGACGGCTGAACAAAAGCCTTGCGCCAGTCCAGCGCGCCGGGGTCGGCGGGCGGCAGGCTGCTGAGCGGCATAGTCAGCGAGCGGCCGCTGTCGAAAGCCAGCAGCAGTTCTTCCTGCGCCCCGGCCACCAGCAGTCCCGGGGGATTCTCGGCGTCCATCTCGCCGGGCAGCTCGCCCAGCACCATACCAGATGAGAGCGCAGACGGCTGGAATTCCAGGCGCAGAATGCGTCCGACGCGCGAAAAGATCAGCGCGCTCAGCGTCTGCGGGGCAGCCGGCTGAGCCATCCGGGCAGCGCCGGCTTCCAGCTCCTGCAAGTTAATGTCCCCGCTCAGGTGGCGTTTGAGCAGCGCCAACTGGTATTCCAGCGCGGTAATGCGCGCCTCGTATTCAGCCACTTTCTTCTCGGTGGAAAGGGCGATGTTCTCGGCGCGCAGCTCATCATTGCGGCGGGTCAGCTCCTCCAGCCGCGCGGTGATGAAGCGGATGATCAACGGCGCCGAAGACGGGCGTTCTTCCACCTCGCGCACCCACTCTTCGATCTTTTCCGGTTGGATCAAGGCAGCCTCCTGTTGACCGGGCATAAAAAGGCGAAAGGTTATTTTATCACAGCTGCAGCTCCGGGTGATTTCCCTCAGCGCAAAAATCTAATGGAGATCAACCTCCCAGAGATGCACATGAGCCGGCTCAACATCGTTGACCGAGCGCACCTCCAGCCGGATGCGCCGTGTTTGCAGCGGTGCGTTAAGCAGCATCACCAGCGGCCGCGGGTTGGGCGCTTCCGCGGCGGTCTGGCGGAAGGTCAGCGGCGGCGTGCCTGACGCGGGCCAGGCAGTCAGCGACACCTCGGTCAGCGGTCCGCCGATCTGCAGCTGCGCCCGGTCAAGGGTCACGGCTTGCTGGAACTCGATCTCCAGCACCAGCGGGTTGGCCTCCAGCGTGCGCGCCAGGGTGTGCACATCCCCATCGAAGAACATCTCGACCGAGCCCATGTCCAGGTGAGAATAGCGCACACGCGCCGGCTGGCCCATCACGGTCAAATCGGCTTCCAGCAGTGTTTTGCGCGCCTGGCGCTCGGCTTCCAGCATCTGGTCAATGTCATCCACGTAGCGCAAACGCACGAAAAAAAAGCCCGGCTCGCCGTTGGGATAATTGATAACTTTCTCGATGCGAATGTCTTTGAACTTGGGGCTGGCCTGGATGGCGATGAATTCCTGGGGAATCATGATGAACAGGGTGTCATCATCCAATGCCAGGCGCTGGTTCATGTAACCCTCGATGCTGCCCAGCTCAAACGGCAGCGGGTCGGCGAAAAAGAAGCGCGCCACAATATCTGCGCCGTTGGCCCAGGAAGGAGAGAGGATGATGCGCGTGTCGGGAGACTGGCGCAGATAGGCGCGGATTTCCCCGTACACCTGGCGCGCGCCCCACTGCATCCCGCCCAGTCCGTAATCGCTGTGCCAGTAGGGACCGTCGACTAGGGCGCTGCGCAGCAGTGAGAAGCTGCCTCCCGCCAGAAGCAGGAAAACCGCTCCCACCAGCAGCAAATACGGCAGGCGGAAGCGCCGCTCCAGCCATTCGAGCAGCGCGCACAATCCCAGACCGCTGAGCAGCGCCAGCGGCACCACCATCAGCAGCGCGCGGGTGATGCCCAGCGCCACCAACGCCGCGCCGGAGGGAGCGGCCAGCAGCGCGATGATCAGCGCGCGGTGGGCTGGTTGGCGGATTTTCCGCAGGGCGATGCCCAACCCGCCCAGCAGCAGCGGAAAGGTGATGCGCAGCACGTGACCGAACTCGTCCATCTTGTGGCGAGCCAGGTCAGCGCCGTTGGGCAGGTACCAGTAGAGAGGATTGAGTCCGCGCAGGTATTCGCTGAAGTAGCGCCCCAGCTTGGTGGTCCAGGGCAGGTTTTGGATCCAATAGGAATTGAGTTGGATCAGATGCTCCTGGTTGGCGGCAGGATGCTGAAAGATGAAACGCAAGTAGGGCAGACCCAGCAGCAGCGCCAGCCCGGCGGCGCGCATCACCGCACCGCGCTGCGCCAGGTGATAGCGCAGGTCAGAGAGGAAGAGCAGCACGGCGGTCAGGCCGACCACCATGCGCGCGGGTGAATAGCTGTAAAAAGCCAGCGCGGCCATCGCCACCGACCAGTAGAGCGCCCGCGGCGCACCGCTGCGGTAGCGCAGGTAGAAATACAGGAATCCAGCGTAGAAAGCCGTCGCCAGACTGGTCTCAAAGGCGGTGCGCGAGTGCAGGAACCAGGCAGGGGTGATGGAAAGCAGCAGCGCGGCGCTCCAGGCATAACGCTTGTGAAACACCTGGCGCAGCAGCAAACCGCAGCAGAGCGCAGCCAACAGTGTGACCAGCGCGCTGACGCCGCGCGTGACCAGGATGGATTTGCCCAGCAGCAGGTAGGGCAGCACCTGCAGATACACCGAGGCGCCCAGGTTGTATTGGAACATGTTCAGGAAGAAGGTCGGCAGGACAGCCTGGTCGTATCCGCGCAGGCCGTCGCGGATGAAATCCTGCGCCAACACGGTCTGGACGGCTTCATCGGTGAAGAAGAAGATGGGGTAACGCTCCAGACCGATCCACCGGGTGAGTAGATAGACCACCGCCGCCAGCGCCAGCAGAGCGACCTCCCAGCGGGCGGCATCGGCTTTCCACAATCGACGCAGCGCCTGGCATAAACCTTGCAACCATCTTTTCAGCGCGAATCCGCTGCGCTTCGCTGTCCGCTGGGTTTCAGGAAGTCCGGTAAAAACCAGCTCCTGCTCCTCCAGCGGGGTGCCGTCGGCAGCCGAGGACTGAACGTGAATGTTCAGCCGCGTGCCGGGCGCCAGGTCCACCTGAATGCGCACGCGCGACCTGGCAATTTCCAGCGGTTGTGCGGGTTCAGCATCGGAAGTGGGAAAGGATTCGGGCGGTTGGTTGTCCATTGCAGCGCTGAAAGACTACATCAAGAAGGATTATAGCATGCACATGCCTTACAAAAGTGAAAGAATGGCCTCCAAAGACCCCCGGTG
>CAZCBJ010000286.1:0-3901 GCA_964496705.1 uncultured Anaerolineaceae bacterium | reverse complement strand
CATCGGCGGTATACACCACCTCACCGTCCTTGATCACCGCGATCCCGGTCGTGCCTCCGCCGATATCGACGACCGCGCCATTATCCACCTTCAACACGGCATTGGCAGCGGTAGGCTCGTCCACCGATCCAGAGCAGTGCAGTCCCGCCGCTTCCAGCACGTATCGAGTAGCGCGAACCTCAACCAGCGGGACCCCAGGCGGGTAAGCGGTGGCTGCCGAACTCAATTCAAATCCTAGGCGCGCTTCCACTTTCTGTTTCAACGCCCGAACCAGGTCCACCGCACCCACAAAATCGACCACCAAGCCATCGCGCACGATCTCGGCAAACTGGTAAGTACCCACCAAAGGATTGTAATCTTTGTCCAGCACAAAGATGCTGGTATAAGCTGTGCCCAGGTCTACCCCTACGTGAACGCAGTCGCGGTAACCGTTGATCGACGGGCGTGCGATGGACTCATCGGCAGCAGCGAGAAATGCTTGCAATCCTGGATTCATTGGGTAAAATCATCAGCCTTTCAGAACAATCATGTCAGTTTCTTGGCCACAAACAGCAGGGACAAATAGTAAACGGCATTGCTCAAGCGGTTCACAGCCCGCACCAGATCCGCCTCGAGCGGGAAATCGCCGTGAGGTGAAAACACATCCAGAACCGCTATCTCGGTCTCGCGCACCTGGCAGCGCAGCAGGTTGAGCCAGTGCAATATCTCTGGGTCATCTGGCCCAGGAATGACATGCCCTACCCCCACGACAGCCTCTGGATCGTGGGTGGCTTTGTGCATTTCTTCTTCACTCAACCCGCCCATCACCAGCGGTTCAACGCGCCGGTGGTGATACTCGGCGCTGATCATCTCGCGGCAGTATGCCGCCAGTGTGTCCAGGCGCTCGGCCAAACCCGGCAGGTTACTCGCTTTGGCGCGCGCCAGCACCAGCAAAAACAGGGCGTGCAGCGTGTCCATTTTGCCCCGAAAACGGATACGGGGTGTGTTCTTGGGTGAGAAATGGCTCGCATCGAGCTGGGTCATATGTTCTGGTTTCGATTTGACCGGCATGCCGCAGGTTGTACAGCGCGGCAGGTCGCCGGTCAGCACGACCGGAAATGTGGCGGGTTTATCCCAACCAGGTTTCTCGCCTGACCCATCGACAGCAACCGACTCTTCTGCGCTCGCTGCTAGTTCATCTTCGCCGTGAACAACCTCGATCTTCCAATGCTTGATGAAATCCATAGCCGAGGGTGAGAAGCGCGTATCTTTCGGCAACGTGATGGTCATGCCTTGCTGCGGCTGGCGAATTTGATCGCGCAGTTGAGTTTCTGTGATTATTGGCATCGCTCGATCTCCCTTCTGCTTCTCAGATCAGCCAGCCCATTCGGCGGGATAGGTGACGTAAAGGAACTTTGCCCACGATGGTGTACCAAAGGTGATCTCGGTTCCTTTTGGAATGTACAAGACATCTCCCGGTTTCCCGATGATCGTCCCTTGCTGTGTACCAATGTGCAGCTCGCCCTCGATCACATATTCGATTTCATCGTATGTCAGCGTCCAGGGAAAGCTGCCCTTATGCAGCGACATGAACCCCGCCGCCATCGGAGAGCCGTTCTGTGCAGTGATGACATCCTCCAGACGCACATCCATCTCAGGGCGATGAATTTCAAATGGGAAAGCAGGCATTTTTAGGCTGCGTCCGTCCACAGCGATCACCGGGGAAGCGTTTACTGGCGTGGCAGCGATGGCGCTACCGGCGCCAAACATGGCTGCCACGATATTCCTGACCTTCGCCTCAAGATCACCGGGCGCCGCGGATTTCTCCTCGCCTTGAGCAACCACAGTAGGGACAACGGTCGGGGCCTCGGCGCCTGCTTCCACGATTGCCAGTTTCAACTCCCGTGCAACATCCCGAGCCATCGGGGTCACCAGGTCGCCTTTGTTTAAAACCAGCGCATTGAGATGCTGTTCCTTTACCAGTTTAACGATATCGTTGGCGGTATACAATTTTTTGGTCATAAAAATATCACCTGATCTCCATCGTCCCCAGACAGGCTGCGGACGCATCCGAACAAGGAACTATTCAACACGACCTCATGCACAGCCAGCATATCAAGGTGGAGTTATCCTGGCGTGATGCGATCGAAGCAACACGCCAGGATCACCCAACCTGATACAGGCTGTCCGAAGAGGCGATCGAACGATTACTCGGACTTCGGCAGGATCACCTCGACATCGCCATGAGGCCGCGGGATGACATGCACGCTGACTAACTCACCAACGCGCTGCGCAGCAGCCGCGCCGGCATCGGTCGCAGCTTTCACCGCGCCAACATCGCCGCGCACCATCACCGTGACATAACCACCGCCGATGTACTCTTTGCCGATCAGTTTGACATTGGCCGCCTTGACCATAGCGTCTGCCGCTTCAATAGCGCCTACCAGACCCTTGGTCTCAATCATACCTAACGCGATCATTTGTACGGACATACGATTTTCCTTTCTCTCCTGTAATGCTGTGGGTGTTGAAGGTGGTTCTTTCGCCGGGAGCGGGGTTTTCTTGCTTTCCGGCAAAGCTGTAGTTTCGTTCATTGTTGTGGTTACTTCAGGCTCGCTCGCAGCAGCCAGCACCTGGTGACTTGGCAGCCGGCAATATTTAGAGCCGGGCAAAGCCGGATTCTGGCAACGCGCACCGCTTTTCGTAATCGCCCGACATTGATTATCTGCCATAAAGCCTATAGCTCCTTTCGAACCGGCTTTTAGCGTTTAAGTAATGTATCACCGCGCTCGCTCAGACTAACGGCGCGCGCTCAATTCAGCAACGACCCGCCGCACAATCTCTTCGACGGTTTCACTTGAAACGCGCTCCGTGTTAGCCGGTTGCAGCATGGCGCCGCCTTCGACATCTGGGGCCAGGGTAGTCGCCAGCGCCGGGGGTGATTGTATTTCATAGGTGACCCGTTTGACATTCATCATATGTTTCACGGTGATGTTGTCGCTGACGACGGATCCGCCGATGCCACCGGGCGCCAGCGTCATGGATGGCGCGATGCCTGTGGTGGCGCCAATCGCGCCCATTGTGCCCCAGGTATTGACCAGGATGCGGAATGCCGGTTTCTCGATGCCAAATGCCAGGATCACTTCTTCGTCGCGCGCATGAATGACCAGCGAGTGGCCATCTCCGCCGTACTTGAGCAGTTGAATGCAGCGCTCGCAACCGGCATGCCAGCCATCTTCGACCATGAATCCCAGCACGGTGGTGAGTTTCTCCCCGCTCAGCGGGTGCTCGCGCCCAACCCCGTCCAGATCCACTACCAGAATGCGCGCGCTTTTCGGCACGCTGATCCCGGCCATTTTGGCCAGCTGCTGCGGCGTCTTGCCCACCGCTTTGGGGTTCATCACCCCGCTGCCGGTGAATAAGAGCTTTTCGATGGCAGGCGCGTCCTCAGGCGGCAGCCAGTAGGCGCCGTTTTTTTCCATCTCAGCGCGAAGCTGCTCAGCGATCGGCTTGTCTGCAACCACGCATTGCTCGGTTGCACAAATCACGGAACAATCGAAAGCCTTGCTGTTGACGATATCCCAGGCCGCCTTCTCGACATTTGCACTGCGGTCTACATACACCGGCACGTTCCCAGGCCCCACCCCAATGGCGGGTTTGCCCACGCTGTGCGCCGCCCGCACCATCCCCGATCCGCCAGTAGCCAGAATCAAAGACGTAGCATAGTGGCGCATCAGCTCCTGGGTGCCTTCCAACGTGATGTGCTGCATACAAGAAACCAGGCCTTTCGGCATTCCCGCGGCTTCACCCGCCTCGATCATCACGCGTACCGCTTCATAGGTGCAACATTTCGCCGACGGATGCGGCGCGACCACGATCCCGTTGCGGGCCTTGACCGCGATCAGCACCTTGAAGATCGCCG
>CAZCBJ010000285.1:0-3916 GCA_964496705.1 uncultured Anaerolineaceae bacterium | reverse complement strand
CAGCGGGATAAACGGGTGGAGGTTCGCCTCAAAGGCGAGACCATCCTCATCGAGCGCGTCGGCACCGACGGGGATGTAGCCAAAGCTCGCCAGTTATACACTGAACTCGACGGACAGGTGGATTGCTTTGGCATGGGCGGTGTGGATATGTATCTACCCTTGGGCGAGCGCGAATATCCGCTGTATGCCGCGCTGAAACTGGTGGAAAACGTTCACCACACCCCGGTGGTGGACGGGCGCGGCTTAAAACACACGCTTGAACGGCGCGTGTTTGAGCTGGCCGCTCCCGCCCTGGGAGGGATTCCTCATTTTCAGCACGCCTTTGTGCCGGTGGCCGTCGACAGGCTGGGGCTGGCCGAGGCGGTGGACGATGTCAGCGAGCACGTGGTCATCGGCGACCTGATGGTAGCGCTGGGGGTGCCCATTCCGCTCAATGGGTTGGCCAGCTACCGCCGGGTGGCGCGTGTGATGCTGCCCATCGTCAGCCATTTCCCGATGAGCATGCTTTTCTACGGCTCAGACAAGAAGAGCGAGCATAAACCCAAATATGTCAAATACTGGCAGCAATCCGACCTGATCGCCGGCGATTACCTGTTCATGGCCAAGTACATGCCGCATGACCTGAACGGGAAAACGATCATCACCAATACCACCACTGCCGATAACATTGAGCTGCTGCGCTCGCGTGGGGTCAGGCTGGTCATCACCACCACCCCGCGTTACGAGGGCCGCTCTTTCGGGACAAACATGATGGAGGCCGCCCTCACCGCTTACGCCGGTCTGGGCCGGGTGCTCACCAGCGCCGAACTCAACCACCTGATCGACGAACTGGATTTGCGCCCGACAGTGCAATATCTCAACTAAACATTTGCCCGTGTGCTGGTGTAGCGCCGCAGTGCAAGCAGAACCAGCAGCGCCACCAACATATCCACGACCAGCACGTGGGTTAACACCTGCGGCCCGACTCGCTCGAAGAACTGCCCGATGACCCACGGCATGAGCATGATCCCCAGGCTGGAGCCGACGGCAAAATACCCCGTCACTTTGCCGCTGAGCGCCATCAGCTGTCCCGAGTAGGACATGGTGGTCGGATAGATGGAAGCCAGTGCAAATCCCAGGCCGGCAGAAGTGATCATCACCGCCGCCAGCGAGCGGGGAAAAATTAACATGGCCAGCAGGCTGACCAGCGCGCCGCCAAAATCAGCGCGCAGGATGGCGCGCGGGCTGAAACGCAGCGCCAGCGGGATGGCCACCAGCCGCCCCAGCGATAAACCGCCCCAATAAAGCGAGGTCAGATAGGCCGCGTTGGTCTCGTTGGCCAGGTTCATTTTCAACGCGTATGTGTAAATCCAGCCCCCAAACGAAAGCGACGCACCGTTGTAACAGGCGAATACCAGCGAGATGAGGATGATCAGAGGCCAGTCAATTTTCCCGCCGGCGGCATTGCGCGCGGCATGCGGGGACTCAGGGCTGGGCAGCAGCGCCATCGCTGCAGTGGGCAGGATGATCACCGCCAGCAGCAGGTATGTCCACCACAATCCGCCTTCTCGCGCCACGAACTGCGCCACGATCACCGGCGAAAGGAACGTGCCGATGCCAAAGCACAGGTGCAGCCCGTTCATAAACGGTCCCACCTGGCTGCCGTGCACCCACACCAGCAGCGCGTTGCCGCCCACGTTAAGCACACCCTGCACCGCGCCGGTCAGGAATAACAGCGCCGTCAACACCCCCAGCAAGGGTATGCCGGGAGTCAATGCGGTCAATACAGCCATCCCCCCCACAGCAGCCGCCATAACCACATGCCCGCGCAGCCGGTCGTAGAATTGCCCGCCCCATAACGAGCCGACCAACCCGCCCACGGACCGCGCTGTGAAAAGAATGCTGATCGCGCTCAAAGCGGCCTTCGTGTTATCTGCCAGACCGGGCAGGGTCGGACCGAGCGAAGCCATCGATATTCCCATGGCAAAGAACGAAGCATAGTAGGCTGCAGTGGTCAAATATTTGCGGCGATTCACAGGCTCGATTATAGCTGCAAGGAGCGCTTAACGCCAAAGACAGTTTATTTTCGTCTATAATTGTCCAGAAAAGACCAAACATGAGAGACAATTAACAGCAACCCTGTAAATCCCATTGAGGAGGTTATGTTCCATGTTGCCTTTAGGAGATGAGAATCACAGCCGCCGGACCACTCCGGTGGTGACCATCGCGTTAATCGTCGCCAACGTGCTGGTCTATCTGTTGGAGATGGCCGGGGGCGACGCCTTCATCATCCGCTGGTCCTTCATCCCGCAGCGCTTCACCTATGATCCGATCAGCGGATTCATCACCATCTTCTCCGCCATGTTTATGCACGGCGGCTTGCTGCATATCCTGGGCAATATGCTCTACCTGTGGATTTTCGGCGACAACATCGAAGACCGCTTCGGGCATTTCTGGTACCTGGTGTTCTATCTGGCCTGCGGTGTGCTGGCCACGTTCGCCCAATATGCGGTCAACCCATCCTCAGCCGTGCCCAACCTGGGCGCATCAGGCGCCATCGCCGGGGTGCTGGGCGCCTATCTGCTGCTCTTCCCCAAAGGGCGCGTGCGCGTGCTCATTTTTCGCATCATCACCGTAGTGCCAGCCTGGATGGCGCTGGGAATCTGGATTGTTCTCCAGATGCTGAGCGGATTCGGATCACTGGGCAGCAGCGCGGATATCGGCGGCATCGCCTACATGGCGCACATTGGCGGGTTCTTCAGCGGCGTGGGGCTGGGGTTGATCCTGCGTATTTTCATTCGTCAGAGAGCTTCCGGCTGGTAGAGTTTGCCAAAATATGATATACTCACTCCGCTTGGTTTCCGGAATTGAGACGTCAACGCCCTGCTCAAAACAGGGCGTTTTTACGGGAGACCAAACCACTTAATCATGAGCCGAACCGGCCAGTTGGCCAGCATCGACTTTTACAAAAATATAATGCAACCGCCGCTGCAAGAGACATCGCTCAATTCATCCAACGCGGTCTGGCGCTTGTAGACAAGGACTGTTTTGAGTTTCAAACAATTTAACCTCGATCCCCGCCTTCAGGCCGGGATCCATCGGGCTGGATATCAAACTCCAACCCCCATTCAAACCGCGGTCATTCCGCTGGCTGCTGCTGGCAGCGATCTGATCGGCACAGCGCAAACCGGCACCGGCAAGACAGCCGCCTTTGTCCTGCCCATCTTGCACCGCCTGCTTCACGGTCCGCGCCGCATGCTGCGCGCCTTGATCATCACCCCCACGCGGGAACTGGCCGAGCAAATTCATGCAGTCATCGGCGATCTGGCAACCGGCACGCGCCTGCGCTCCGCGACCATTTATGGTGGTGTGGGAGCTGCCCCCCAGATCCAAGCGTTAAAGGACGGCGTCGAAATCCTCGTCGCCTGCCCGGGACGTCTGCTGGACCTGATCGAGCAGCACCAGGCTGAACTGGGCACAGTGGAAATACTGGTCCTGGATGAAGCCGACCGCATGCTCGACATGGGCTTTCTGCCCTCCGTCAAGCGCCTGCTCAGGCATCTGCCCCCCCGCCGACAGACCATGCTGTTTTCGGCCACCTTCCCCGAAGAAATAGAGCAACTGGCAACCCAAACGCTCACCCAGCCCAAACGCGTTGCCATCGGCCTCAGCCGCCCGGCTCATACCGTGGCGCACGCGCTTTTTCCAGTTTCACAACACCTGAAAACCGCGCTGCTGATGGCACTCCTCAGGGAAGTCGACAAGCGCTCCGTGCTGGTATTCACTCGCACCCGCCACCGCGCTCAGCGCCTGGCGCAGCAGCTCGCCCGCGCTGGTTACAGCGTGACCAGCCTGCATTCCGACCGCAGCCAAAGTCAGCGTCAGAGCGCGCTCAACGGCTTCAAAGCCGGCCGTTACCAGATCATGGTCGCCACCG
>CAZCBJ010000284.1:0-3926 GCA_964496705.1 uncultured Anaerolineaceae bacterium | reverse complement strand
CGCTCCGGGCGGTTCATCCCCAGGCGCTTGGGCACCAGCTCGCCCAGCACCAGCGACAGGTAGGTGATGGCCAGCACCACGATCGCCACGCCGATGCCTTTACTGTACGGCGCCAGTATTTCCACCTGGCTGATCTGGCTGCCGATTTGCTCGGCCAACGTGGCCCCGCCAAAAGCGCCGGTGAGGATGCCGATCAGGGTGATGCCGACTTGTACGGTGGAGAGGAAGCGGGTGGGGTTGCCCGCCAGCTCCAGCGCGCGGGCGGCGCCGGCATTCCCCTCCTCGGCTTTTTGCTGCAGCCGCGCCCGCCTGGCTGCCACGATGGCCATTTCGGACATGGCGAACAGGCCGTTGATCAGGATCAAGGCCAGGATGATGATGATTTCGGTTCCAATGGAAGGCATGCGATTGCGTACCTTCCTGTATTCTAGCATATTCTGCGATTGCCCTCTTGCCAGCCGGGCAATTTTCCTGTAAAGTAAGCATGCCATGACTGCGATAGACGAGATCAAATCGCGCATCGACGCGGTGGAGTTGATCGGTGAAACGGTCAAGCTGCGCCGGGCGGGCAAGAACTACACCGGTTTTTGCCCGTTTCACCCGAACACGCGCACGCCAGCTTTCGTTGTGTTTCCCGATTCGGGCACCTGGCGCTGCTTTGGACAATGCAACGAAGGCGGCGATATCTTCCGTTTTGTGATGAAAAAGGAGGGCTGGGACTTCCCCCAGGCGCTGCAGCACCTGGCGCAGCGCGCCGGGGTGGAGTTGGAGCCGCAGACGCCCGAGCGCCAGGCCGCCGAAGAGGAAAATGCCCGCCTGCGCGGGCTGCTGGACGAGGCGGTCATTTTCTACCATCATTTTCTGGTGCAGAGCGGCGCGGGCAAGGCCGCGCTGGATTACCTGCGCAAGCGCGGGCTGCGTCCGGAGACCATTGACGGGTTCGGGTTGGGGTATGCGCCCGATACCTGGGAGACGGCGCTCAATCATTTCGTCCAAAAGGGTTACACGCCGGATGAGCTGCTGCAGGCCGGGCTGGTCACCGAGCGCAGCAGCGGCAGCGGTGTATATGACCGCTTCCGCAACCGCATCATGTTCCCCATCCGCGACGCCGCGGGCAAGATGTGCGGCTTCGGCGCGCGCATCCTCAACCCCGAAGATGTGCCCAAGTTCCTCAACTCGCCGCAGACCGTTCTGTTTGACAAAGGCCGCCTGCTTTACGGCCTGGACCAGGCCCGCCGGCCCATTCGCGCCAAAGACCAGGTGGTCATCGTTGAGGGTTATCTGGATGTGATCCTGCTGCACCAGGCCGGTTACACCAACACCGTATCGCCAATGGGCACCGCGCTGAGCGAAGACCAATTGCGCCTGCTCAAGCGCTTCTCGCGCAAGATCGTCATGGCGCTGGACGCGGATGCCGCCGGGGAGAAAGCCACCCTGCGCGGTTTGGACGTGGCCCGCCAGGCCTCCGACCGCGAGCAGGAAATTTTCTTCGACGCGCGCGGGCTGCTGCGCCACGAGGCGCGCCTGCAAGCCGACCTGCGCGTGACCACCATCCCCGAGGGCATGGACCCCGATGAGGTGGTGCTGCGCGATCCTGGCGAATGGCAGCGCATCCTGGATGCCGCCCAGCCGGTGGTGATCCATGTGATGGAAACGCTGGCCAGGGGGCGCAACCTGCAGGACGCCAAGGTCAAGAGCGAGATCGCCGCCGGCGTGCTGCCGCTGATCGAGGATGTGCCCAACCCGGTGGAGCGGGACGCCTACCGCCAGCGCCTGGCGCGCCTGCTGCGTGTGGACGAGCGCGCGCTGGTCAGCCAGCGTCCCCAGCCGGTGCGCCCCTCGCGCCGCCCAGCCGGGCAGGGCGCGCGCCGTGAGCCGAGTCAAGCCCTGTCGGCCAACCCCGCCCGGCACGCCTTTGAGCTGGAAGCCCACGCGCTGCGCCTGCTGCTGCGCCAGCCGGAGGAACTCAACCGCCTCAACCGCGCGCTGCGCTCCTACGGTCTGTCGCCGTTGGGCGCTCAGGATTTCGAGCACATTGACCACCAGCTCTTGCATCGCCGCCTCCAGGAGGCGCTCGAACAGGATGAGCGCGATCCATCCGAATTCATCCTGGCCAACCTGCCCGCGGCGTTGGAGGAGCCGACCCAGTCCCTGCTGGCGCCGATGCCCAAAGGCGAGCCGAGCAGCGACCAATTGATCGAAGACCTGGTGCGCACGGTGCTGCAACTGCGCGACTCGCGCGTCAAGGAGAGCATCAACCAGTTGCGCTATCTGCAGGAGGAATTGCAGGCACAGGGCGAGATGGGCCGCGGTCCCTACCACGAGATGATCCCGCAGTACACCCAGACCTTGATGCGCCTCAACCGCGCGCTTTCTGGACCGCTGCGGGTGGAATGAAGGGGTTTAGTCTTCTTCTTCGACCCTGATCAACCCCATCCTCACCGCGCTCACCTCGATATTTTCCTTCACCTGGCCCTCCACCGCCACCCCGGCGGCTTCCAGGCCCAACAGCGCCGCGCCGACCACCGGCTCGTAACGCGCGTTGACCAACACGGCCCGCGGGGCGGCCAGGTGCAGGTGCGCGCGCAGCGCGTCGGTCAGCAGCGGGCCTCTGGCCTTGAAGATGCCGCCGAATAGCACCACCTCCACCTGCAGCCCGGTCATGTCCAGCCGGCGCAGCGCATTGACCAGCAGCTCAGCGCTGCCCTTGCCGTAGCTGTAGACAATGCGCGCCGCGGCTGGGTCGCCGGCCTCGGCCGCAGCGAACAGGATGGGCGGGATTTCCATCAGGCGCGGGTCCATCATCTGGCTGGCGATGTCGGCGCGCAGCAGGCTGTCCACGTCGCCGACTTGGTACAGCTCCAGCAGCCTGGCGGTCAGGCGGGTGGGCGGTTCCAGCCCCACCTGGGCACGGTAGACGGCGTTGAGCGCGCTGCGCCCCAGCCCAAAAGCCCCCTGCAGCTCAAAGTCATGGTAGAAGCCGTAAATGAACATGCGCCCATCCGCAGCGCGCGCGGCGCAGTTGGCCGCCGAGCCGCCGATCAGGATCGCCCCGTACGGGCGCTGTGTGCCGCCGCGCATGGCGATGATGCTGTCGTTGACCACCTGCACGTTGGCGCAGATGCCCAGCGACTGAATGGCTTGGGTGAGCATGGGAAATTCGTCAGCCCAGTCTGCGCCGGTCATGCCGGAAAACAGCAGCGCCAGGTCTTCGCGCGCAGCGCCTGCCTGCGCCAGCGCTGACTCAGACGCCTCGCGGATGGCGCTCATCGCCGTCTCCAGCCCATCAAAGGTGTGGCAGGCGCCGCGCGATTTGCCCAGCCCCAGCAGGTTGCCCCGCAGGTCGCAGAGGATGGCCCAGGTGTGCGAGCTGCCTTGATCGATCGCAAGAAGATGGTGCATGGTTGTCGGTTGTCGGTTGTCGGTTGTCGGTTGTCAGTTGTCGGTTGTCAGTTGTCAGTGTGTCGTCCTGATATATATTTACAGGTAGAAAGAGGAAAAGAAGGATGACAGAAAAAATAAAAATGGATTTGGGAGTGGGAAATCGCGATTCATTTTTTCATTTGCAACACACTATCACCACTCATCCTGTTCACTGGTTACTTTTTGCCCATCAATCTCTTCGCCGTCCGGAACGCTCCCGGGATCACATTGTTGACCCCGCCGCCGCTCTCGCTCTGCACCGGCGTCTGATGGGGGATGCGCCAGGCGCCCATCACCGGCGCCAGCCCGCCGAAGGCGTGCCGGCGGGTGTGGGTGCGCCGGCGGAAATCGTCCGGGGTGAGCACTGCGCTGGTGCGGATGTGCGCGCGCAGGCCGGGGATGTACCGCTCGGCGTATTCCACCAGTTTTTCGGCAAATTCCTCCTTGCGCTCGTGCCAGTTGCCCTCTTTGAGATGGTTGGGGCAGATGGTGTAGATGGTCAT
>CAZCBJ010000283.1:0-4043 GCA_964496705.1 uncultured Anaerolineaceae bacterium | reverse complement strand
CCACGGTTGTGCTGATCGGCGCGGGCGACATCGCCGTGTGCGCCAGCTACGGCGCCGGAGCCACCGCCAGACTGCTCGAGCGCTACCCCGAGGCGGCCATCTTCACCGCCGGCGACAACTCCAATGAGCAGGCCCGGGCGGAGCAGTACCGCGACTGCTTCGATCCCACCTGGGGGCGCTTCAAGGAGCGCATCCGCCCGGCGATGGGCAACCATGACAACCTCAACCCGGAGGCCTATTACGCCTATTTTGGCCCGGCTGCCGGCCCGTCCGGGCTGGGCTACTATTCCTACGAGCTGGGCGACTGGCACATCCTGGTGATCAATTCCAATTGCGACTACGTTGGCGGCTGTTGGCCCGGCTCGCCGCAGGAGGTCTGGCTGCGCGCCGACCTGGCCGCCCACCCCGCGCAGTGCACACTGGCTTACTGGCACGCGCCGCTGTTCAGTTCCGGCTATCACGGCCCCGACAGCGCCCTGCGCCCCATCTGGCAGGCGCTCTACGAAGCCGGGGCCGAGATCGTGATCAACGGTCACGACCACCACTACGAGCGCTTCGCCCCCCAGGACCCCGATGGGCGGCTGGACGAGGCGCGCGGCATCCGCCAGTTCATCTCCGGCACCGGCGGCGCCGACAAGCGCTACCCGCCCAACTGGTCGCCCAACAGCGAGGTGCTCTTCGGCGGCATCTACGGCGTGCTCAAGTTCACCCTCATGCCCGGCGGCTATGCGTGGGAGTTCATCCCCGAAGAAGGCGAGCAGCGCAGCGACGCCGGCAGCGCGCTCTGCCACTAGCTGACGGGAACAATCTGCGGATTCACAGGAGGAATATGTCTGAGCAAGCATCATCCATGTACGATTGGTACACCCGCTATTACGCCGCGGTGGCGTCCAGCCAAGCCAACGCCGAATACTGCCAGCGCCTCTTCGGGCGCAACCTCTGCCAGCACGGCTTCGCCGAGATGGAGCATCTCGACCACCTGCTCGAAGCCACCGGCTTGCGCGCCGGGCAATGCGCGCTCGACCTGGGCTGCGGCTGCGGCATGATCAGCGAATACTTCTCCGATCAGAGCGGCGCGTGCGTGACCGGCATTGACTTCGTGCCGGTTGCCGTCCAGCAGGCGCTGGAGCGCACCCTTCACAAGCGCAGCCGCCTTGACTTCGCCGTGATGAACATCACTACGCTGGACTTCGACTCGGCCACCTTCGACCTGATCATCAGCATCGACACGCTCTATTTCACCGACCTGGCCAGCACCATCCACCAGATGGCCAGCGTGCTGGCGGTGGACGGGCAGATGGCCATTTTCTACTCGCACGGCTGGCATCCCGGGCTGATCTTCTCCATCCAGGAGTTTCCGCGCGAGACGCTGCCGCCCGACAACACCCCCTTGGCGCTGGCGCTGCAGGCTAACGGGCTGCGCTACCAGGCCTGGGACTACACCCAGGAAGATTTTCACCACGCCCAGCGCAAGGGGCAAATTGCCGAAGAGCTGAAAGACGCCTTCGCCGCGGAGGGCAACCTATTCCTCTACGAGAATCACGCCGCCGAGGCCGCCGGGGTGCAGAAAGCCGTCCAGGCCGGCGCCCACGCCCGCTACCTCTACCTGGTCAGCCGCCACGGCCCCACCGGCCCCAGAGCCTGGGGAGCGTAGGAAGAAAGGTGATCGGTTATCGGTTGTCGGTTGTCGGTTATCGGTTTTCAGTTGAAGAGGCTGTCAGCTTTCAGCGATCAGTGAAGAAAAAGAAATCTTTGCGCCTCTGCGTGAGATTCTTTCTTCTTATCCCAGCTTTTTCTTTGCGCCTCTGCGCCTTTGCGTGAGGTTTCCTCGCCTTGCTTCCCGGCTTGCCGAAAAAGCACCCTGAGGGTACACTCGTAAAGTTGACAGCCGATCGCTGACGGCTGACAGCTCAACCGAAAACCGATAACTGACAACCAATAACCGACCACGCATCTCATGCTCACAGGCTACGCCCAGCGCGTCATCACGCCCTCGCTTGACAAACCCGTCTACCTCGCCGGACTGGGCGAGAACCGCACCGCCCTCGCCGTCCATGACGACCTCTTCGCGCGCGCCCTGGCGCTGCAAATTGGCGAGACGCGCCTCGTGCTCGCCGCGCTGGACCTGATCGCCTTTTTCCGCCACGAGGCGCAGGACGTGCAAGCCCGCCTGCCCGGCGCGCAGCTCATCCTGGCCTGCACCCACAACCACCACGGCCCCGACACCATCGGCATGTGGGGCAAAAACCCGTTCACTTCCGGTGTGGACCGCGCCTATATGGCTTTGGTCAAGGATGCGCTGACTGCCGCCGCGCGCGAGGCGCTCGAGCGGCTGCAGCCAGTTGTTCTGCGCGCCGCCAACACACAGGTGCCCGGGCTGGTCAAGAATCCGCGCAACCCCGACATCCTCGATCAAGAGCTGACCTGCGCCCAGTTCGTTGACCCGGCATCCGGCCGCCCGCTGGCCACCCTGCTCGACTTCCCCTGCCACCCCGAGGTGCTGTGGTTCGACAACCGCGTCATCACCGCCGACTACCCCGGCGTGCTGCGCACCGAGGTCGAGACCGCCACCGGCGCGCCGTGCATCTTCTTCTCCGGCGCGCTGGGCGGGATGATGACGCCCGATGTGCAAGATCACTCCTTCGCCGAGGCCGAGACGATGGGCAAGACGTTGGCTGCCGCCGCGCTGCGCACCCTGGCGCCCCTCTCCCCCGCCCCGGTCAAACCCTTTGCCTGCCGCCGGTTGGATTTCGCCGTCCCGCTGGCCAATCCGCTGTTCAAGCTGGGCATGCTGCTGGGCACGCTGCCGCGCCTGCCCACCCGCAAAGGCGAGCTGACCACTCAGGTTGGGCTGCTGCGCCTCGGCCCGCTGGGGCTGGCCTGCGTCCCCGGCGAGCTGCTGCCCGCCCTCGGCCTGCAGATCAAGGCCCGCCTGCGCCAGGCCGGGATGAGCGTCCCGGCGGTGATCGGGCTGGCCAATGACGAAATCGGCTACATCATCCCCGAAGCCGACTTCCTCTACCCGCGCAACCCTTTGAAGCCCGGCGCACATTACGAGGAGACCAATTCGATGGGCCGCGAGACCGCCCCGCGCCTGATGGCAGCCTTTGAGCGCCTGATGGCGGAGGAAAGTTAATAGTTTAATGGGATTCTGCGCGCTTCTGGATATGGCAGGGAACGCCTAAAGGTTAGGTAGGGGCGGGTCTGCTCCCACATGTCCCTAGCTTCTATGTCCCCCAGACCCGCCCCTACCATCATCCCCCAGCGGTTGCACAATATCCCTTGCAAGGGTACACTCATCGTGCAGATAACCCATGTCCAACCAAAAACCGACCACCGGCAACCGAAAACTTCTTCTTTTTGTCCCGGTCATCCTGCTTGCTGCTTTCGCCGCCTGGATACTGGTCGATCTTCCTCCATCAAACAATATTGATCAACAAACCTACTCGCCCTCCGTGCGCATCACCGACCGCCAGGGCAGGCTAATCTACGAAATCCTCCCCCCACTGGGCATCGATCAGTTCCCCCCCGCCCTGCGCCATGCCACCGTCGCCACCGAGGACGCCGGCTTCTACCGCAACCCCGGCTTCGAGCCAGCCGCCATCCTGCGCGCGCTGTGGATCAACCTGCGCGGCGGACAGACCATCTCCGGCGGCTCCACCATCACCCAGCAGGTGGTGCGCAATCTGCTCCTCGACCCCCAGGAGCGCACCCTGCGCCGCAAGTTGCGCGAGCTGGTGCTCGCCTGGCAGATCACCCGCCGGTTGAGCAAAGATGAGATCCTCGCCCTCTATCTCAACCAGACCTACTACGGCGGGCTGGCCTACGGCGCCGAGGCCGCCGCGCAGACCTACTTCGGCAAGCCCGCCAGCCAGCTCGACCTGGCCGAGTGCGCGCTGCTGGCTGGATTGCCCCAGTCCCCCGCGCTCTATAACCCCTTCACCGATCCCGAGGCTGCCCTCCGCCGCCGCGCGGTGGTGCTGGAGCTGATGCTCAAATCCGGCTACATCGACGCCGATCAGCGCGACCTGGCCGCCCGCGAG
>CAZCBJ010000282.1:0-4094 GCA_964496705.1 uncultured Anaerolineaceae bacterium | reverse complement strand
GCGGCAGCGGGCTGCCGCGCGCCTGCAGGTCTTGTGCCAGGTCGTGAAGGAACTGATTGATATGCGCCGCCAGCAGCGCGTCATACTGCCCGTCCACCAGCAGACGATAAAAATGGGCGCGGGTGATGCCGGGATACTGCAGACCGCCCTCGATCAGTTCGCTGAAGATGGCGATGCAGCGCTCGCGGGCAGACAGGGCGGGCATGGGGTCCATCCCGGCCAGATCGAAGGCATTGCGCAGGGTGATCTCACTCACTCGCTGGAGCAGGGCTTCCTTGCTGCGGAAATAGTAGTTGATCGCGGCAAGGTTCACCCCGGCGGTGGCGGCGATGCGCCGGTTGGTTGCGCCGGGCACACCGTAGACTTCAATACAGTGGATGGTGGCGAGGACAATTTTTTCCTCAATGCTGGTGGGTTGATCGTTTGTCATAGATATATTTTAATTCGATCACCTGATTTAATCAAGCGCTTGACAAAGTTAGTGCAATGGTTTATATTAATCAAGAGATTTAATCAAGCGATTAAAAGGAGACGAAATGCAAAATTCAAATAGACTTCATCGGCAACAAAGCGTCTTGATCACCGGTTGTTCTTCTGGCATCGGGCAGGCGATCGCCATGCATCTGGCAGTGAGCGGCTTCACCGTCTTCGCTACCGTTCGCAAGGAGGCGGATCGCGATCGGCTGGCGGCGCTGGGTATCCCCGCCCTGATCCCGGTCTGTCCGCTCGACCTTTCCCGCCCGATTGATATCCCGCCGGTGATAGCGTTTGTTCAGGAAGAAGTGCAGCGTCGCGGGCAGCGCGGGCTGTATGCATTGATCCACAACGCCGGTGGGGGGCAGGTGGCGCCGTTGGAGTTGATGGATGTGGCGTTATTTGAGCGCGAGCTGCAGACCCGTTTGACCGGGCCGGTGGCACTGTCTCAGGCGGCGCTGCCGCTGCTGCGCCAGGCGGGCGGGCGCCTGCTGTGGATTATGACCCCGGCCGCCATTCCCACGCCTTACGTGACCAGCATCCACGCCTGCGATTTTGCGGTGAATTGCATCATCCGCACCCTGGAGATTGAATTGAAGCCGTGGCGCATCCCCTGCATCCAGATTCGCTGCGGGGGCATCCGTACCGCTTCAAGCCAGACAACACCTGCGATGACGCTACCCTGCTTGCAGCACCCTGCCGGCGGATTGTACGCGGAGGCACTGCGTAAATGGACGGCAGATATTAGCCAATTTGACCGGGGGCGCACTCCGCCGGAGGCGGTGGGGCGGGTGGTGGAGGCAGCGTTGCGCGCGGCCCGCCCCCGCCGACGATATGCGGTGGGCCATATGGCCGGGACGGCAGCGTTTCTGGAAAGCCTTCCCCAGCCGATCACCGATGCGATTCTCAAATTGAGGTTTTGATTTTTCAACTAGCCACGGTGAGGGTCGGGTCTGGGGGTGGAGTAGGTAAGGATTTTTCAAGAACAGACCCGACTGTACGGGGATGGTGGGGGGTAGGGGCGGGTCTGGGTGTTAGATGGGTCGGTGGATTTTTAGGAACAGACCCGCCCCTGCGCATTTAGCGTTCCACGATGCGGGTGATTTCCAGCATCAGGTAGGTCAGGGCGGAGGAGAGGAGGGCGGTGCCGACCAGGGGCAGCACAGCGCGCACGGCGGCGCCTGTGGCGGATTGGGGCAGGGTGATCAGGCAAACCCCGGCGATGGTCAGGGCGGCGAAGATGATGACGGTGCGGGTGATACGAGCTTTTGTGTTCATTTTATGTCTCCTTGTTTTGTTGTTTGTTTTTGCCCTCCTGCAGGGCTCAAAAACCTGCGGGAAGGTTGATATACATACTAGAATGTATGTATTCTGATTAAAAAAATTCTCAGCGGATTTGGATGCCTTTCAGGTAGATTTCGGCCAGCGCGGGGGCGCAGGCTTTGAGCGAGAAGGCGGCCGGCTCCTGCAGCCAGAGGTGGGTCATGCCGTTCTGGAAGCCGAGGAAGGCGCGCGCCATGTCCAGCGGGTGCAGGTCGCCGCGCAGCTCGCCGCTGGCGATGCCCTGGGCCATCACGGCTGCAATCGAGTCGAGCAGGGCGTGGTTGCCCTCCAGACGCTGCTGCAGGGTGGGGGCCAGGTCGGGGGTACGTTCGGTTATGAACAGGCTGATTTCCATCACCTCCTTGAGACCGGGTTCGTCCTCGATTGCCACCAGCAGGCGAATGAAGACGCGCCGCAGAATTTCGACCAGCGTGCCGCCTTCGGCGGCGGCCTGCTGGATGATCGGCACGCTGCGCCCGGCGTACTCATCCAGCAGGGCGTTGTACAGCTCGGCCTTGGAGCCGAAGTGCCAGTAGATCGCCCCGCGGGTGACTCCGCCCTCGGCGGCCACGTCTTCGAGGGTGGCGGCGGCGTAGCCGCTGCGGCTGAAGACGGTCAGCGCGGCTTTGAGCAGGCTGTTGCGGGTGAGTGCGGCTTCTTGCTTGGTTCGTCTGGGCATTTCGATCTCCGTATATATACTATCACGAATGTATGTATTTGTCAAGAGGCAAAATGACCAACCCAAAATGCCTTAATCCATCCAGCACGCCGCGCGCGGCCGGCAGCCCGCGGTTGCTAATGCCAGCGCGAGCAGGAGGATCAACACAATGGAGCGGGCCAGGGATTTCATCGAAAGCTCCTTATGCGCGGTACAGCAGCAGGGTGACCAGGCCGCGGGATGGGGCTTGGGTGGTGATCCAGCCGTCTTTGTCCAGCGGCAGGGGTTGTTGGCGGGTTTCGTCCAAGCGGACCAGACAGACCTGGTGGAAGACCAGCCTGGGCAGGTTGACACGCAGGCGGCCCAGGACGGGCTCGTCCGCCAGGTTGAGCAGGCGCAGCAGCAGCCCCTGACCGTCTTCGCTCTGCTTCAGCGCGGTGAGGATCAAGCCGGGCGGCTCGATCTCGACGAAGCTGTGCCGGGCGGGCAGCGAGACTCCCAGCGGGTTGGGGTCAAAGCCGGGCAGCACGCCTTCCTCAGGCAGGCGGACGAGAGCGGATTGCAGCGGGTCGCGAAAGGCGCAAGCTTCGGCATAGACCGACTGCCATCCGCCGGAATAGGGGATCAGGCTGTAGCGGAAGACGGTCTCGCCGGGGCATTGGGCGGCGGGGATGCGCGTCTCTTCCATTTCGCCGTAGGGGTAGGCGTCGATGCGGTCGGTGCAGCGCAGCAGGGTGAGGATGAGGGTGTGGTCGGGGTCGTCGGCCAGCTCGTACTCATAGAGGCCGTGGTTGGCAATCATTAACCCGCTGGATGCGTCCTCCACCCCGGCGAAAGTGTGCATGGGGTGAGTGGGGCGCGGCTGCTCCCACTGTTCCGCGCGGCCGGGCGGCGTGCCGGGCGGGCGAAAGGTCACGTCGAAGGGCATCTCGGCGTAGGAGGGGCCGGGGATGCCGGTGGGGAAGCGCACGCGCAGGCGGTGGTCGCGGGCGCGGTTGTCCATGCGGGTTTCGATATCCAGCCGGCGCGCGCCGCTGTCGAGGCTGAGGCGCACGGTGAGTGGGCAGGGGATAATCTGCGCCAGGCGGGCGGTGCGCTCGGGGTTCAGCCCGGCGGGCAGGGGCAGGCTCAGGCGAATCTCGACCGTGCTGCGCAGGGGGGAGTCTTCGAGGGGGACGATCTCGGCGGGCAGGCCGCGGCTGGTGATGAGCGCGCCCCAGGCTGGGGCTTCGTGCTGGTAGCCGTTGCCGGCCTCGCCGCCGTCCTCGAAGATGTGCAGGCCGGTGAAGGCGCGCCGGCTGGCTTTGTCGAGCAGGTCGAAGGAGCCGTCGGGGTGGAGGCGGACGCGCAGGTGGGTGTTTTCGAGGAGGCCCTCACCCTGCCCTCTCCCACAGGTGGGAGAGGGTTCGGACCAGAGGCCCTCACCCTGCCCTCTCCCGCGAGCGGGAGAGGGTTCGGACCAGAGGCCCTCACCCTGCTCATTCCCACAGGTGGGAGAGGGTTCGGACCAGAGGCCCTCACCCTGCCCTCTCCCGCTCGCGGGAGAGGGTTCGAACTGTTCACCGTCGGTCTGCCCTCTCTCATAGGTGGGAGAGGGTTCGGACCAGAGGCCCTCACCCTGCCCTCTCCCGCGAGCGGG
>CAZCBJ010000281.1:0-4118 GCA_964496705.1 uncultured Anaerolineaceae bacterium | reverse complement strand
TGTCCGGTCCAAGCGTGGTGCCGTACGTATCCACGCAGGACGGCGGCGTTATCGCGGGACATCCGGCGCGCGAGGGCGGCGAGGAAAACCTGTGGCTGACGGGTGCGTGGCTGAGCGCCTTGATCCTGGCGCGGCGCGCCGGTCTAAAAGCAGATTTCCCGCGTGAATACACCCACTGGCAGGGTCATCCGCTGCTGCTGCTGCCCTCCCCGCTGACCGGTACCAATACGAATAAAGTTCATGTGCACACTCGCTTCTGGGAGGATGCTGCGGATTATGTCAGGCGAGGCGGCGCGTTGTATGCCTCCGTGTGCGGCGATTCGGCCATTCCCGAAATGGCGCATCTCTTTGGCGCACGGTTGGCCGATCACACCCCCGTCCAGCAGGTGACGCTGCAGTTGATCCGGCCTTTTGGTGGATTGCAGCCGGGTGAGAGGTTCTCTTACCATCCTTCGTTTGGTGATCCGCGCCATTGGGCGGCCACGCTTGAATTGGCCGGTGGCGAGGTGATTGCTGTGGACCAGGACGGGCGGCCGGCGCTGGTAGCCAATGAATTCGGAACAGGTAAAGCACTGTTATCTGCCTACCCGCTGGAAAGCTATCTGGCGATCATCCCCAACGCCTTTGAGCGGGAAGAAAACACCTGGAAGCTTTACCGCGCCTTCTACCAGTGGGCTGGCGTGCAGCCGTTGTTCCGCAGCAATGTTCCCCAGGTGGAGGTTGGTGGATTGGTTGGCAAGAAGCACGGCTACGCGGTGCTGGCCAACCATTCGAAGCAGGACCAGGCAGTGATCGTCGAAACCAGTTTAAAGATCAAATCCATTACCCAAATCACTGCCGAAGGGAAGACAGCGCTGACCTTGCAAGGGCAAAGCTGGACGATATCCGTTGAAGCCTTTGGCGGCGCAGTGATTGAGTACCAAATAAGTTAGGGAAAGGAGATTTCCTCGATCAATCATTTTGACGCATATCGGGTTGGGTTTGTTTTCCATTGTTTTCCGAGGAGGATGATATGAGCAAAAAATTTGTCAGACCCATTTCCATCATCTTGATGATTGGGTTGTTGTTCTCCCTGATGGCATGCCAGCCCAAAGTGGATACAGGTCAGGGAGAAGTGGTCACCCTGAAATTCTGGAACGGCTTCAATGCGCATGAAGTGGATGCGCTCAATCAGATGATTGAAAAATACTGGGCGCCGACTCATCCAAATATTAAGATTGACGCCAAAGGAGAAACCGGTCCGGATCAGATTATGACCGCCATTTCGGGCGGCGAGCAGGTGGATGTCGCCATCCTGTGGGATCCATATAACGTGAAGATGTGGGCCAAGCAAGGCGCGCTGGTTGACCTCACGCCCTATATCGAAAAGCAAAATGCCAATTTGGAAGACGTCTTCATCCCCGCCGGGCTGGATTGGGTCAAGCAGGCAGACGGCAAATATTACGGCCTGCCGTTCGTCAATTTCAATTATGGATTTTACTGGAACAAGGACCATTTCAAAGCTGCAGGATTGGATGCGGACCTGCCGCCCCAGGATATCAACCAATTGGCTGAATATGCTCGTAAGTTGACCATCATGGAGAATGGCGAAATCCAACAACTCGGTTGGGCTACCAGCCAGGATACAGGCATCCCGATTGAACTGGCGATGGCTTTTGGCGGGAAATTCTACGACCCGGCCACCGGCAACATCACTGCCACTGACCCCAAGATCATCCAGGCGTTGAATTGGGATGTGAGCCTTGCCAAAGAATTCGGCCTGGAAAAGGTGATCAAATTTGTTTCGGGCTTTGCTGGTGAAGGCAATGATCCTTTCATGCTGGGAAAGGTTTCGATGACGGTGAAAGGCTGCTGGGATGTGACTTTCATTGAGAAGGCGGGCATTCAGCTCAATTACGGTGTGGGACCGGTGCCGGCCAGCGACCCGGCGTATGCCAAGAGCAGCAATGTGATGACCAACCCACTGATCATGCCCAAGACGAGCAAGCATCCGGATAAGGCTTTTGAATTCCTGTGGTTCATGGCAACCAACCCGGATGTGTCGCGCGAATTTGCCAATCTGGTCTCCAATCTGCCTCAGGTGAAAGCCGCCATGGTGAACTTCTCCAGCAATCCCAACACGATGGTCTTTGTGGAGCTGTCAAACTCGCCCAACGCCCGCGGCTGGGCGCCCATCCCGGTGGTGGCATTTTATGCAACCGAGTGGACTACGGCGATTGAAAAGATCAACAACGGTCAGGCAACTCCTGAAGAAGCCATGCAGGTCGTACAGCAAAATGTACAGACTGAGGCCAACCGCTAGAGAAACACCTGAAAACCTACATACGCAATTTGTGAATCCTCCAAAATCTCCTTCCCCGATATATCGGGGAAGGAGCGGGGTGGAGGGCTGCTAGGAAAGTCTGCGGGTGATGGAATCCGAAAAGAAAGGAAGGGCCATGTTGAAAAAAATGCTGCTTCCCAAAATGCGCTTCCGATCCTTCTCCCGGGAAGAGGTGCGCAATCTGCGCCTGGGTTTACTGTTCATTTCCCCCTGGATTCTGGGATTTCTGCTATTGACGTTGTATCCAATTGCCATCTCCCTGTACTACAGTTTCACCGATTTTGCGCTTTTTCATGACCCAAACTGGGTGGGGGTCACAAATTATGTTGAGCTGTTCACCCGCGATGACAAATTTTTTCTGTCATTGTATAACACCTTCTTCTTCTTCTCACTGGCGATCCCGGCCAGCGTCATCACTGCGTTGGTGTTGGCGCTGCTGCTGAACACGAAGCTTTCCGGAATGACTTTTTTCCGCTCGATCTTCTTCATGCCGACCATCGTTCCGGCGGTGGCATCTGCAGCAATATGGATCTGGATCTTAAACCCACAATGGGGATTGCTTAATTCCGGATTGCGCCTGTTTGGCATCACGGGCCCCCCCTGGCTGACTTCGCCTGAATGGGCCAAACCTTCGCTGGTCTTGCTGGCCATGTGGACGATTGGCAGCGAGGTGATCATCTACCTGGCTGCCTTGCAGGAGATTCCGCGTGAATACCACGAGGCAGCCGTGGTGGACGGGGCCAATATCTTCCAGCGAACCTGGCACATCACTGTCCCGTTGATCACGCCGGTGATCTTTTTCCATCTGATCAACGGCACCATCTGGGCATTTCAATACTTCACTGAGGCTTATGTGATGACCGGCGGAGGTCCGGCAAACGCCACTCTCTTTTATTCCCTGTATCTCTACCGCAATGCTTTTACCAATGTGCGCATGGGATATGCGTCTGCCCAAGCCTGGATTTTGTTCATCGTCGTCATGGCTGCCACAATGATCATCATGCGAACTTCCAAACGGTGGGTGTATTATGAAGGCTGACCTGGCTGCCCTCGATTCGCACGCTGCGAAAATGCGCGCGAGGAAAAGAATCCTGGACGCGATCTCCAGTACGCTGCTTTATGTCATTCTGGGAATCTTCGGATTAGCATTCATCGCGCCTTTCCTGTGGATGGTTTTAACCGCATTGAAACACATTTCACAGATTTTTGTCTATCCTCCGGTATTGATCCCGGTTCCGTTGCAATGGGAAAACTTTCCTGAAGCGATGAAGTACGCTCCTTTTGGGCGATACTATTTGAATTCCTTCTTTCTGTGCACGGTGGTGGTGGCGGGGACATTAATTTCCAACACGCTGATCGCCTATGGATTCTCGCGCATCCGCTGGGTGGGCAGGGACGTGGTTTTCGTGATCGTGCTGGCTACGTTGATGCTGCCATCACAGGTCACCATGATCCCGGTGTATATCATTTTCCGAAAACTGGGCTGGGTGGGTGGTTATCTACCGCTGATGGTGCCGTCCTACCTGGGCAGTGCTTATTACATTTTCTTGCTGCGCCAGTTCTTCCGCGGAATTCCTTTTGAATTATCTGATGCTGCGCGCATTGACGGCTGTTCTGAATTCGGCATCCTCTGGTATGTCATCCTGCCGTTGGCAAAACCTGCGCTGGTGACGGTTGGATTGTTCTCGTTGATTGGCACCTGGAACGATTTCCTGGGCCCGCTGATCTATCTGCACGACCAGGACCTGTACACGGTGACGCTGGGGCTGCAATCTTTTATCAGCCGGTATTGGAC
>CAZCBJ010000280.1:0-4252 GCA_964496705.1 uncultured Anaerolineaceae bacterium | reverse complement strand
ATCTTTCTCCGACTTTCCAGCAGGCAACCTTGTGATTGGGAGCCAGCCGTATCAGTTCCGGCATTTGCTGGGTGCAGACTGGCATGACGTGCGGGCAGCGCGGGTGGAAAGGACAGCCGCTGGGCAGGTCAGACAGCGACGGCGGGCTGCCGGGAACACTGCCGCGCGTGCTTTTATCGCCGAATTTGGGCAGCGAATTGATCAGGAACTGGGTGTAGGGATGCTGCGGATCGCCAAAAATGATCCCGGTGGAAGCCTCCTCAACCATTTTGCCGGCATACATGATGCCGATGCGGTCGGCGATATTGGCATGCACGCCCATGTCGTGGGTGACCAATACGATGGTATTCTTCAAGCGTTCCTGGATGTCCTTGAGCAACTGCACCACGCCGCGCTGCACCACCACATCCAGGGCGGTGGTGGGCTCATCCGCGATCAAGATGCGCGGTTTGAGCAGGGCTGCCAGCGCAATGGTCACCCGCTGGCGCATGCCGCCGGAGAGTTGGTGCGGGTAGGCATCCAGGACGTTGGCTGGCAAGCCCAACTCGCCGATATGTCGGCGGGCGATGGCAAAGGCTTCGGCGCTGCTCTTTCCGCCCACATGACTGGAGATAAAGTCCAGGTAAGTCTCCTTGATTTTAATCACTGGATTCAGCACGCTCATCGAGCCTTGCGGGACATAAGAAATATATTCCAGGCGCAGGCGGCGCTTTTCTTCAGCGCTCAGGGTGGTAACATCCAGGTCCACGCCGGCGGTGCGGTAGAAAATTTTTCCGCTGATCAGGCGCAAGGGCGGATCGATGGCGGCGAAAAGTGTTTTCAGCAGGGTGGTCTTGCCGCAGCCGCTCTCGCCGGCGATGCCGTAGACCTCATTCTCATAAATGGTGAGGTCCACTTCGTTAACGGCCTGGATGATTTTCTGTGTGCCGTGCAAATCCAGCACGTAAAAGGCTTTGAGTTTTTCGGTTCGCAGGATGATGTTTTCCATGCTGTCCTCACTGTGCCCCAACGCGCTGAATGCGGGTTCGCGGGTCGAGATATTCGCTGATGCTCACCGACATCCAGTATAGCGCGATGAAGAGCAGCACTGATAGGACCACCGGTGTCAATATCCACCACCAGCGTCCCAGCAGAATGGATTGGTAGAACATGGCCCAGTTCAGCATGGTGCCCAGGGTGGGTATGTTGAGATTCACCAATCCGAGGATGGCGAGCGTAATCTCCAACGAGATTGCCCAGGAGATGTTATTGATCAAAGTCGAGAAAATCAAGGGCATGGTGAACGGAATGTACTCCTTCAAAACCAATTTAACCGTACCTGTACCGGATAAGACGGCGGTCTTGGTGAACTCCCGCTCACGAAGGCTAAGAATCATGGAGCGGATGGTGCGCGCGTCCCAGGCCCACCCGAAAATTGACAGCAGCAAGCCAAGAATGACAAGATTCATGAACTGCCGCACCATCATGGCTAACATGACCATGATCAAGAAGAGCGGGATGACCAACAAGCTGTCGCCTAAAAACATCAAGACGCGATCGGTGTTGCCGCCCTTATAACCGGCAACCATGCCGACCAGGATGGCGATCACCCTTGAAACCAGCGCGGCAATGAGCGAAATGATCAGGGAATTGCGCACCGCAAAGGTGGCCTGCCAGAAGATATCCTGTCCGTTCGAGTCGGTTCCAAGCAGGAATTTGGCCGACGGCTTCATGTCCTTTGGGACGACATTCCACAAGGTGGGGTCATAGGGTGAGAAGATGGACAAGATGGCCAGAATCAAAATGATCATTAATACGGTAAAACTGAGGGTAAAACGAAAATCTCGAAATAAATCTCTGAATACTTTCACGTGACTGACCTCCTAGGAGTATCTCACCCTTGGGTCAAACAAGGGGTATGCCAGGTCGACGATCAGGATCGTGGTGGTGATCCCAACAATCGATAGGAGCGTGATTCCCATGATCAAGTTGTAATCACCGTTGACGATGGCGCGATACAACAGCCCTCCCAGACCCGGGTAGCCATAGGCTATTTCGGTTATTAAAGCTCCGCTGAAGATTTGACCCAATGAAAGGGCAAGCCCGGTGATTTGCGGCAACAGGGCATTGCGAATCACATATTTGTTCACAATGCGGTCTTCGGTTACGCCGCCCAGCTTGGCATACTGAACGAAATTTTCGGCATTCACGTTTTGCACGATCAGCTTCATGGTCTGGAAAGTCACCGCTCCCCCCAGGACGGATAAGGAGAGCGCCGGCAGGAAAGAATGCCTGATCACATCCTTAATATATGCCCAGGTGAAGGCGGGTTGGGCTCCCAATGATGCCCCACCAGTAATCGGAAACCAGCGCACGACATAAGCAAAAAGGAGGAGCAAGGCAAAAGCGAAGATATAATAGGGCAGTGGACGGATCACCATGGCGATGGCATCCAGTGTGCGCGACCAACCCTTGCGCGAATAGTAACCCGCCAGCCCTCCGATGATATTGCCCAATATCCATGAGATGGCAGTCGTGGTGAGCAAGAGTCCCAGGGTCCAGGGTAGGGCGGTGGAGATCAACTGGTTCACGCGAGTGGGGAATTGGAAGAACGAAACCCCGAAATCGCCGCGGAACAATCTGCCCCAAAAAGCCCAGTATTGGTCAATCCAGGAGCCTCCCAGGCCGTACATTTCGGTCAGGTCGCGGATGATGCCATCCATGGCGCCCGGCTCCAGGGTTGAACCGCGCGCCCTCATGACGCCGATCATGGCCATGACAGGATCGTTGGGGGTGATCCTGGGGATCAAGAAAACCACCGTGATACCCAACCAAATTACGATAACATATTGGATCAGACGGGGGATGAGATAACGTTTTAGAAATGCCATATTTCGACCCTCATGCGTCTATATTTTTTTTTATGATAAGTAGTTCAAGTATATCCAATTATCGCTAAGAAATGAAAAAGCACCATCCTGGGCGGGTTTCCCCGCCCAGGAAGGAGTATACAATGCGGACTCGGCAATCCTTAAGCGCCAGTGGGTTTCAGGAAGGGAGTGGTGTACTTGAAGTTGGGCCAGTGGGTGTACGGCTGGTTGTAGGGATTTTCGCTGCCGGGCCAGTTGGTCCAGTAGTACTCGTCCCAGCCGACAAAGCCGATATAGCCGTAGGTCGGCACACCGGGCATGTTCTTGACCGCTTCCTTGAGACCCTCGGTGCCCACAGCAATGACACCCTCGGTGTTGAAGGGATCCGTCTCGCGCAGTTCCTTGATGATGGCATCCATCTGGTCACTTGACCAGCGTGAGTAGATACCCTGGGTGCGCTCACCCAGCGGTCGCTTGTAGGCTGAGTTCCAGCGGTCAAGCACGCGGTACAGGTCGGGACCCGCACCCCATGGCTCTTGCGCAGGCCAGTTACCGCTGATATCAAAGTCGCCCAGGGCTTGCGGGCCGTCATTTTGCTCGAGTGATAGCACCTCGGCGTCAATGCCAAACTTCTTCCACTGCTGCACGGCAGCCGCGGCATTGCGCGCGTCATGGTTGGAAAGAACAGTGCCGCACATGAAGGATATCTTCCAAGGCTTGCCTTCCGGCGTCAGCCATTTGCCATTATCGTCCTTTTTGAAGCCGTTTTTCTCCAACAGTTTCGCCGCAACATCCGGAGCAAATTTGTACCAGCCCAACCCAAAAGCCTGGGCCTGGAATTCAGGTGTCTCCGGGAAGACATAACCGCGCGACCGGGCGAAGGCTGCGACGCGGCTCGGCGCCTCGGCATCATAGGGCGCAAAGGTCTCGCCGTTGCCCACATCGATGGTGAAGCTCTTCAGCCAGGCCTGCATCGGGGTGATGTAATCCTTGGGATACGGGCCGAGATGCGGGACATGCACCGGGCTCAAAGTGCCTGAGCTGTCGACAGCGATGCTGGTGTATTCCACGATGTCAATCGCCAACACCAGCGCCCAGCGGACATCGATGTTATCGAACGGCGCCCGGGCGGTGTTGAAGAGAATGCCAGTGATGCAGGGGTCGTTGTTGACCACGAAGGGGAAGGTGGGCTGATAGGCGCGGGAAGTCTTCGACTGGGCCAGCAAGGCTTTGAGTCCGTCGGCTGACAGCTCAGCCACATCCAATTGATGGGTCAATTGAGACAGAATCTGAGCGCCTTCATTGTCAAATGCCTGGTAGATGATGTATTTGGGTTTTGGCTCGCCATACATGATGCCGGTCGGGCTCTTGTCCCAATCTGCGCGTTTTTCCCAGGCGGTCCA
>CAZCBJ010000279.1:0-4252 GCA_964496705.1 uncultured Anaerolineaceae bacterium | reverse complement strand
CCTAGAAAGCGGGATGTTCCGCTGTTTCATGTTTTTTATGTCCCGCTGATTTATATCGGGATTCCTTTTTAAAGTGGTTAGGCAACCGCATTACGAATTATTTTATTAACCGCATAGTTCGAATTTGAGTATATCCACCACCTTCTAAAACATAATAGTATAGGCCACTTGCCTTATCTTTTGCATCAAACTCTACCTGATAATGTGGATAAGCGGAAGGTTGAGCGGAACTTTGTAATATAACATCCTTATCAAAAAGAGTTGTCACTGCTTGCCAATCTTCTGTATATATTTTGAGTGTCAAATGCATACTCTGTACAACTACAAATGAAATACTTGTCGATGGATTGAATGGATTAGGCTTATTCTGATACAAGAGAAAAGGAACTGGGTCGCCATCTTTTAGTTTAGTATCACCTTTTAAGGCAGCACTAACTGGATCATTGCCACTGCATGACAAAGAAGCAATTATAAGATATATAATAGTTGCGATATAGATTATTTTACTTGTTTTTTTTCTCATAAAATCTCCATGGAAAAAGTACCGTCAAAATGCCAGCTTGGCCATAACGATTGTTGATAATGCGCTACATTAAGATTTACACCAAAGAGATGAATACCACCTCCCCACGTTGCATAAGAATTCTTTGGACCAGACGTATCTTGATAGTAACCTGCACGAATGAAAAATATTCTATAAAGTCGTAACTCTCCTCCCCAATGAATATAGTCCACCAACGCTCCTTCATAGATTCTGTTTTCAATATCACTCGCCAGTAAAATTTTGAGCGGTGTACTACATATAAGGTTGTAGGATAATCCAATAGACAAAGTGCTGGAAACTGGATCTGCTTGTGCAGCATCAATCATTGTAATCTTAGGTCCCATGTTCCGCAAAACAATTCCCAAGGATATACCTCTTTCGTCATGTGTATCTCCGAAGGTGCTGAATGATTTATTTTCATCAACCATATGTTCGGATATAGTTAAAAAAGGGAACAACCCCTTTGCCATTATTCCAAAATCGAAATTGACGGATGTACTTTTGCCTACTCCTTTTTCCATTGCAGTTCCTTGATCACCCAATGCAAGTCTGAGTAATCCAATTCCTACTCCTACAGCTACTTGTTCGGAAAACGTATGAGCATATGTAAGTTTGAGCTGCCAATCAGTTAATTCTTCCTCACGTATTACATCATAATAACCAGTTCTGGTGTGTTTACCTTTCCAATAAAAATTAGCGCTCGCTCCGATGGCTCCTACATTTCCCAGATTTGTAGATGCCGAAAAATATGAATGGGCAACATTATCGAAGAAATAAAGTGGTTTTGTGAATGAACCAGCAACGGCAAATGTAGGCGAGAATGCGAGGTTTGAAGGATTGAAATATGTTGCGTTAGACGAGTAGTCGTTTGCAACTCCAACGCCACCCATACCACTGGATCGCGCAGAGGGTGTAAAGAGAAGAAATCTACCAGCGGTTGATTGTCCATAAGAAGACATTACACAAAAATACATTATAAGAATTACAAAACAACTTATTTTGATTCGTTCTATTTTCATTTTTCTTCCTTTTTGCAGGTTAAATATTATTTTGCGGTTGCCTAACGATTTCTATATTACAAAAAAAATTTTCAGATATTTTTTCAGCAATAAATTAATAATTCTGCTTTATATTATCAAATATCATTTTTAGGGTTGTTCAAACGTCAGAAATCTCAAAGAGCTTTGCCTCCCACTGTTGCGGGACGCATCGGGAGAATATTATTTACTTTCCATAAATAAATTTGTATCGCACTTCGTGTGATTTATTCTCAGGCCGCTGGCTTGCCCGCTATCTTTTTTGCGGGCTCTTATTAAAGTAGTTCGCTGGTTAATCTTTAAAATTTTAATATTATGCAATTGCAAAAGTTTTAATTGGAATAGAATCAGATTCAAGTTTTTGCAGGTTAACAATCTTGCTAGCTTTGTCGATATCGATACCTACTATTAAACCAGATTCATCGAAATCTACAACAACTCCATTTGCAATTTCCTTCGAATCTACACTTTTCTTTTCGGACAAATCTATATATAAAGAATCGGTATCTTGATAATAATGTAATTTCATTTTTTACTCTCCTTAAAATCTCTATCTGGAAAAGCATTATGTACTGTTTCACCATCTCCTAGTGTTACAACACGTAAAAATTTGTTTAATTCTGGAATAAAGCCCCAAAATCGAATTCTGTCATCCGGCTGAATTTCCTTTTTTATCGGATTACTCAATACTTTCTGAATCTATTCTTCTTTAAGATAAACACGTTTATTTAGTAATTGCTAGCGAAAATATCGTGTCGTTTTCATAAGTAAAATAACGTTTTTCACAGGGAACTTCAAATAAGTCTTTTTCTCGTCGCTTAGCATGTCGTAGGAAGTACGGCGGGTATGCCGTTATAATATCTGGAACGTCTCGCTTTGACGAGACATACTCTCCTCATCGTTTCATCGATTCTTCGTTCCCAAGTTCCACTTGGGAATGCACTGCTATACAAGCTCTGCTTTTTTAATATTCACCATCTACAACCGTCATATTTAAAAAGTGAGGCAGAGATGTATCATATATTTTATAACGATTCCGTTCCATTAATTTCTTCCTATTTGAAGCTGAGCTTCCTACCTTTTCCGTTCCCAAACAGAGTTTGGGAACGAGGGGAATATGGCTGTCCTCTCGATAGATCAATCGGCACTAATGCGAATCGGTTGTAATAAACTCTCCACCATAGGCGGATACGCCTCTGGCGTAAAAGAACATTTTCGGCATCTCCATTTTCTAGATGCCTCGGGAGTACTTTTTTATCTTGACTGTTAAATTTTGTTTTTCGCTTTGCGAAAATGTGATAGGGCTCCGCCTCTTTTTAAACTGGTTAGGCAGCGCGATTATTTAATATCCACAATTTTTTGGACGACCGCTTTACGAATATATTTTATGCTTTCGGCATATTCTTTCACTGGTAGAAAAAGATACTTTGATGGTGTTTGACCTATTAGAAAAACCTCGTAGACTGAGCCGTTGTCAAGATAAAATCTGACCATTCTGCGGTCATCTTTTGGAAATAGATATTGTTCATTGGATGAATCAACCGACCACCCCCTAGAATTGGAAATATAAAGTTCCCTTTGAATCTGCGCAGATGTCTTGACTAATTTGTCAGCAACCAGTTGGTCTAATAATTGGTCACAAAAGGAATTAATAACTGTATAAAAACTTGAGAAAGCACTACCACCAGTGAAAGCCGAAGAAATCCAAACAGTTCTTCCGGTTGCCACTTCAAATAATTTCCCATAAAACTCTGCCCATGGTTTCGATATTGTGTAGCCACCATTGACAGTTGTTTTTGATTTTTCTTCATAGTGAACACGATCACCTGAGATAGTAGCAGTGCCTTCAGTCTTTGTATTTGTGCTAGTAGGCGGCACATATACCTGTTCTACTCCACTCTCGCCAACATAAACAGAGATATAGGCATCAAGGCTATCACGAATTAGCAAGTCTATTTTATCTGCTTTTGTCAAATCCCGTGTCGGTGGAAATAGTTTGAAGCCCTCCTTCGCGTAAATTCCTTCCTCATTGAAAACTTTCGCCAACTTGGACTCAAAATAGAGCTTCTTCTCCAAATCAGAGGTGTTTACAATAACTAAGATTCTTCTAAACGTTGAATGTTCATAATCGGGATCTTTGAATGATGTCATTCGTGTTGAAGCGCAACCGGAAAGAAGGAGGCCAAAAAGAATTATGAAATAAATATTTTTCATTCCGTTTTTTCTCGCGCCGCCTAACGATTTCTATATTAAATAAAAATTTATTTTAGATATTCTCTCTATCACTCACCATTCAAAAATTAGCATTTCTAATACCTAAATGCAAATATAATGTAAGTCGACTCGCTGAGTCGACATTAATGGTAGTCGAAACCTTCAGGTTTCGTTCTTACAGAACCGAAAAGTGTCAAATGTCAAACATGGCAAAACATCGTAGGGGCGATTCATGCCTGCCCGCTTCTCGCGGGATTCGCCTCTACAAATAACACATGCAAGTGTCAGACATCTAAACTTTGCGTTTCTTGGCGTGCTTTGCGGTTTTGTTTTACCGCAGAAGATGTCAGACACTTTCAAACAAGAACATAAGCAAGTGTCAGACATCTACCCACTATGTAAGTCGACTCGCTGAGTCGACATTAATGGTAGTCGAAACCTTCAGGTTTCGTTCTTA
>CAZCBJ010000278.1:0-4292 GCA_964496705.1 uncultured Anaerolineaceae bacterium | reverse complement strand
GGGGCGGCCACAAGGGGCGGCCACAAGGGGCGGCCACAAGGGGCGGCCACAAGGGGCGGCCACAAGGGCCGCCCCTACGGGGAGGCGGGGGGAGGGGCGGAGAGAGATTGCCGCGCTCGCTCGCAATCACAGGGGAGGCGCGAACAGACCCGTCCCTGCGCGGGGCAGTAAAACATGCACAACCGAAAACCGCGAACCGAAAACTGATAACCGACAACTGATAACTGACGACCGACCGCCGTCCGCCAGCCCCCTCTTACGGCATTTTGAACTTGATGCTGCTCACCAGGTTCTCCACCGCCTTGCCCAGCCCGCCGAGCGGGTCGCAGCCGCCCAGACCGAGCAGCATCAGCAGCGCAGGCAGCGCTTTGTACCACAGTCGCGTGAACATAAGCACCTCCTCAACAGCGGCTCAAATGATTCCTCAACCGCGCAACTCGACCGACAGGGTCTCCTTTCTGCCAAAAGGCAGCGCCGGGATGGGCCTGGATGAAGCTCGGGAAGATTCCGCGCAGTTCTGCGGGACACAATCATCGTACATCTTTCGCCATGCGGAGTCAAGCCAGCTTAGCGCATGCCAATCTTTCCGTTCAACAGATTTCAACGTTTGACGCCGACCACCGACCACTGACCACCGACAACCGAGAACCGACAACTGACAACTGACCCCTTGCATTTTGTTTGTTTTGGATGTACACTCATACTGGTCAGACCACTTACCTCTATTTGGAGGTTGTCATGCCCTGGACTCCCCCTTCCAAGCCCGCTGAAATCACCGAGAGCCGCCTGATCGCCGCCATCCTCGACGGCACCTTCCCCATCGGCGCCAGCCTGCCCGCCGAGCGCGACCTGGCCGCCCGATTGGGCGTCACCCGCCCCACGCTGCGCGAGGCACTGCAGCGCCTTGGCCGCGACGGCTGGATCGAAATCCGCCACGGCAAGCCCACCCGCGTGCGCAATTACTGGGAGGAGGGCAACCTGGCTGTGCTGGCCGCCATCGCCCATTACCAGCGCAATCTGCCCGCCGATTTCGTCCCCAACCTGCTGCAGGTGCGCTGCCTGCTCGCCCCGGCTTACACCCGCCAGGCGGTCGAGCGCCGCCCGCAGGACATCGCCCGCCTGGTCGCCGACATCCTGCGCCTGGATGAGATGGCCGGCCTGCCCGACACGAACCAGGACTACACCGCCGGCGATTGGCGCCTGCACTATCAATTGACCATCGCCTCCGGCAACCCGGTCTTCACCCTGATCCTCAACGGCTTTCGCGAATTGTATGTGGAGATGGGTCTGCGCTATTTTGCCAGCCCCGCCAACCGCGCCCACTCGCTGCGCTTCTACCATGCGCTGCTGGATTGCGCCCGCCGCGCCGATGCCGCCGCCGCCGCCGCCCTCTGCGAGCAGGTGATGCGCGAGACGCTGGGCAATTGGGAGAGAAGCAAGGGTGGATGAGGATCAGGAAATTCACTGGGATGAAAGGGATGAAAAAGATGATCGAATCAGGAAAAATAAACGGGATCAAAGATAAGAAAACGATGGTGCAGATCAGGAAATTCACTGGGATGAAAGAGATGAAAGGGATGAAAATGATGATCGGATCAGGAAAAATATCCTTTTTATCCTTTTCATCCCAGTTCGTTTGTTCTTCTTGCTGACAGCCGACAACTCCAAGGAGGTTCGCATGCGCCGCTGGAATGGTTGGGGAAACGAAAACACCACTTATCCGCTGCCCGAGAGCGCCCGCGCTTATCTGGTCGAGACGCTCGGTGCGCTGCGCGCCGAGCCGGACGCGACGCTGGAGCAGGCCCTGGCGGGCGTGCCCCCCTCGCGCCTGCCCGCCCACCCGCTGATCAGCAGCGATCCCTTCGAACGCCTGCTGCGCGCCCGCGGACATTCGCTGCCCGACTGGGTGGCGCTGCGCAGCGGGCGCATCCGCGCCTTCCCCGACGGCACGGCCTGCCCCGCCGACGAGGCCGAGGTGCGCGCGCTGCTCGATTTCTGCCGCCAGCACGGCTTCATCTTCATCCCCTACGGCGCCGGCAGCAGCGTGGTCGGCGGGATCAACCCTCCGGAGGGCGGCGCGCCGGTGCTCAGCGTGGACCTGCGCCGGCTGAGCGCGCTGCGCGGGCTGGACGAGGTCAGCGGGCTGGCCGATTTCGAGGCCGGCGTGTACGGTCCCGACCTGGAGGCGCAGCTTCAATCGCGCGGCTTCACCCTGGGTCACTATCCCCAGTCCTTCGAGCTGTCCAGCCTGGGCGGCTGGATCGCGGCGCGCTCCAGCGGTCAGCAGTCGCTGCACTACGGCAGCATTGACAAGCTCTTCGCCGGCGGGCATCTCGAAACCCCGGCCGGGCCGCTGGAGCTGCCCGTGCTGACTTCCTCGGCGGCCGGGCCCGACCTGCGCCAGGTGGTGCTAGGCTCGGAGGGGCGCCTGGGGGTGATCACCCGCGCGGTGATGCGCGTGCGCCGTCTGCCCGAGTGCGAGGGCTTCTACGGCGTGTTCTTCCACGACTGGGATGCGGGCGCGGCCGCCTGCCGCGAGATGCTGCAGTCCGGCCTGCCGCTGGGGATGCTGCGCCTGTCCGACGCGGTCGAGACCGGCACCACGCTGATCCTCTCCGGCAAGGTGCGCCTGGTGGCGCTGGCCAACCGCGGTCTGGGGCTGATCGGTTTCGGCGATCAGCGCTGCCTGCTGATCTACGGCGTGACCGGCAGCCGCGCCGTCTGCGCCCGCACGCGCCGCCAGGCGGAGGCCATCTGCCTGCGCCAGCGCGGCCTGCCCACCGGTGCGACCATCGGGCATATCTGGCAGAAGAGCCGCTTCCTCACCCCCTACCTGCGCAACGCGCTGTGGGAGGCGGGCATCGCCATCGACACGCTCGAGTCGGCGCTGCCCTGGTCGAAGGTGCTGGAAACCGTGCGCCAGATTCAGGCGGCGATGACCGCCGCCTCTGAAGCCTGCGGCGAGAAGCTGCTGGTCTTCGCCCATCTTTCGCATCTCTACCGCGAGGCCTCCAGCTTCTATATCACCTACCTGTTCCGCCGCGGGGCTGATCCGGATGAGCTGGTGGAGCGCTGGCGCAAGATCAAGAGCGCCGCCAGCCAGGTGATTGTGGCCGCCGGCGGCACGATCAGCCACCAGCACGGCGTGGGCAGCGACCATCTGCCCTGGCTGCAAGCCGAGAAGGGCGTGCTGGGTTTGGCAGCCCTGAGCGCCGCCGCGCGCGTCTTCGACCCGGATGGGACCATGAATCCGGGGAAAGGATTCTAGGTTATCGGTTATCGGTTGTCGGTTGTCAGTTGTCGGTTATTGGTTGTCGGTTATCGGTTGTCGGTTATCGGTTGTCGGTTATTGGTCACTGCTGTCAGCTTTCAGCTCTCAGCCGTCAGCCGGGAAGAGCCTCACACAAAGTCACAAAGCCGCAAAGAAAATGATTACCTACACCAATCAGATATTGATCCATCCGGGCATCATTTTTTCCCTTCATCTCAATGAAATCTTCATCACTCGTCACCCTCAGCCTTCTTTGACTGACAACCGACAACTGACAACCGGCAACTGACAACCGGCAACTGACAACCGATAACCGACAACCGAAAACCGACAACTTTTTCGAGGTCTCCATGTGGCATAAAAACTGGCGCGAACAAACCTGGCAAAACATCCAGCAGCCCTGGGACGTGCTGGTCATCGGCGGCGGGATCACCGGCGCGGGCGTGCTGCGCGCGGCGGTGCGCGCCGGGCTGAAGACCCTGCTGGTGGACGCCAACGATTTCACCTTCGGCACCTCCAGCCGCTCCTCCAAGCTGGTGCACGGCGGCTTCCGCTACCTGCGCAACGGCCAGTTCAGCGTCACCCGCCAGGCGGTGCGCGAACGCGAATGGCTGCTGCGCGCCGCGCCGGATCTGGTGCTGCCGCTGTGCTTCGTGATGCCGCGCTACATTAACTGCCACACCCCGGCCTGGCAATTGGGGCTGGGGGTGCTGCTGTACGCCCTGCTCGCGCCCAAGTGGGCGCACCGCACCCTCAGCGCCGCCGAAACGCTGCGCATTTGCCCGCAGCTCAACCCGCGCGGGCTGGACCGCGGCTTTGAATACGGCGACGCCGCGGTGGACGACTGCCGCCTGGTGCTGCGCCTGCTGGGCGAGGCGTGCCGCGCCGGCGGGACGGCGCTCAACTACGCGCGCGTCGAAGCCCTGCTGCGCCGCGCGGACGGCAGCGTGTGCGGCGCGGCGCTGCGCGACACGTCGCGCGCGGAGGGGGGGACGGTTGAGGTGCAGGCGCGCGCGGTGGT
>CAZCBJ010000277.1:0-4300 GCA_964496705.1 uncultured Anaerolineaceae bacterium | reverse complement strand
GAGTGCTCCGGATGAGAACCCTTGGTAAACACCGCTCAGGGAATCACCGCCCCGTGAATCTCTGAGCCCCGCAGGGGCGAAGAGTCTCCTGTGGGAGCCAAAGTAATCGTGTCAACTTAAGCAGAAAAGCTGACAGGGGACTCCATGCCCTGGATCGCCCGCCGCATGATCTCATATCCCATCTCGATCAGCTCGCGCGAGCGGCGGAAATCCCAGAAGGCGGTGGGATTTTCCATGACCAGCGGGATGTGGTGGACGCGCACCCCGCGCGCCTCCGCCAGCTGCATCTCCAGGATGAGCTGGCGGTTCTCCAGCGTCTGGTTGAGCCGCAGCAGGAAAGGGCGCAGACCGCGCGCCTGCGCGTCCACTTCGCCTGGGTTGAATAAATCCAGGGCGATGATCTCATTGGCGCCCTGGCGGATGGCGGTTTCGATGGGCAGGTTGCTGACCAGCGCGCCGTCCACCAGGTAGCGGTCGCGCACCACGCGCGGCGCCATCCAGGGCGGCAGGGTCATCGAGGCCAGCGTGCCTTCCAGGATCGAATCTTCCGGGTTATCGCCGAACACCACCGGGCAGCCGGCGTTCAGGTCGCAGGCCACCAGGTAGAGCTTGAAATCCTGGATATCACCGAAGCGCAGAGTGGGGGTCAGCCCGTGGGAAACGGCAAACTCCACCGCCCTGCGCTGCGAGAGTCCCTCGCCGGGGCGGAAGAGCATGCGCATCGTCTGCCACCAGAAGTTGGAGGGCATTAAGTCCTGGCGGGTGGTCTCTTCCCAGGTGGCCATCAAATAGCGGATGCCCTCCGCGGAGTAACCGTGCGCTGCCAGGAATGCCGAATTGGCCGCGCCGATGGAGGTGCCGACCATCATGTCCGGACGCAGCCCGGCTTCATGCAGGGCGCGCAGCGCGCCGGCCTGCAGGGCCCCGCGCGCGCCGCCGCCGCTGAGAACAAAGGCAAGGGTGGTGGTCATCTTTCTTTAGTATACGAGAAATTGGCTTTTTTGTCGCACAATCCTGCGGTAGAATTAGGCTGTCGATGCCCGCTTTGTGAAAAAAACCACTTTTATGATATACTAAGCCGCGTAAATCAGACTATATTGGTAAGGATTGTCTATGGCCAATCTGTATCTTCCCCTGTTGATGCTCTTGTTCGTTGCTGTCCTGACCGGGATCATTGCCATGGGATTGGGGGTCATTTTTGGGCCGCGGCGTCCGACCGCCAAAAAAGCGGCCCCGTATGAATCGGGCATGGTGCCTTACGGCCCGGGTGTGCAGCGCATCTCGGTGCGCTATTACCTGGTGGCGATGCTCTTCATCCTGTTCGATATCGAGATCATCTTCTTCCTGCCCTACGCGGTGGTTTTTCGCAAGCTGGGGGTGCCGGGTATGGTGGGCATGCTGCTTTTCGTGGGCATTTTACTGGTGGGCTATATTTATGCCTGGAAGAAAGGAGCGTTGGAATGGGATTAGATGCATCCAAAACTGGCCAGATGGGCGTGGTGACCACCCAGTTGGAATCCCTGGTCAACTGGGCGCGCACCAATTCGATGTGGCCGATGCTGTTCGGGCTGGCCTGCTGCGCGATCGAGATGATGGCCAGCCAGGCTTCCAGCTATGATCTGAGCCGCTTCGGCATGGAGCTGATGCGCGCCAGCCCGCGCCAGTCGGACCTGATGATCGTCGCCGGGCGGGTCAGCCGCAAGATGGCTCCCGTGCTGCGCCAGCTCTACGACCAGATGCCCGACCCCAAGTGGGTCATTGCCATGGGCGACTGCGCTTCCTGTGGCGGCGTGTTCAACAATTACGCCATCGTCCAGGGGGTGGATGAAGTTGTGCCGGTGGATGTCTACGTGGCCGGCTGCCCGCCGCGCCCCGAGGCGCTTATTCACGGGATTGTGACCCTGCACGAAAAAGTGCGCGGTGAGAAGCTCACCACCTGGGCTTCCACCAAGTCCTGACCTATCCTGTGTCCTACCGATCCCTCTAGATGGCGATTCATTTTCACCGAGGGCGGTAACCGAAAGTGATGAAGAGGCAACCCTATGCATGAATCCTTGAAACCTGCAGTTTCCGCCATTCAGCAGCGCTTTGCGGCTGAAGCGAGTGATTACCGCGGCGAGACCACGCTACTCATTCAGCCGGATCAATTATTGGATATCGCCGGGGTGTTGCGTGATGAGTTTCAGTTCAATATGCTCATGGATGTGACCGCAGTGGATTACTGGCCGCAGGAAAAGCCGCGCTTGCATGTCATTTACCAGTTGTATTCGATGCCGCTCAACCAGCAGTTGCGCCTGCGCTGCCCGCTGGACGGCAATGCGCCCCGTCTGAGCAGCGTTGAAGGAGTGTGGCCCAACGCCAACTGGTATGAGCGCGAGGTGTATGATATGTTCGGCGTCTTCTTTGAGGGTCATTCGGATTTACGCCGCATCATCATGCCCGCCGACTGGCAGGGACATCCGCTGCGCAAGGATTATCCCCTCGGCTACGAGGAGGTTCAATTCAGCTTCAATTATGACGAAATTGAAGCCAAAAAACCGAAAGGCAAGCTGCAGTCTTAGTTGAAGCAGGGAGAAGATTTATGACGGATTTCCGTGAAGTCACCGTAGAAGAGCTGCGCCACCTCGTCTCAGATCGTGCGGCGCGCGGCGAAACCATGCTGTTGAACATGGGGCCGCAGCACCCCTCCACCCACGGTGTGCTGCGCCTGCTCCTCGAGCTGGACGGCGAAATTGTGGTCAACTGCATCCCTGACATCGGTTTCCTGCACACCGGGGTCGAGAAGAACATGGAGTCCAAGACCTATCAGAAAGCCGAAGTGATGTGCGACCGATTGGACTACTTGAATCCAATCGGCAACAACCTGGTGTACTGCATGGCGGTGGAAAAATTGCTCGACCTCGACGTGCCGGAACGCGCCCAGGTCATCCGCGTGATCCTGACAGAATTGACGCGCATCAATTCGCATCTGCTGTGGATTGGCACCTCAGCCCTTGACCTGGCGGCCATGTCGGTGTTCCTGTATGCCATGCGCGAGCGCGAAATGATCCTGGATATCTTCGAGATGTGCTCCGGTCAGCGCATGATGACCACCTACCTGCGCCCGGGCGGGCTGTGGCGCGACGTGCCGGCTGAATTTGTCCCGGCGGTGCAGCATTTCCTCGACATCATCCCCCCGCGCATTGTTGAATATGAATCGATGCTCACCACCAACCCGTTATTCCTCGACCGCACGCGCGGCATTGGCGTGATCAGCGCCGAGGATTGCCAACGCTGGGGCATCAGCGGCCCCATTTTGCGCGGGGCGGGCATGGCTTTCGACCTGCGCAAAGCGCGCCCTTATTCGGGCTATGAGCAATACGATTTCGAGATCCCCACCCGCACCGCCGGCGACATCTACGCCCGTTACCAGGTGCGCGTGGAGGAAATGCGCCAATCGGTGCGTATCGTCCAACAGGCGTTGGACAAACTGCCCGGCGGACCGGTGCGCAGCAAAAATTACAAGGTGGTGCCCCCGCCGCGCTCCGAAATCGGTCACAGCATGGAAGCGCTCATCCATCACTTCAAGCTGTGGACGGAGGGCTTTGCGGTGCCGAAAGGCTCAGTCTATTCCAGCATTGAATCGCCGCGCGGCGAGCTGGGCGTGTTTATGGAGTCCGACGGCGGCCCAAAACCCTACCGCGTCCATTTCCGCACCCCTTCCTTTGCCAACCTGCAAATTATGCCGCTGCTCACCCGCAAGCATTTCGTTGCGGATGTGGTCGGCATCATTGGATCCGTTGATATCGTTTTGGGAGATACAGACCGGTGAACCAATTGCAACAGAAATATCCCCAGGAAATCGAGCGCCTTCTGAGCAAATATCCGCCAGAGCACAAAGCTTCTGCGGTGATGCCGTTGCTTTACTTGGCGCAGCGCGAAAGCGGTCACATCAACAGGCAATCTGTTGAGGATATCGCTGAGATCAGCGGTCTTTCGCCCACCGATGTGGAATCGATCATCGGCTTTTACACCCTCTATCACGACCATCCCGCCGGGCGCTACCGCATTCAGATTTGCAACGACCTGCCTTGCGCGCTGCGCGGAGCCGAAACCTTCCTGCAGCAATTGTGCGAAAACCTGGGGGTCAAGGTCGGCGAGACCACCCCGGACGGCCTGTTCACCGTCGAGGCGGTGCCCTGCCTGGCGGCCTGCCACCGCGCGCCGATGTTCCAAATTCAGGGTGACGGCGAGATTGCCTATCACGAAAGCCTTGACTTGGATAAGGCGCTGGTGGTCATCGCCGAGCTGCGCGATAGAG
>CAZCBJ010000276.1:0-4317 GCA_964496705.1 uncultured Anaerolineaceae bacterium | reverse complement strand
TTTTATTATATGACGTATATTATATAGTACAAATCATATATAAGGATATGCCAATATGTCTCTCGACTACGCCATCCTCGGTTTTCTCTCCTATCATCCCTACAGCGGGTACGATCTCAAGAGAATTTTTGATAACTCCGTGCGCCATTTCTGGTCCGCCGATCAGAGCCAGATTTACCGCACACTGGCGCGCCTGAGCGAGCAGGGCTATGCGGAGATGGAAAAGATTTCCCAGGAAGACCGCCCCGACCGCAAGGTCTATCACATCACCCCGGCCGGACGGGCGGCGCTGCTGGCCTGGCTGATGGGCCCCCCACCGATGGACGAGCCGCGCAGCGCACCGCTCATCCAGGTTTTTTTCGCCGCCCAGCTCAGCGACGAACAGGTGCTGGCCAAATTTGAGAGCTTCGCGGACATCATGCGCGCCATCCTCGCCCTCTACGAGCAGGTGCCCGCCCAGATCCAGCCTTTCCAGCAGGATATCCCCTCTCCCCGTGAGCATTACTTCTGGCTGTTGACCCTTGATAACGGCATGCGCAACATGCGCGCCAACTTGGAATGGGCCGAAAGTGTCATCACCCAGATAAAATCCGGACAGGTTCCACCCCAGTAGGAGGTATTCATGAACAAACAACTCCCCGCCCGTCAGCGCATCCGCAAAACCCTGGTCATCCTGGCTTTTCTGTCCTTCCCGGTCACGATGAATTTTCTTTCGCCGTACGTGATCATCGACGGCGCTGCCAACGGCGTGGTCAACGGCAGCCTGATCATGTTTGGGCTGATGTTCGTCTCTGCGCTATTCCTCGGCCGCGCCTGGTGCGGCTGGGTCTGCCCCGGCGGCGGTATGCAGGAAATCGTCGAACCGCTCAACAACCGCGCGGTCAACGGGGCCAAGATGGACTGGATCAAGTGGCTGATCTGGGTTCCCTGGCTCAGCCTGATCGTCTGGATGGTGATGCGCTCCGGCGGCTACCAGACGGTGAACTTTCTGCATTTGACCGAGACGGGCGTCTCAATGGACGAGCCGATGAAATACATCATGTATTACCTGGTGGTGGGCATCTTCATCCTACTCGCCGGAGTGATCGGGCGGCGGGCGGCCTGCCACACCATCTGCTGGATGGCGCCGTTCATGATCCTTGGGCGCTGGATACGCAACCGCTTCGCCTGGCCCGCGCTGCGCCTGGAGGCGGATGCCTCCGCGTGCGCAGACTGCCTCAAATGCACCAGCAACTGCCCGATGAGCCTGGACGTGCACGGCATGGTCAAAATCGAGCGCATGGAACACAGCGAATGCATCCTGTGCGGCACCTGCGTGGACAACTGCTCCAAAAAAGCCATCCATTATTCATTCAAACCCGGGAAATAGATTTCAGGAGATGACAGCATGAAAATCACCATTTTGAACGGCAATCCCCAGGCAAGTTCCCTGGATTCCTACCTGAGCCAGCTGCAAGCCGGGCTGAAAAGCGCGGGACACACCGTCACAAACCTGATGCTGCGCGACTTGACCCTGCGCCACTGCGTGGGCTGCTGGGGCTGCTGGGTGAAAACCCCCGGCGAATGCCAGGCTCGCGACGCCTCGCATGACATAGACCGCACAGCCATCCAGGCCGATTTCCTGCTGTGGGCAGCTCCACTGAAGATGGGTTTCCCCGCCGAGTTGCTCAAGCGCGCCATGGACAAATTCCTGCCGCTCATCCATCCCTACATCGAAATTGACCAGAGCGAGTCGCACCATCTGAAGCGCTACCCGCGTTATCCCCGACTGGGTTTGTTGCTCGAACCCGAAGCCTCCACGGATGACGAGGACATGCGCATCCTAACCGCGATCCACTGCCGCACCGCGCTCAACTTCAAGACACGGCTGGAATTTTGTCAGACGACCGGACAACCCGTGGAAGAAGTCGCCCGGCGGATCAGCCTGGATAACGCCCAAGCGCTGCCGCTGCCCGGGCGCCTGCCGGCTACCCGCGGGGAAAGCATCCAGCCCCCGACCCGCCTGACGCTGTTCAACGGCTCTCCGCGCGGCGCGAAGGGCAACACACCCATCTTCCTGCGCGAGCTGGCTGCCGGGTTCGGCAGCCCCAGCCAAATCCATCACCTGGTGCGCATGCGCGAAACCGATCAGATGGTGCAGGCTTTCGCCGCCGCGCAATGTGTAGTGATTGGGTTTCCGCTCTACACCGACTCAATGCCGGCGGTGGTCAAGCATTTTATAGAGGCGTTGGAACCGCTGGCAGGTCGGGACGCTAATCCCCCGATGGGATTCGTGGTGCAGTCTGGCTTTCCCGAGGCGCTGCACTCCCGCTATGTAGAACGCTACCTGCAAAAGCTGGCCGCCCGGTTTGGCTCCCCCTACCTGGGGACAATCGTCAAAGGCGGAGGCGAGGCAACCCGCCTGATGCCGCCCAAAGCCAACCAAGCGCTGTTCACCAACCTGAGAGCGCTGGGCGCCGGGCTGGCCAATCAGGGGCGCTTCGATGCGCAGTTTCTCAGGCGAATCGCCGCCCCCGAGTATTTTGCCGCCTGGATGGAGCCGCTCTTCCGCCTGTTCCTGCGTTTGCCCATCTCCAGGGCTTATTTCGATGACATGCTCAAAGCCAACGCAGCCTACGAGCGCCGCTTTGCGCAGCCGTATGCCGGGGAATAAACGAGGCAATCACCGGCCGGGTAAATCATCTTTCTTTTCATAAACACAACCCAACCGCCAATCCCCTGCACTCGATCCCCTGGAAATCTTGACAACTTCATCTTATGGTATAGTTAATCCCATGGCAAGGAAGAAGAAGACCCCGGACGAACCGCCAAACCCCCAATCGCCCGAACCAGACGGGCTAGAGAACGAAGACGCCGACCAGGATGAACCACAGCCGCTTTTAAGCGACGCCGCCCTGCTGCTCTCGCCGGAAAACCTGAGCCTGCCGGCGGATGATGATCTGGTCGAAAAAGAGGAGCCAGACGAGCAGGTGCTCGAGCAGGTCAACCAGGAATGGCAGGATTTGCTGCTTGAGGATCCCATTGAACTGCTCGAAGACCACAGCTTCTCCATCGAGCTGTCCGAAGATCCGGTGCGCATGTACCTCAAGGAAATTGGCCAGATCAACCTGCTGGACACCGACAGCGAATTTCGGCTGGCGGCGCGCATCGAAGCCGAGCGCCACATCATGGCGGTCGCAAAGCATATCCGCCCGGTTTACGGCCGTCCCAACCACTACCGCGCGCTGTTCCTGGCCATCGCTGAGGATATGTACACCGCCTGGTCGCGACTGCAGGAGGACGCTCAGCGCTTCGGTCAGAATGTGCTGCCCGATCTCGCCCTCATTCTCGCAGAAGCTCAGATGCTGCGCCGCCAATGGCAAGCCGACGAGCCTTCCTACCTGCGCAGCTACCTCGACAACGGCGCCTGGGGCAAGGACAAGCTGTGGGATGAGCTGGTGCGGCACGCCTTCCTCATCTTCATCTGCATGCACCTCATGCCTGCAGACACCGCCGAAAAGCTGTTCGAATACCTCAAAAAAAAGGGCGACCTTCCGCCAGCCTCATCTTTCAAGCGCAATCTGCCCTCGGATGCCGACCTTGCCGCCGAGATGGAGGGCATCCAGCGCCGTTCAAAGGAAGCCCACGATTCACTCAGCCGCTCCAACTTGCGCCTGGTGGTGAGCATCGCCAAGCGCTACCTGGGCCGCGGAATCTCCTTTCCCGACCTGATCCAGGAAGGCAACATGGGCCTGCTGCGCGCGGTCAACAAGTTCGACTCGACCCGCGGCTTCAAATTTTCCACGTATGCCACCTGGTGGATCCGCCAATCGATCAGCCGCTACATCGCCGAGCAGGCGCGCACCATTCGCATTCCCGTGCACCTCTTCGAAGCCATCACCCGTCTGCTGCGCATCCAGCGCACGCTGGTGCAGCAGCTCGGGCGCGAGCCGACCTATGAAGAAATGGCTCTGGAAGCCGAAGTGCTTTCAGGGGAGGATGTGGCGCTGATCAAGCAGTCGCGCAGATTGAATATCCCGCTTGACCCTGAGGTGCAGCGGCGCTGGACTTGGGCGGCGACCAAAATCCAGCGCACCCTGCAATCCGCCGAAGAGCCGGTCTCGCTTGAGCGCCCGGTCGGCGACGAGGATTCGAGCCAGTTGGGCGATTTCATCGAAGACGATGATGCCCTTGAGCCGATGGATGCCGCCGCGCGCGAGATGCTGCGCGAGCAGGTGCAAAATGCGCTGGGCGCGCTCTCAGAGCGCGAGCGCCAGGTGTTGGAGCTGCGCTTCGGTCTGATCGACGGCAAAGACCACACCCTCGAAGAAGTCAGCC
>CAZCBJ010000275.1:0-4358 GCA_964496705.1 uncultured Anaerolineaceae bacterium | reverse complement strand
AGTTGACCGCTCTTTCCCCATTTTTCTATCAAGGTAGGGACAGCCATGGAAAACCAGGAACAAACCACTGAAAAAAAACAGAGTAATCCTTTCACCGGCTTGTTGGTCTCTATTGGACGGCAAATGCTGGTGCCGCTTCTGGCTGTGGTCACTGCCGTCGTGGTGGGCGGGATTGTAATCGCCGTCGCAGGTGGGAATCCAATCGCCGCCTACATCGGCTTGATCCAGGGCTCATTCGGTTCTGCCAAAGCCATCAGTGAGACGACCGTATGGGCAACCCCGTATATCTTCGCGGGACTGGCAGTATCGTTCGCCTTCAAAGGCGGCTTATTCAATATCGGCGCAGAAGGTCAGTTGACCTTCGGGGCCTTGACCGCAGCCTGGATTGGTTATGCGCTGCCTGGACTTCTAGGAATATCCCTACCTGCAGTGATCCATATTCCGCTAACAGTTCTCTGCGGTGCGTTGGCAGGTGCAATCTGGGGTGGGATACCCGGCTGGTTGAAAGCCAGGTTCGGCAGCCACGAAGTCATCAATACCATCATGTTGAATTACATAGCTTTGAACATCACCAGCTTTTTGTTGAATGGCCCGATGAAAGATCCCAATCCAATCAATGTCAGCGCTCGAACACCTTTGATTGCCGAAACCGCTCAGTTTCCGGTGATATTCTCCGGGTTTCGTTTCCATTGGGGTTTCATACTTGCCATGCTATTTGCTGTGGGGGTTTGGTGGCTGTTGTGGAAAACAACTCTCGGATTTGATATCCGCACTGCTGGCACCAATCCTGATGCTGCCAAATATGCCGGTGTGAACGTGCGCCGTACGATTGTCATCACCATGATACTCTCAGGACTGCTGGCGGGAATGGCAGGTGCTTTTGAAGTCACTGCGCTGAATTACCGCCACGAACTGGGCTTCTCAGTGGGTTATGGCTTTGATGCCATCGCCATTGCGTTGTTGGGGAAAAACCACCCCTTCGGCGTAGTAATGGCATCGATACTTTTCGGTGCCATGCGCAACGGTGCCACGCGGATGCAGTTCATGACGCAGATTCCTACCGATGTCATCTCCATCATCCAGGCGCTGATCCTTCTCTTCGTCACTGCAGACGCCATCATCCGCTTTATTTACCGCATTAAAGCCCGCGGAGAACGCATTACGCTCACCCGCGGCTGGGGTGGTTAGGAGGGAAACATGGATTATAAAAGATTTGCCTTCATCACCCTCATCATCATCATCCTTTTCTCGGTGGTGGTTTTGGTGGGGAAAGCGCAAGTTTCGCCGGTGGTAATCATTGTCTCCATGTTGGCTACCACCATTTCGGTCGCCACCCCGCTGACGCTGGGCGCGCTATCAGGTATTTTCTGTGAGCGCTCCGGCGTGGTCAACATTGGCATCGAAGGGATGATGCTCATGTCTTGCTTCTTCGGGTGGTTTGGCGCAATTTACATGAACACCATTTTCAAAGTCGCCCCGCTGCCAAGTCTGCTGACCGGAGTGGTTGTGGCAATTTTGATCGGCGGTTTGATGGGATTACTGCATGCGGTGCTTTCGATCACCTTCAAGGTTGACCAGATCATCGGCGGAACGGTGATCAACATCCTGGCCGTCGGGGTGACTGGCTTTCTGAACCGCCAGATGTTTTTTGAAAAGGGCAGCGTCTTTGGTGGTCAAATCCCTCACGCTCCGGGTGTGCTGCCAAGACTCTCTGAATTTTTCCCTTTCGTGAAAGACATCCCGGTGATTGGTGCAGTGATTAACCAGCAGCCCATCGTCATCTTGGCGATCATCCTGGTTGGCGTGACGACATTCGTGCTCTTTCGCACCCGCTGGGGACTGCGCACCCGGGCTGTTGGCGAGCACCCGCGCGCTGCAGACACGCTTGGAATTAATGTTTACAAAATGCGCTACTGGAACGTGATCATTGGCGGATGTTTAGCTGGATTGGCAGGAGCCTATTTCACACTCGAATCGGTGCCTTCCTTTGAACCTTTGATGACCAACGGGCGCGGGTTCATCTCTTTGGCCGCCATGATCTTTGGCAACTGGACACCGATTGGAGCATGGGCTGCAGCCCTGGTCTTCGGCGCGGCCCAGGCCCTGCAAATCAATCTGCAGTTCTTCCGTGAGTTGATCCCGCCTGGCTGGGCATTTCTACAGCAGGCATATGTAGTGGGATTAATCCCTTACATCCTCACTGTGCTCATCATGACTGGCATTATTGGCAAGACCATCCCACCAGCGGCGGATGGCGTTCCGTATGATAAATAAGGAAGATGCCCATGGAACTCGTTCTAGAAGCCAAAGGTATTACAAAGCAATTTCCTGGTGTCCTGGCCAATGACCATGTGAGTTTCGACCTGCGAAAGGGTGAAATTCATGCCCTGTTGGGCGAAAATGGTGCCGGAAAAACAACCCTAATGAATGTCTTGTACGGTCTTTATCGCCCGGACTCAGGTGAAATATCGGTCAATGGAAAACCGGTCCAATTCCATTCACCCAAAGATGCCATAGAAAATGGCATTGGCATGGTACACCAGCACTTTATGTTGGTTCCGGTCTTTTCAGTGGCTGAAAATATCATGCTGGGATCCGAAACGGTCAAAGGTCTGTCATTGGATGTGAAAACGGTTTCTGCTCAGGTCAGAGAACTTTCCGCTAGGTACGGCCTGGAGGTCAACCCGGATTCAATTGTGCAGGAATTGCCGGTTGGCGTGCAACAGAGGGTTGAAATCATCAAGGCGCTCTATCGCAAAGCGGATATCTTAATTCTGGATGAACCTTCCGCTGTGCTGACCCCACAGGAAGTGGAGGATCTTTCCGAAATTATGCACGGCTTGCGAGACCAGGGTGTTTCCATCATTTTTATCACCCATAAACTCAAGGAAGTGCTTGCCATTTCGGATCGCATCACAGTCATGCGCGCCGGCAAGGTGGTCGGAACTGCTGAACCTCAAAATATCACCGAACATGAACTGGCCGCAATGATGGTGGGACGTGAGGTTATCTTAACTGTAGATAAACCACCAGCCAAACCAGCAGGTGATGTCTTAAGAGTTGAGAATCTCCGCGTGTATGACAACCGGGGCATTGAAAAAGTCCGCAGTGTGAATTTTACGGTGCGGGCTGGTGAAATTCTGGGAATTGCGGGTGTACAGGGCAATGGCCAGACCGAGCTGGTGGAAGCGTTAACCGGCTTGCGCACTGCAAAGGAGGGCCGTTTCTTTCTGGCGGATACGGAGGGCACCAACAAATCACCCCGTCCACTCATCGAGAATGGGATGGCGCATGTGCCGGAAGACCGCCAGCGCCACGGACTGGTGATGTCATATCCCATCGCAGATAATCTGATCCTGTGCACGTATTACCAATCGCCTTTTGCAAAATCCGGCGTCCTGCAAATGGATACCATCACCGAAAATGCTGTCAAATTAATCGAGCAATTTGATGTCCGCACCCCCGGAGCATTTGTGGTTGCCTCCAAGCTTTCTGGCGGCAACCAACAAAAGGTGATTGTAGCCCGGGAATTATCCAGGGGTATCAAGTTGCTCATCGCCAATCAACCAACTCGTGGGCTGGACGTTGGTTCCATCGAGTACATTCATAAGGAAATTGTGCTGATGCGGGATGAAGGGATTGGCGTATTGCTGGTATCGGCGGAATTGGATGAGATTTTAGCGTTGGCCGATCGCATCGCCGTCATGTATCGCGGTGAAATTGTCGCCACGCTCCCTACGGAGGAAGCCACCCGCGAGAAACTTGGCCTGCTAATGGCTGGCTCAAACCTGGAAAGCGCCTGAACAATAAATCTCAAAGCCCCCTCTCTGAGTCAGGGAGGGGGTTTTGAGTTTAAAAGGTATTGACAGGTAGAATAATAGTTCTATAATAGAATTATGGAAGGATTATCCAGTCTGATAGCGATGGCTGAACACGTTGCAGGCGAAGCCGACGAGGATTTCCATGTTTTGGTCGCCAATCCACCCTGCCCTGCGGCTGGCCGTGCTGGTCTGCCCATTCACATGGCCGCTTTGCCCAATGGGCGGCGTGTTCCCATCCTGAAGACCATGCTCACCTCAGCTTGTGAAAGGAACTGCAATTACTGCGGTACTCGCGCAGGTAGGGATTTTCGTCGAGTCACTTTTTCCCCTGAAGAAATGGCGCAATGGGTGGTTGAACTGACCCAAGCCGGATTTATTGAGGGTGCTTTCATATCATCCGGAATTGCGGGCGGTGGGATGCGCACGCAAGACAAATTGCTGGATACTGCCGAAATCCTGCGCACCAAATATAACTATCAGGGATATCTGCATCTGAAAATCATGCCGGGTGCCGAAGATGATCAGATTGCCGTCTGC
>CAZCBJ010000274.1:2442-4447 GCA_964496705.1 uncultured Anaerolineaceae bacterium | reverse complement strand
TCTACCTGGCCGGCGGGTTTGGCGGCGCCCTGCGTGCCGAGTCGGCTGCACGCATCGGCCTCATCCCGCTGCCACCGTCGCGCGTCACGCTGGTTGGCAATGCGGCGATCGAAGGCGCCTCGGTCGCCCTGCAGTCGGTGTCGCGGCGAGAAGTCCTCGAGCGCCTCGCGGCGCGAGCCGAGCACTGCCGGCTGGAGGCGCACCCCCGCTTCTTCGACTACTTCGCCGAGGGCTGTCAGTTCGACGCGGGCGCTGCCCGCGATCGGTGCGCCTGACTATGGAGTTCGCCGAGACCCGGCCCGACGTCGCCGTCGCGGAACCTGAGTACGCGCGGCTGCTGGGGTATCCGGCGGAGGCGCCGCTGACCGGCCGCGCGGCCGAACTGACCTGGCAGACGAGGGCGTGGTACCGGCGCGAAGGGCGGCCGTGGGTGTACGGCCGGCTTGCGCGGTCGCTGGAGATTCGTGAGGATGGCGTCGTCATCGAGGATGTGCGGCTTACTGGGCGCGCGCTGCGTGAGGGGCTCGGCGCGTCCGGCGCGCACGCGGCATGTCTTGTTGCCGTCGGGGCCGGGCCCGAACTCGAAGCGCAGGCCCGGGCGTTGTGGCTGGCGGACAAGCCTGACGAGTACTTCTTCCTCGAAACCTACGGCGCGGCCGTCGTCGAGCACCTGATGGCCGCCGTCGCGTCGCGCCTCGACAGGTGGGCCGCCGGCCAGGGGTGCGTCGTGACGGCCCATCTGAGTCCCGGGTACCCCGGGTGGGACGTCTCCGAGCAGGGCCGCCTGCTTGGGGTGTTGAGACGAACCGTCGACGCGCCGTGGCCGGGTGTGGTCGACGTCATCGAGTCGGGGACGTTGCGGCCCACCAAGTCGCAACTGGCCGTCTTCGGTGTGACCAGCGATGCGCGGCGGGCCGTACGCGGTGCGACGCCGTGTGACGCGTGCGTCGAACCCTGCGACGTCCAGCGGCCGGAGAAGCCGTCGCCGACGCACCCGCATCCGACCGTGACAGGGAGGCGACCGTGAGACGTCCGCTGCTCGATGCCATCCTCCTGCGACCGCTGCTCGCCGACGGCGCCATGGGCACGCAGCTCATGGCGGCGGGGCTCGAACCCGGCGCCAGCGGCGATGCCTGGAACCTCACGCACCCCGACCGCGTGCTGGCGATCCAGCGCGCGTACGTCGACGCCGGGACGGACTGCCTGCTGACCAACACGTTTGGCGCGTCGCAGATCATGCTGGCGCGCCACGGCCTGGCCGGCGAGGTGGCCGCGATCAACCGGGCGGCGGTGGAGATCGCGCGCGAGGCGATCGCCGACCGCGACGGGTACGTCATCGGCGACATCGGCCCGTTCGGCGGGCTGCTGGTGCCGTTTGGCGAGGCCGAGCCCGCGGACGTGCGGGCCGCCTTCGACGAACAGGCCCGCGCCCTGGTGGCCGGCGGCGTGGACGCCATCATTATCGAAACCCAGACCTCCCTCGAGGAGCTGGGACTCGCCGTGCTGGCTGCCATCGAGGCTGGCGCGCCCTGCGTGATCGGCTCGCTGGCCTACGACATGACGCTGGATGGCTCGACGTTCCGCACGATGATGGGCGTCGATCCGGAACGGGCGGCCGCGTTCCTCGAGGCGCATGGGGCGCACATGGTGGGCCTGAACTGCGGCACCTCGATGGACATGGCCCGGGCCCGCGACGCCGTGGCCCGGTACCGGGCAGTCACGGCGCTGCCGATCATGGCGCAGCCGAACGCCGGGCAACCCGTCCTCGAGGGGACGACGCTCGTGTACCGCGAGTCGCCGGACGACATGGCGCGCGGCGTGGAGCCCTTGATCGCGGCGGGTGCGCGGATCGTTGGTGCCTGTTGCGGCAGCACGCCCGATCACATCCGCGCTATCCGCCGCGTCCTCGATTCGCGCCGGCGGTGATTGCGCGCGCCACGACACAGGCGATCCCGCGGGGGCACCGGTCGGCGATGGTGCGATGAGGCGTGGCCAAGCTGCGGGT
>CAZCBJ010000274.1:0-2418 GCA_964496705.1 uncultured Anaerolineaceae bacterium | reverse complement strand
ACCGACAGTCCCCAGGATCCCAAAGTCGGCCCCGAGCCGCCGGCAGCCCCCGGGGGTGGGTGCGGGGGAGTCCGGCCAGTCAGCGCGAGCGTCACCACGCGGTCCGGAACAGCGTGTGTTTGTTTGGCACACGAACTGTAGTGACCGGCACTCTTATAGCGCCATGTTTCCGACCCTGTCAACTGAATAGTTGCCAATTGCTGTTCAGCCGCTGCCCGGAGATGCTCGACGGTGCGTCAATTGTTCGTGACGTGAACGCGTCGGCGCTATAATCCTGCTGCCCCAGGAGAGAACCGGCATGTTCAGACGACCCTGGCTTCCGGCGATCGGCCTCTTCGTCGCCAGCGCACTTGCTCTGACCGCCCAGGGGCGGCTGCCCGCCGCCCCGTACCTCGACGTCCGCCGCCCCGTGGCCGAGCGTGTCGACGACCTGCTCGCGCGCATGACGATCGACGAGAAGGTCGGGCAGATGACACAGCCCGACCACACGTTTCTGGCATCGCCCGATGACATCGGCACCTATTTCATCGGCTCGGTCCTGAGCGGAGGCGGATCGGAGATTGCCGACATTTCCGCTGAGGGATGGGCGAACTTCGTCACCGGGCTGCAGCGGCATGCCCTGGCGACCCGTCTCGCCATTCCGTTGCTCTACGGCATCGACGCCGTGCACGGCCACAACAATGTCCGCGGTGCCGTGATGTTCCCCCACAACATCGGACTGGGCTGCACGCGTAATCCGGCGTTGGTGCAGGAGACTGCCCGCATCACCGCCCGCGAAGTCCTTGCCACCGGGATGCACTGGACGTTTGCGCCGTGCGTGGCGGTGCCCCTGGACGAGCGGTGGGGACGCACCTACGAGGGATTCGGCGAGACGCCGGAACTCACCGCGGAACTCGGCGCGGCGGCGGTCCGCGGCCTCCAGGGCGTCGACCTCGCGGCGCCTGGCGCCGTGCTGGCCTCGGCCAAACACTACGTCGGTGATGGCGGCACGGTCAACGGCATCGACCAGGGAGACATGCGCGTCGACGAGGCCACGTTGCGCCGCGTCCACCTGCCAGGCTACGTCGCGGCGATTGAGGCGGGCGCGGGCACGGTGATGGCGTCGTTCAGCAGCTGGAACGGCGTCAAGATGCACGGCCACAAGTACCTCCTGACCACGGTGCTCAAGGGCGAGCTGGGCTTCACCGGATTCGTCGTGTCGGACTGGAAGGCGATCAACCAGCTGCCCGGCAGCTACGCGGACCAGATCCAGGCCTCCATCGATGCCGGCATCGACATGGTCATGGTGCCCGACACGTACCGCGAGTTCTTCACGACGCTGAAGCGCCTGGCTGCCGAGGGCCGCGTACCGATGGCGCGGATCGACGATGCGGTGCGGCGCATCCTCACGATCAAGATCCAGATGGGGTTGTTCGAGCGGCCGTTCGGCGATCCCTCGCTGCTCGCGTCGGTCGGGTCGGCGGCGCACCGCGACGTGGCGCGGCAGGCCGTGCGCGAGTCGCTGGTGCTGCTCACGAACCGGAACGACGTGTTGCCGCTCGACCCCGGCGCCGCGGGCCTCGTCGTGGCGGGGCGCGCAGCCGATGACATCGGCACCCAGTGCGGGGGGTGGACGATCAGCTGGCAGGGCTCCCGCGGTGCCATCACCCCCGGGACCACCATTCTCGAGGCGGTCCGCAAGGCGGTGCCGAAATCGGCGGTGACGTACACGGCGACGGGCGACGTGCCGGCCGGCAGCCGCGTCGCGGTGGTCGTCATCGGGGAAGCGCCGTACGCCGAGATGCAGGGCGACCGGAAGGACCTGTCGCTCGATCCGGACGATGTCGCGCTGGTACGCCGCGTCAAGGCCGCCGGCGTGCCGACGGTCGTGGTCCTGCTGTCGGGACGCCCGATGATCCTGGAGCCCGTTCTGGATCACGCCGACGCGATCGTCGCGGCGTGGCTGCCGGGCACCGAGGGCGACGGGGTCGCCGACGTGCTGTTCGGCCGCTTCAATCCGACGGGTCGCCTGAGTCACTCGTGGCCGCGGTCGATGGTCCAGGTGCCGTTGAACGTCGGCCCGGGGGGCGCGGCTCCGGCAGCGTCGCCGCTCTTCGCGTACGGGCACGGCTTGCGGTACCGTAAGTGACGGGCTTCACCAGATGATGTCAGACCCGGCGGGGCAGGGCCCCGCCCGGCGTCACGTCAGGCACGGGCCCAGCGACACCGGAGATGACGATGACGGACGGGACATCCGCATGACGCTGCCGCTGTTCAGCCTCGAGGGGCGCGTGGCGGTGGTGGTGGGAGGCACCAGCGGCATCGGGCGCGCGCTGGCGCTTGGCCTGGCTGATGCCGGCGCGGCGGTCGTGGTCACCGCGCGACGCGCCGATCACGTGGCCGGCGTAGCCGCCGAGGTGGAAGAGCGCGGCCGGCCGA
>CAZCBJ010000273.1:0-4452 GCA_964496705.1 uncultured Anaerolineaceae bacterium | reverse complement strand
TTGTGCAAATTGTCAACCGCTCATTAGCCCGCCCACGAACCAGGAGAAAAGTGTAACGTGAATATCGCAGATTTAATTTGGACGATTGTGGGGTTACTCCTGACGCTGTTGGTGTTCAGTTATTTGTTTGGCGACAATATCCTTTTTCGTATTGCAGCGAATATTTTTGTTGGTGTTTCGGCTGGTTATGTGCTTACCCTGGTGATCTATCAAGTTCTCCTTCCCCGCCTGGTTGATCCCCTGATCAACGGGGCGATCCTGCAGGTGGCGGTGCCACTGGTGTTGGGCATTCTGTTGCTTTTCAAACTGGTGCCGCGTTTTTCCAATCTGGGGAATGTCTCCATGGCCTATCTGGTTGGTGCGGGTGCGGCGATCATTATCACCGGTGCGGTCACCGGCACTTTGCTCGGTCAAAGTTGGGCGATTGTGAACCTGTTTGATTTACGAGCTGCCGCCGCCAATCGGGTATCTCCCTTCATCCAGTTAGGAGGTGGTGTATTCATTCTGCTGGGCACCATTTCCACGCTGGCTTATTTTCATTTTGGCGGTAGCGCCAAACCCAATCAGGCGCCTGCGCGGAAACCGTGGATTTCAACGCTGGCGCGGATTGGCCAATTCTTCATTGCTGTCACCCTGGGCGCACTGTTTGCCGGAATTTTTGCGTCTTCTCTGACTGCATTGATTGAGCGAATTGATTTTCTCAAGAACTTCTTCATTTCCCTCATCTAGAGGTCGATAATCGTTATGAGCAGCTCCATCATTAATGCAGAATCAATCCTGGCGATCGAATTGGGTTCCGTGAATACCCGAGCCGTCCTGCTGGATGTGGTTGAAGGGCATTACCGCTTCATCGCAGTGGGTGAAGGTCCAAACACGGCGAATGCGCCTTTTCATAATGTGCTGACCGGCGTCCACCAGGCGGTGCGTGAATTACAGCAGATCACCGGGCGGCTGATCTTGAACAGCGAAGGCGGTTTGGTCATCCCATCTCAATTCGACGGCAGCGGTGTGGACCGCCTGGTGCTCACTTTTTCCACCGGACCTGAGTTGAAATTTGTGGTGGCGGGATTATTGGAAGAAGTTACCCTGGAGAGCGCGGAACGGCTTGCATATACCACGTATGGTCGTGTGATGGAGGTGATCGGGCTCAACGACCCGCGCCGCCGGGAAGCCCAACTGGATGCTGTTTTACGAGCCCAACCCAACCTGATCATCCTGGCTGGCGGGGTGGATGAGGGAGCCTCCCGGTCGGTTCTGCGTGTGGCAGAGTTGGCGTTGCTGAGTTACCGTATTCTGCCTGCCAACCGGCGGCCGGAAGTGTTGTTCGCTGGCAACCGCGCCCTGGAGAAGAAGATCAAGGACGGATTGCAGAAATACGCTGTGGTGCATACCGCACCGAACATCCGCCCGGCAATCGATGCGGAAGCATTGGGCCCGGCGCAAGAGGTCTTAGCGGGCGTGGTCACACAAATGCGCCTGCGGCAGATGAACGGACTGCAGGACCTCAGCGTGCAATGTGCCACCCCTCCGCTGCCGGCTGCCAACGCTTTTGGACGCATGATCACCTTTCTCAGTCAGATTTATGAACCTGGATGTGGGATCCAATTCAACGGTCCTGGCGGCAGCCGAAGCTGGAAAGCTGGCTTTGAACGTGTTCCCCTTCGGTGTAGGCGGTGGTGCCGGGCGCGTGGCTCAACAGAGCCGGTTGGAAGAATTTGCCCAATGGCTGCCGATGCACATACCATTGGATGTTGTTCAAGATTACATTGCCCAAAAACTGCTTTATCCTGCCAGCATTCCCATGAACCAGGAAACGCTGGCGCTGGAGCAGGCGCTCGCCCGACAGGCGATGAATCTGGCAATGCGGCAAATGCTGAAGCGCTGGCCGAACATGCCTCGCTCCTTCGAGCCTATTCTGGCAAGCGGTGCTGCGCTTCGCCGTGCGCCTACGCCTGCCCAGAGCCTGTTGATGATCCTGGATGGTTTACAGCCAAACGGGATCACGATGGTGGTTATGGATCAAAATGGGCTGTTATCCACACTGGGTGCGGTGGCAAAATTCAATTCTCTTTTGCCGGTGCAGGTGCTGGAGTCCGGCGCATTTCAAAACCTGGCCTGGGTGATTTCGCCGACCAGCGATGCGCGATATGGCACACCCATCCTGCGCGTTCGCCTTGAACCCGAGGGCGGCGAGGAGCAGCGCTACGAAGTGCGTCAAGGGACATTGACCGCGTTGCCATTGAAGCCCGGTCAGGCTGCCACCATCCATTTCCAGCCGTTGCGCCGCCTGATGCTGGACCCGGCGCGGACGAACTCTGCCACCAGTTACCGCATTGTGGGCGGAATTTGCGGCGCGGTGATTGACGCCCGTGGACGTCCGATATATTTACCCGGCGACGCATCTCGCCGCAGGGATCTGCTCAAAAAATGGGCGGCAGCCTTTACCGCCTGATGCTGGCACAAAATTTGCAACCATCCGCTGAGAGATCAATGCCATGTTAGCTCCCACCACCCATATCCTCCCCCTCACCGCCATCCGACGGGCACGGCTGCTGCCCCATCCGGGCAGGGTTCTGGTGAGAACCGGGCAGAAAGTTTCAGCCTCCGAAGTGATTGCCGAGACCAACACCGAAGGTCAGCATGTGTTGTTGAATGTGCGCCGTTCGCTGGGCATCCTGCAGCCGGGTGATGCGGAACGGGCGGTGGCTTTTCGAGTGGGTGACCCGATTCAGAAAGGCGACATCATCGCTGAGACCGAGGGCATCTTACCGCGTGTGCTGCGCTCGCCGGTGGATGGGCAGGTGGTTTCCATCACCGGCGGTTCGGTGATGATCGAAACGCAGAGTGTGGTGTTGCAGGTGAAGGCTGGATTCAACGGGATGGTCACAGAAATTATCGCAGACCGCGGGGCGGTGGTGGCCAACCACGGATTGCTGGTGCAGGGGATGTGGGGAAACCGTCAGGTGAACTCGGGATTGATGATCAATCTTTCAAAGACTGCCGAAGATGAGTTGACCAGCGCCCGACTGGATGTCAGCATGCGTGGCGCGGTGATCCTGACCGGTCACTGCGGTGAGGCGGCTGCGTTGCACATGGCCAATGACTTGCCGTTACGGGGTCTCATCCTGGGCACGATGAAAGCCGAGTTGATTCCCGTGGCAAGTTCGTGTTCTTTCCCGATCATTGTCATTGATGGGTTTGGCAAAGCGCCGATGAATGCGCAAGCCTACCGGATTCTCTCCACCAATGAGAAACGCGAAGCCTGCCTGAATGCCATGTCCTGGAACACGGCGACCGGCGACAGACCCGAAATTGTCATCCCCCTGCCTTCCGTCGGAGAAGAGCCGCCTGAGAGTGTTGAGTTCACGGGTGGGCAAACGGTGAGGATTTGTGTTCCACCTTATATTGGTCAGGTGGGCGTGATTGAGAAAGTGAATGAAGGTGTTTCCATCCTGCCGAACGGCCTGCACGCCGAAACAGCCCTGGTGCGCCTGCAAAATGACCAGCGTGTTGTGGTTCCTCTTGTGAACCTAGATGTGCTAGAATAATCTGTATACATAAAGATTGGAGAAGAAGCGTATGACCGATTTCAATGATAATTCATACGAAACGTTCGAAGAAGAACCCCAGGCTCCTGAGGTACAACAGCCCAAATCGAACAGCAACCGCAATTTTCTGATTGCGGTTGGCGTGATCGGCGGGATTGGCGTGCTGGCTTTGATTGTCTTGATTCTGGTCGGATTGGTCATCCTGCCCGGTCGGAATTCCGCCCGCCAGGCTCAGGCGGCTGAGATCAATGCCCAGAATACAGCCACCTCGCTGGCTGCCACGCAGAACGCTGGAACGGCAATAGCCATAAAGATGGCGACTGCCACGTCAACCAACACGCCGCTTCCCAGCCCGACGCCCGTGGTGGCCATCGCCACCGCCACCGAAGCGCCCACCGAAGAAGCCGTTGATTCTACGCCTGCGGCTGACACTCCGGCCGTGTCGGCTGATTTGAATGCGCGCACACAGACCCTGGCAGCGCTCTTGACCCAATCAGCCCAGGAACGCACCCCGGTGACCCCCACGCCCAGCCAGGTGCCAACCACCGGCTTTGCGGACGAGGTTGGTTTGCCGATGCTTGTCGGTCTGGCCATGTTGCTCGTGGCGATCATCTTCTTCATCCGCCGCATGCGCATGTCGCGTTCCTGATACCTTCACGATCTATTCAAGCGTTGGATTTTCACCTGATGGTCAGGTGAAAATCCAACTGCTATTTAAGCGGAAAAAATTTATTTTACCAATTGGGTTTTGGCGTAGCGGTGGCCAGCAGCGCATCCCAGACCCAGCCCTCCACTCCGTCTGCGGTGCGTATCTTGCGCCAGATGACGCCTTCCTGCTCGACCACGTCCGCGTACACTTCCACCGGCCAGCCGTTGCTGAGGATGATCACCACAGGGGTGTCGA
>CAZCBJ010000272.1:0-4456 GCA_964496705.1 uncultured Anaerolineaceae bacterium | reverse complement strand
GGAAGACGGCGAATACGAGGAGCTGATGGCCAAGAAAGCGGCCATGCCCAAGACCCGCTTCGGCGACGCTTACAATCCCAAGCACGTCGAACAATTGAACAAGATCAGCAAAGAAAGCCTTTCCTGACGGATTCATTCCCGCCCCCGCCTAAACGGGGGTGGGATCAACCCAAATCTTTTTTTTCACAGGAGAAAATCCCCATGCACGTTGAACCCCCCGAGAGAGTAACCGAGGAAAAGATCACCCTGGATGTGCGCGAGATCGAAGCGCTGCTCCAGGCGCCCCCGATGGACATCAAACCCTGGCCGGGCGCGATGATCACCCTCAAAGACGGGCGCAAGATGTACATCCGCGAGGCGCGCCTCGAGGAAGCCCCCAAAATGATGGAATACATGAAGAAAATCATGGAAGTGGATTATGACTTCTATGATGTGGTCGGCGCGCGCGTCTATGCCGAGATCATCGGCTGGTACCGCAAACGCCTCAAGGATCCCTATGTGCTGGTCGGCTTGATTGATGGCGTTTGGGCTGGATTTGCCAACGGGCGCCTGGTCAGCCAGGATGTCAACATCAGCCTGCACACCATGGCCCTGATCCGCGGCGGGCGCATCGGCGCGGTGATGTACTACGCCAAAGCCTACTACGGCTTCGAAATTCTGGGCAACAAGGAATGGTGGGCCACCTACGAAAGCTACAACGGCTGGCACCGCTGGGGCTTGGGCATGGCGCAGCCCTCCTATCCCTGGCCCGAAGTACAGCATGAGCTGGGCGGCGCGCGCGTCTACTATGTCAACAAGGCCTACTGGGATAAAGTGGTCAAGAACTACGTGCGCGATATGACCGGCACCGACCTGGTCTTTGACAATATCCCCCAGGAATTGATCGACGCCAACTATGAAATGAAGGTTCCGGACGAAATTCTCGTCTGATCAACCGCAACACCCTCTTTGCCTCATCTCTGCCCTGCTGCCCCTCCTCTTTCCCCACCCGGGGAAGTGAGCGGGTAAGAGGGCAGGGATGAGGGCTGGAAAACAAAAAGGAAGGAAAAATGCCTGAAGAAGATCCCCGAATTCTAGAATTACGCGAGCGGCGCGCCAAAGCATTGCAAGGCGGCGGCGAAGACCGCATCGCTAAATTGCACGCCAGGGGCAAGATGACCGCCCGAGAGCGCATCGAAGCTTTGCTGGATCCCGGCACATTCCAGGAAATTGAGACATTCATCGTCCCGCGCAACCCGGATGTGGAAGAATATTACGGCGACGGCGTGGTCATTGGATACGGCAAGGTGGACGGGCGCATGGTGTATGTGTACGCGCAGGATTTCACCGTGATTGGCGGCTCGCTGGGCGAAATGCAGGGTCAGAAGATTTGTGAAGCCATGGACCTGGCGGTCAAAAGCGGCGTGCCGATTATCGGCCTGATCGACTCAGGCGGCGCGCGCATCCAGGAAGGCGTCGGCAGTCTCTACGGCTATGCGCAGATTTTCCGCCGCAACGCCCTCTGTTCCGGTATCATCCCCCAGATTAGCATCATCTTCGGCCCCTGCGCCGGCGGCGCCAGCTATTCTCCCGCCCTCACCGACCTCATCATCATGGTCGAAAAGCAATCCTACATGTTCCTCACCGGCCCCGAGGTGATCAAATCGGTCACCGGTGAAATCGTCGACATGGAAACCCTGGGCGGCGCAGCCGCTCATCACACCACCAGCGGCCTGGCCCACCTGACGGCTGTCACTGAAAAGGACGCCATCAGCCTGGCGCGCCGCGTATTGACCTACCTACCCTCCAATCATGTCGACAGCCCGCCCGTTGTGCCGTCGGACGATGATCCGATGCGCATGGACGAAGAGCTTAACCACATCGTCCCGCAGGACTGGGGCACCGCCTACAGCATGCACGAAGTCATTGAGCGGGTGATGGACCGCGGCTCATTCCTGGAGATTTTCCAGGGCTTCGCTCCCAATGCGGTCATCGGTCTGGCGCGCCTGGGCGGCATGTCGGTCGGCGTGGTGGCACAGGAACCCAGCGTGATGGCCGGGGCGATTGACCTGGACGCAGCCGACAAGATGACCCGCTTCGTGCGCTTCTGCGATTGCTACAACATTCCCCTGATCACCTTCGTCGATTCCTCCGGCTTCCTGCCGGGGGTGGGACAGGAACACCGCGGCATTATCCGCCACGGCGCCAAGCTGCTGTATGCCTATTCTGAAGCGACCACACCCAAGATCAGCGTGGTCACCCGCAAGGCTTACGGCGGTTCATACATCGTGATGAGCAGCCGCCCGCTGGCCGCCGACCTGGCTTTCGCCTGGCCGAGCGCCGAGATTGCGGTGATGGGTCCCGAAGGCGCGGTCAACATCCTGTACCGCAAGCAGATGGAGGCCGCCGAAGATCCGGCAGCCGAGCGCGCGCGCCTGGTTCAGGAGTACCGCGATAAGTTCCTGACCGCTTACACCGCGGCCAGCGTGGGGATGATTGACGAAATCATCGAACCGCGCGAAACCCGCCAGCGCTTGATCGCTGCGCTGGAAGTGCTGCGCGACAAAGCTGTCACCAATCTGCCGCGCCGCCACGGCAACATGCCGGTTTAGCCGGCGAGAGGAGCGCAGACATGCAAAATCTCCCCAATGCCCTGCTCATATCCGTCATCGGAATGGGACTGGTGTTTATCGCCATCCTGCTGCTGTGGGGATTAATGGAACTGTTGGTGCGATTGAGCTCCAAAGGAGCCGGAAAACAGGGCGAAGAAACAAAGCTGGAAGAATCCGGTGAAACCGCAGCCGCGGTGGAAAGCCTGCCGGCAGATCAAAGCGCCGACAAGAAACGCCGCGCAGCCGCGATTGCGGTGGCTGCCGCGTTGACCCTGCAACGCGCGCGGGTCAGCGCTTCGCCCGACCGGGGCGCGGTCAATGCCTGGCAGTCGGTCCTGCGCGCAAGCAGTCTGAACCAGCGCGCCAACCTGTTCGGCCGCAAGGCGAGAGGAAGGTAACCCATGAAAATGATTGTAAAAGTTGATAATGAAACATTCGAGGTGGAAATCCAGGACATCAACGCCCGTCCGGTGATTGCCCTTGTGGATGGACAGCGCTTCGAGGTGATGCCCGCAGAGGCGGCTGCCGCGCCTGCGCCAGCCCCAGCCGTGGCAGCTCCTTCCGCACCGGTCGCACCGCGCGTCGCTGCGCCCGCCCCGTTGACCGCTGCAGGAGCCAATGCCGTGCCTGCGCCGCTGCCGGGGGTGATCCTCTCCATCGCTGTGAAGGAAGGCGCAGCCGTGGAATCTGGACAGGAGCTGTGTGTTCTGGAAGCGATGAAAATGAAGAACGCCATCCGCTCGCCGCGTGCTGGAAAAATTACCGCCATCCGCGTGTCCGTGGGCGATACCGTCAGGCACGGACAAGTGCTGATGGAATTCGAAGCCTAAGGAGCCAGGCATGGATTTTACCCAACTGCTCAATGACCTGATGGTCGGCTTCACTTCGTTTGGCTGGCAGAATGCGGTCATGATCCTGGCGGGCTGTGTGCTGATTTTCCTGGCGGTGGTCAAGGAATACGAGCCGGTGCTCCTGCTGCCGATTGGCTTCGGCTGCATCCTGGCCAATCTGGGCATGTCGGTGTATGACGATGGTTTCATGAAGGTCATCTACGAAGCCGGCATCGCCACCGAACTGTTCCCGCTGCTGATCTTCGTCGGGGTGGGCGCGATGATCGACTTCCGCCCGCTGCTGGCCATGCCGCACATGGTGCTGCTGGGCGCGGCAGGGCAATTCGGCATCTACTTCACGCTGATCCTGGCAACCCTGCTGGGCTTCAAAATGAATGAGGCGGCTTCCATCGGCGTGATCGGCGCCATCGACGGACCGACAGCCATCTTCGTCACCTCCAAACTGGCTCCCCACCTGCTGGGGCCGATCGCGGTGGCGGCTTATTCGTACATGAGCCTCATCCCGATCATCCAGCCGCCGATCATGCGCCTGCTGACCACGCGCAAAGAACGGCTGATTCGCATGGATTACTCCCCGCGGCCAGTGTCGAAGAAGGTGGTGATCGCCTTCCCGATCATCGTCACCGTGGCTGTCAGCATGGTGGCGCCTTCGGCGGCACCGCTGATCGCCACCCTGATGCTCGGCAACCTGCTCAAAGAGGTCGGCGTGGTGGACCGGCTGAGCAAGACCGCTCAAAACGAGATCATCAACATCGCCACGCTGTTCCTGGGTCTGGCCATTGGCGCGACGATGACCGGCGTCAAGTTCATCAATCTGCAGACGCTTGGCGTGCTGGTGCTGGGTCTGCTGGCCTTCGTGCTGGACACGGTGGCGGGTCTATTGTTCGGCAAGCTGATGGCGGTGGTCACCGGCGGCAAGATCAATCCGCTGATCGGCGCCTGCGGGATCAGCGCCTTCCCGATGGCCGGCCGTCTCTCAGCCAAAATGGCCGCCGACGAAGATTACTCCAACTT
>CAZCBJ010000271.1:0-4527 GCA_964496705.1 uncultured Anaerolineaceae bacterium | reverse complement strand
TCTCGGTGGGCGTGGGGGTGGGGTTGCAGTCGTACTGCTTGACCAGGTGGGTGATGCCGCTCAGCTCGTCGGACTCCTTGCCGTAGCGGTCGACAGCTTTGACATGGATAAAGAAATCGCCGTCCGGGATTTCGAGTTGGCACAGGTCGGTGGTGAAGGTGAACGGGGATTTCTTCAGCGGGTTGCCCAGCGGCTGCCATTCGCCGTTGACCGTCCAGTAGAGTTGGATGGAGCGGATGCCGGAATCGTCCTTTGCCCAGCCTTTGATGGTGAGTTTACGGGTTTTGATCACGGCGTCATTGACCGGTTTGGAAATACCGGCTGTGGGCACGTCCCGGTCGGAATTTCCGGAGATGTAAAGATTTTTATCCAGACACTGGGAACCGTAATTTGCATAAGCGCGAGACTCATAGCAGGTGCGCGGGCGACCGCCATTGACTGGCACATCGTCAAATACAATGTCCACCGAGCGGCCCCAGAAATAATTGGCATTGGTGTGAACGTGAAAGTGCAGGTGATGGCCGGTGCTGGCGCCGGTGTTGTCGGCATTGCCGATGAATTGCCCCTGCTGCACCCTGGCTCCGGGGGTGCGCAGCGCGGGCGGGATGCTGTCCTGGGCGAGATGGTAATAGACCTGATAGGTGACCGGATCGGTGGTGGTGTCTTCAAGCACCAGGAAGTTGGTCTTATTGCGGAAACCGTTGGGATAACGCCAGACGGCATATTTGACCCGCCCGCCTTTGGCAGCCAGGACGGGAAACATGGTTCCGTCAGCGAAGTCAAATGCGTACAGGCAGTCTGCGGGGCAGGTTTTATATGTAAAGACATGCCCGATGCTGCCGGTAAGGTACTTGGCCTTGCCGCTTTCCCACGGCAGGCGGTATCCCTTGAAGACTTTGGCGCCCTTCTGAACGGCCTGTTCTTTGGGGGTGTAGCGCAGGCGCAGCTCCTGGCTGAGCATCGATTCGGGAATAGATTGGAGCAATTTGTTCCAGTCTTTGTCCGGCTGGAAAGTGAGTTTCCAACCACCCTCTTTTCTGAGGGTGGCAATGGCCAATCCCTGCTCGCCCGGTAGAACGGCGCCCGATTCCGGGTCAATCCATTCCAACCAGACCAATGCAAGACCGCCGTCCTCAGAGAAGTCCACGCTGATGACGCGCACTTCATAGATCATGAAGGCGAGCAGATCCTCGCGCTGCGAGGCGACCGATTCCAATGTCTGGGCAATGGCCTGGGCGCGCGGGTCAGCCAGCGGGGTGGCCAGGGGCGCGGGTGCCAGCTTGGGCAGTGGGTCGGGGGAGGGTTTTGGCGCACAGCCGAGCAGGAGGCTCAGGCAAAACAGCAATGCCACAAGGGCAAGGGAGGTGGGGAAAGTTTTCTTGCTCATGCCCTATACTGTGCAGGATTTATGCCAAAAAAAGGTGATTGGGGCTGTTCGGCGTGAATGGATGGATTTATCCAAAGGACAAACGGTCTGTTTAGCCAACTGGTTTCCAGGCAGCCATCCAAGGGCGATGGTTGCTTTGAAAAACTATTGACTCTCGTTTTGGATTTCAATATAATATAACTGGTACGTACCACTGATTTTCTTTTTCCCTTATTTCGCCATCCCTTTCTCTCTGAAATCTCCTGAACCGCGTTTCACTCTGTGAGTGAAGGCGGTGATTTACCACCAGCCGGTTTTTTTACGAAAGGAGGAATAACCAATTAACTAAGAATAGCCTCATCTTTGGGGCAACGGGCAGTGAAGTCTGGCCGGGCTTTCTGCCGGATCATGGGGGAAGGCATTGATTACAAACCAAATCTGTGATAAACGATTGGAGGAATGAATGAACCGAACGCTAACACGCCGAACCTTCTTGAAGTATTCCGCTCTGGCAGCGGCAGGGGGGCTGGCGGCGGCATGCGCGCCCACCGTAGCGCCCACCCCGCAGGTGGTTGAAAAGCAGGTGGAGGTGACCAAGGAGGTGGTGGTTGAGAAACAGGTGCAGGTGACGGTGGAAGTGCCCACCAAACGCAACGAGCCAGCTTTGCTGGCTGAGCGGGTGGCTGCCGGCAGCCTGCCACCGGTGGATGAGCGTCTGCCTGAAACGCCCGTGGTGGTTGGTGGGCGTGAGGCGATTGGCGTTTACGGCGGCGAGCTGCGTATGTTGCACTTTGATCCGGTGTGGTTCGTGAGCAATTACGGCCTGAACGCCGAGCGCATGCTCACCTTTAGCGATCTGGACCTGCGCACGATCGTGCCCAACATTTTTGAGTCCTGGGAATCCTCTCCGGACGGCAAAGTGTGGACCATCCACATGCGTAAGGGGATGAAATGGTCAGATGGCGAACCGCTGACGGCTGAGGATATGCGTTTCTGGTGGGAGGATGTTTCCAACAACCCCGAGCTGTCAGGCGGGGTGGCGAGTGAGTTCCGCACCGGCGGCGAGCGCATGAAAGTGGAATATCTGGATGATTTCACCTTCAAATGCACTTTTGCCGGACCCTTTGGCGCCTTCCCGCACAACATGACCCGCTGGCACGTCTCAGACATGCTGCTGCCAGCCCATTACGGCAAGCGCTTCCACAATAAATTCACGGACCAGGCTGAGCTGGACAAAATGGTGGCTGAGCAGGGCGTGGACGACTGGGTGGCGTTGTTCTGGCGCAACCTGGATTGGGGCATCGGCATCTGGCAGGGGCCGGATAATTACAAGGAATATCCCACCCTATCGGCTTGGATCATCATTGACCGCCCGCAGGAAGGTCTCTACATCTGGGAGCGCAACCCCTTCTATTGGAAGGTTGACCTGCAGGGCAACCAGCTGCCCTACCTGGATAATTTGCGCTACGACTATGTGCAGAACACCGAAGGCGCCAAGTTGCTGATGATGCAGAGCGAATTGGATTATGTAGGGCCGCATGATGTGTCGGTGGCCGATTACCCGCTCTACAAAGAGAACGAGAGCAAAGCCAATTTTATGGTGGGAGATTACCTATCCTGCATGACCGACCGTTATGTCCTGTTCCCGCAGCATCATCAGATGGAAGATCCCGGTCTGACCGAGATCATCCAGCACCCCAATTTTATCAAGGCGTTGTCGGTGGCGATTGACCGCGATGAGATCAATGAGAGCCTGTTCTACGGTACGGCGCGCATGGGTCAGCTGGGCCCGATGCCTGCTTCCAAGTACTACAAACCCAAGTACGGCGAAGCCTGGGCGCAGTATGACCCAGAGCTGGCCAATCAGTTACTGGATGAGATGGGCCTGGACAAGCGCAACGCACAGGGCTGGCGCCAGCGCTCAGACGGCAGCGAGCTGACCTTCAACATCGAGCATGCCGGCGCGCGTGTGGGCACCAGCACGCACAAGTTCACCGAGATGGTGGTTTCCTACTGGCAGGCGGTGGGGATCAAATCAACCACCAAGGAAGAGCAGGAATCGCTGTACAAGGAGCGCATGCGCAACGGCAAGGTGCACTGCGGCGTGTGGCATGCTGATTGCTGCACTGATTTACTGCTGCCCATCGCCATGTACTGGTACATTCCGATGAACACGGCGGCCAGCGGCACAGCCAGCACATTGTGGTCCACCTGGTGGGCAGCTGAAGATAAGACCGCTGCTGGGCTGGTGGAACCGCCGGATTATATCAAGGAACTTTATAAGCTTTTCGATGGCATGCAAGCCACGCTGGATGAGGATGAGCGCCTGGCGCTCGGGCAGCAGATATTCGATTGGACTGCGGAGACCCCGCTAGCGATCGGTTCGGTTTTGGAAAGCCCGGCGCCGCTGCTGTTCAACAAAAACCTGCGCAACCTGCCGCGGCCCAAGTCACCGGTCGGTTGGGACTCGTATGGAATTTCCACTTACCATCCTGAGGCCTTCTTCTATGAAGGTGGGGTGAGGGCGTAGGAGATTGTCTTGCGCTTTCTGTTCCAGAATCCCCTTCCCGCCCGGGAGGGGGATTTCTATTGAGACTCCACTAATTTATTTAAAATTTCCGCAGAATTTTTTCTGATTTCCTCGTGCAGGCTGTTGCCGTGCGAGTCCATGCTGACGATGGCAGGAAAATCAACCACGCGCAGCAGCCAGAGGGCTTCGGGCGCGCCAAATTCGAGTTTGAGCACCCCCAGCACTTCGCGCACCGCGCGCGCCAACACCACCGCCGCTCCACCGACAGCATGCAGATAAACTGCTGGGGTGTCGCGCAGCGCCTGAAGGGTGTTGTTGCCCATTCCCCCTTTGCCCATCACCCCGGCAAGGTGGAAATAACGCAGCAGCGGGGGGGTATGGGATTCGACGCGCAGGCTGGTGGTGGGGCCGGCGGCCAGCACGCGGTATTGCCCCGGGCTGAGCTCGGACACCAGCGGACCGCAGTGATAGATGATCCCGCCCTCCAGCCAGGGGCGCAGTATATCGAGGGCAGCCTCGTCCTCAGGCGAAGGGCCGTGCGGTGGGGATATCAGGCTGTCCATCAGCCAGCGGTGGGCGGTATCGCGGGCGGTGACCAACACGCCAGAAAGTAGCACCGCGTCGCCGACTT
>CAZCBJ010000270.1:0-4533 GCA_964496705.1 uncultured Anaerolineaceae bacterium | reverse complement strand
CCCTGCGGGAAGGGTCTGTCCGCGCTTGGATAGCAAAACTTTGTTGACAGAGTACTCAGCTTTCAGCTTTAAATGATTATCTTCCGCAGAATGGTTCTCCAAAGCGATCATTACGCGCCAGGCGTTCCTGCCAACCATTCGCGACTCGCGCTTCTCTCATAGGGTATAATCATCTCACCCCCTCACCATAAGGTAGGATTCTTTTACCCGATTTCGTTCAGGAGGCTTGATGAAAACGGTTGTTGCAGGAGCGTTGGGGGAATGTGTGCACGTGGCGGGGGTGATGAACTTTTTGCGTCTGGCCGAGGCGGCCGGCTGGCGGACGGTGTTCCTCGGGCCGGCGGTTTCCATTGAAGAGTTGCTGCGAGCGGCGCGCGCCGAAGGGGCTGAGCTGGTGGGGGTATCCTACCGCCTGACCCCCGAAACCGGCGAACGGCTGCTGGCCGAATTTGCCGAGGCTGCCGATGACCTGCACGCGCGCGGGGTGCGTTTCGCCTTCGGCGGCACACCACCGGTGGCTGAGCGCGCCAGGGCGATGGGCTTTTTCGAGCGCAGTTTTGACGGCAGCGAGCCGCCCGAGGCGGTGCTGGCTTTTCTCAAGGGGCAATCCGGCGCGGTCAGCTCGGCCGCAGATTATCCCCAGACCACCGTGGAGCGCATCCAATGGAAGGCGCCCTTCCCGCTGCTGCGCCACCATTTCGGCCTGCCCACCATGGCCGAGACCGAAGCCGGCATTGGGCTCATCGCACAGGCTGCAGCCTTGGACGTGATCTCGCTGGGCATTGACCAGGACGCGCAGGAAAATTTCTACCGCCCTGAGCGGCAGGATGCGCGGCGGCGCGGGGCGGGTGGCGTGCCGGTGCGCTCGGCGGAGGATTACCGCCGCCTGTACGCTGCCAGCCGGGCGGGAAATTTCCCGCTGATGCGCACCTATTCCGGCACCGATGATTTCATCCGGCTGGCGGAGATGTACATCGAGACGATCCAGATCGCCTGGTGCGCCATCCCGCTGTACTGGTTCAACCAGATGGATGGGCGCGGGCCGTGGGTCCTGGAAGGCTCGATCCGCGAGCATCAGGCGGTGATGGCCTGGTACGGCGCGCACGATATTCCGGTTGAACTGAACGAGTCACATCACTGGGGCATGCGCGACGCCCCGGACGTGGTCTTTGCCGTTTCCGCCTACCTCTCGGCCTACAATGCGCGCGCCTTCGGGGTGCGGGATTACATTGCCCAGTTGATGTTCAACAGCCCGCCGGGTCATTCGGACGCGATGGACCTGGCCAAGATGCTGGCGGTGCTGGAGCTGATTGCGCCGCTGGAAGGGGAGAATTTCCGCATCTGGCGGCAGACGCGCACCGGGCTGCTCAGCTATCCGCTGGACCCCGCCGCGGCGCGCGCCCATCTGGCGGCCAGCGTGTACGTGCAAATGGCGCTCCGACCGCACATCCTGCATGTGGTCGGCCACACCGAGGCGCACCACGCTGCCACCGCCGAGGACGTGATCGAAGCCTGCGGTCTGGCGCGGCGGGCAGTGGAAAACGCGCTCAACGGCGCGCCGGACATGACCGCGGACCCGGCGGTGCAGGCGCGCAAAGAGCAAATCAAAGCCGAAGCGCAGCGCACCCTGCAGGCTATCCGCGAGCTGGCGAGGGCGGACGCCGCCGACCCGCTGGCCGACCCGGCAAGCCTGGCGCGGGCGGTGACCAGCGGCATCCTGGACGCGCCCCACCTGCGCAACAACCCGTTTGCGCGCGGGCGGATCGTCACGCGTATCATCGGCGGCGCCTGTCTGGCTGTCGATGCGCATCATCAACCGCTGTCTGAAGCGGAACGACTGGCCCCAATCCTGGAGGCCGAGAGGAGAACATCATGACCAAAACCATCCATTTCACTGTGATCGGCGCCGGGCACGGCGGCAAAGCCATGGCAGCCCATCTGGCGCTGCTGGATTTCCCGGTGGTGTTGTATAACCGCACCTTCGATCACATATCGGCGCTGAAAAAACGGGGTGGGATCGAGCTGGAAAGCCCCGAAGGCGGGCCGCACGGCTTTGCGAATCTGAGACTGGCCACTGCGGACATGAAAGAAGCGCTGCAAGATGCCGATATGATCATGGTGGTGGTGCCATCCTCGGCCCATGCGGAGATCGCCAAAAATGCGGCTCCTTTCCTGCGCGATGGGCAGATGGTGGTGCTGCACCCCGGTCGAACCTGCGGGGCGATTGAGTTCCGCAAAACGCTGATGGACAACGGCTGCACGGCGGATGTGACCGTGGCCGAAACCGAAACCTTCATCTACGCCTCGCGCTCCGACGGCCCGGCACAGGCGCGCATTTTTCGCATCAAAGAAGCGGTGCCGCTGGCAGCGTTGCCCGCCAACCGCACCGAGGCGGTGCTGGAGATGATCAGCCAGGCTTATCCGCAATTCATTGATGGCGGCAACGTGCTGCAGACCGGATTAAACAACATGGGCGCCATCTTCCACCCGGCGCTCTCGCTGCTCAATGCCGGTTGGATTGAAGCCACGCACGGCGATTACCAGTTCTACATCGACGGCGTGACCACCTCGGTGGCGCGTGTGCTTGAGGCGCTGGACCGCGAGCGGGTCACGGTGGCGGCATCGCTGGGGCTGCGCGCGCGCACGGCGATGGAATGGCTCAAGCTGGCTTACGATACCACCGGTGAAGATCTGCGCGAAGCCATCCAGAACCAACCCGGTTACTACGGCATCAAGGCGCCGCCCACACTCAACCACCGCTACATCTTTGAGGATGTGCCGATGAGCCTGGTGCCGATTGCCTCTTTGGGACAGCACTACGGCGTTTCGGTGCGCGGGATGGATTCGATCATCCGCCTGGCGTGCATCATCCACCGCACCGACTACTGGCGGCGCGGGCGCACGGTGGAGAAACTGGGATTGGACAACCTCAGCGTGGGCGAGCTGACCGAGTTTGTTAATACTGGCGTGCTGGATTGATTCAGCCGGTAAGTTAAAAAATTCTCAGCCTTCTCAAGCCAGCGCGCGCTGCACATTCCAGACCACCACGATCAGGATCAGCAGCCGCCCCAGCCACAATCTCCCATTTTCACGCAGCTCAGCGCTCAGACATCGCACAGCTCATACGCCGCGCGCAACGCAGCGACCGGCTCGCCTTTGGGGATGAACTCGTGACAGACGAAATCGCTGTAGCCGGTGGCGGCAATGGCGCGCATGATTGGCGGATAGAAGATCTCCTGGGTGTCATCCAAATCATTACGCCCAGGGTTGCCGGCGGTGTGGTAATGGCAGGCGAGTGGATGGTAGCGCTCGACGGCGCGGATGATGTCGCCATCCATGATCTGGGTGTGATATACGTCAAACAGCAGCCTGACGCGCGGTGAATTGACCCGTTCCACCACCCCCGCCACCCAGTCCAGGTGGTCGCCGTCATAGCCGGGGTGATCAACCTTGCTGTTGAGCATCTCCAATGCCAGGTTGACGCCCGCCGACTCGGCCATCTCAGCCACCTCAGACAAAGTCTCAGCGCAGATATCCTGCGCCTGGCTGGCGGGGATGTCATAGCGGTCGCCGGCAAAGCAAACCAGGTTGGGGATGTGCCAGTGTATGGCTTCCAGAATATTGTTTCTGAGCTGCTTGACGATGCGCTCGCGGTTCTCGGGGCGATTGAGACCGTCGTGGATGGCGTCGTGCCCGTTGAAGGACGAGATCACCAACCCGTGCTTTTTGACCGTCTTCCAATGCTCGCGCGGAACCAGGTCCACACCCTGATAGCCGATCTGCGCCGCCCCACTGAGCAGGTCGTCGGCATCGCTCCCTTCGCGCATGAAGCACCACCAGGCAAAGGCTTGTTTGCAGCTACCCATCGTTCACCTCCAGGAAAAAATCTGGCATTCCTGCGGCTGGACACCACAGGCAATGACCCAGTTCAGACACGGTCAATTTCGGCGCCGAGCAAGGGGATTCGGTCGCGGATTTCCCAGACATCCTCGCCGGTCTGCACCGCATAGATCATCTCGCGCGCAGTAAACGCCAGCGGGCGCCAGGCGTCTTCCACCTGCGCTTTGGCGCGCAGCAGCGAGTCGTGGTCGGGGAAGAAGCCGATGGAGACATGCGGCTGGTATTCGAACGGCAGCGGGGGGACCAGATCAGGGAAGCAGTGTTCCAACTCGCGGCGCATGCGCAGCAACACGCCGCCATCGCGGGGATGAAGCCACAACACCTGCGGGCTGCCGGAGAACAACCCCACTTCGTCCAGGCAAATGCGGAAGGCAGGGAAAGTCGACAGGCACTGAGAGATTTCAGCGCGTATTTCCTCCCATGCTGCAGGCGGGATGAACGGCGGATAGGCCAGGGTGATATGCGGATCGAGTTTCTCATAATAAGGGTCGTAGAGCTTCCGCCAGCGGTTCACCTTGCGTGCAACCGCGCCGGTTAAAAATATCCCCAACCCGCTATCGTGCGTTTCCTGGTCTGTCATGAGCGTCCTGGCAATATTATAGTATATTTCCGCTCTCCCCCGCGCAGGCTTGC
>CAZCBJ010000269.1:0-4600 GCA_964496705.1 uncultured Anaerolineaceae bacterium | reverse complement strand
CAAACTGTCAGTTTGCCGCTGCCGCAAGCGCCGCAAATCTGCGGCTACAGCTTGCGCTACAACGCTCGTTCAACAAGTACGCGGCGACGGCTGACAAATCCGGTAGAATTGCATCCGGCATAAAGGGCAACGTTTCGGGATGCGCGGCTAACTCGGCGCCGTAGCCGGTCTGTACCAGGATCGTGCGGCAGCCGAGCGCGCGGCCCGGCTCAAGGTCGCTCATTTTGTCGCCGACGACAACGCACGGCGCATCCGGCAAGCCCAAATCCGCGCGCGCCTGTTGATACAGCACCGGTTTGGGTTTGCGGCAGTCGCATTGCGCGTCGGGGTGGTGCGGGCAGACGTAGGTCGCGTCCACGCGCGCGCCGTGGGCCGCCAACTCGGCAGCCAGCGCAGCGTGAACGGCGGCAACGTCCTCGGCGGTGAAGTAGCCGCGCCCGATACCCGACTGGTTGGTGATGACCACCACAGCCCATCCCGCCGCGTTGAAGCGCCGGATCGCTTCAGGCACGCCGGGCAGGATGCGCAGGTCGGCGGGATCGCTGAGGTAGTTGACTTCCTCGTTGAGCGTGCCGTCGCGGTCGAGGAACAGGATGGCGGTATAGGTCATACGTTCTCCACACTGGCGCGATAAACGTCCAGGGTTTGTTGCGCCGTAGCTTGCCAGGAAAAATGCCGCGCCTGCGCCAGCCCTTTATCGCGCATCGTCTGACGGAGGTCGGCGTCTGACCATAGCCGATCCAACGCCGCCGCTAACACCTCCACATTTGTCGGGTCAACGCGCAACGCGGCGTCCCCAACGACTTCCGGCAGACTGGAGGTATTGGCGCAGATCACCGGCGTTCCACACGCCAGCGCTTCCAACGGCGGCAATCCGAAGCCTTCGTACAGGCTAGGGAAGGCGAAAGCCATCGCCGCCGCGTACAAAGCCGGCTGGTCTGCGCTGCTGACCGGGCCGAGCCAGGTGATGCGGTCGTCCACGTGCAGCGCAGCCGCGCGTTGACGCGCTTCAGGATGTTGCGGCAGCCACGCGCCAGCAATCACGAGATGGGCAGCGGACTCTGCCATACGCGCAAAAGCCTCGACGAGCCGGGTGAGATTTTTGTGTGGTTTGTTGCTGCCCAGGTAGAGGATGAAGCGTTGCGGGAGGTTGAGGCGAGCGCGAAGTTCGTTCACGCTCTGCTGCGATTGTGGAACGAACGACGGATCGGCGGCTAAAGGAATCGTTGTGATGCGCGCCGGATCAACGCGGAAATGCGCCAGCACATCGCGGCGGGTGGCCTCGGAGATGGCGAGGCAGTGTCGCGCCGTTTGCAATGCCAGCGCGGTTGCCCACCGAAATAGCAGCCGCGCGCGGAGCGTGCTGTGCGCCGGGAACAGAATCGGGATAAGGTCGTAGAGCGTGAGCACGGTCGGCGTTCCGGGAAAGTACGGCATCACGTAGTAGGCGCTGTGATAGACAGCGGCCTCGCGCTGGTGTAGCAAGCGCGGGATCACCCATTGCTGTCGGAGCGAGAAAGGCGAGACATGCACCGCTAAACCTTGCGCCGCGCCGTTCGCCGGCAGCGCCAACGGATGCGCCGGATCGTGGAGCAGCGTCAGGCGTTCGTCGGGAGCGAGCAACGGCGGCAGCTCGCGGGCGAGGTTCGTGACGTAGCGTCCGATGCCGGGGAAGTGCGGCGTCGCGGTGCGGGCGTCTAAAATGTAATGCGGCATACGCATACCTTAAGAATATGGCGATTACCGTCGCGCATAGAGGGTCAATTCTGCTTTGTACTGATAGGCTTCCCGGTATGTCAAATAGGTCTTGAAACGGCGATAGCCTGGCGTGACTTCAGCATATCCCCAATGTTCATTGGCCTCGTAATTGATCTGCAACCATTCCATGAAGCTCGAAGACGGCTCAATGCCTCCCCGATCTCGATTCACCGTGATTAACCATATCCGATTGTTTTGGTTTTGTTCGATATATATTCTGAGTTCATCAGGCGATTGACTATCTAGAAGTGGATACGATATTCTGTGTGCGCGATAATAACGCTCGAATAGGCTGTCACGCGAAGCAATAATGACATCGTCTGCCTGAATATGGGCCACTACCTGTGCGACAATGCTTTTGGATGGAATGACGTATATTGGATTCTGAAAATCACGATCTGTGTAGTAGTTGATGTCCGCAACAAGAAAAACGAGCGTAATGACGAGTAGTCCTCCGTAGCGTATTTTTGAGGGCCGGAGCGTGTAGATTCCGCTCGCCACTAACATTAAGTAGAACGGAAATGACTGAAGCGTGCGCGCTCCAATCCAGGCAAATGTCATATAGCGTACCAACCATCCGGTGACAACAAAAACGGTGAAAAGTATAGGCATGATGATCGCTAAGATGATAAACAGACTGCGCGCCTGTCTTTGTCGCCATATCCATGTTAAACCGAGCAATGCCAAACCAATAATCGTGAGTAATCCTATCCCACCGATGGGATTCCACGGGTGGAGTGTTTCACCCAGGCTGAAGACAAGGATCGGTTGCGCTAATTTAACCACATATCCGGCCAGTCCTTGCGCGAGGTCGGCGAGCTGGGTGGGGCTTTGGTATCGCGCTGTATGTTGAAGTAACACCGGCATCCAGGGAAGAAAGCCAAAAATGAGAAGGATTTGCGCCCCTACCCATTGAATCCATAGGCGACGCGAGGTACGCCAGAAGCTCAGTGCGATCAGATTTGGAACCAGTAGGATCGAGGCGGTCATGTAATCTGTATATAGCAATCCCCAGGCCGCTAATAAATACCCAATCCAAAAGATTGGAGCTGGTCGTTTCAATAGCCGCGCAAAGCCATAGCATGTTAACAAAGCAAAGCAGACAGCCATAAAATACGCCCGCGCCATCCGCGCGTAGAGCAAGAACAATGGCGCTATTGCAAATAAAAACATGGTCGTCAATGCGATGCGTCGGTTTGCCAGCCGTCGCGTTAATACGTAGATGAGGGCTATACACAACATCGCCGGTATGACCGAGAAGAATCGTAGAGCAAAATCACTTGAGCCAGCCGCCAGCGTCCAGGCACGTAATAACAAATAATACAATGGCGGACGGCCTTCAGAGACGCGCACCGCAGCAATAATGGCTTTGGCAGTGGGTTGCGCGACGATTTCGGCGGTAAAAAGCTCGTCTATCCACAGGCTTTTGGCATCAAGTTGCCAGAGGAGACCAAAACTACTACAAAGAAGTGTAATAAGCGCAAGATGGCGTGGGGTTAATTTGCGCTGCACCGTTGACGATCGCGGCCAAGCCATAGCTTATCCCCCATCATTCTCACGCAAAGCTTGCCAAATCAATGTAAGGTTTGCGAGGATGTTGCCGCCCACCTGCATTTTACTTACACCAGGCTTTAGATCATAGCGCAACACCATTGGAACTTCAACCGCAATCGCCCTTAACTGCCGCATACGCAACATCACCCTGGGCATACTGGAAAAATCGTTGCGGTCAACAAACTGGAATCCCCATCGCGCAATAGCTCGTTTTATCAGTATAGCCCGATAAGCGCGAAAGCCGGATGTATAATCGCGTACACCTTGTATCGGGAGACACAGACGAAATAACCAACCCGCTACCCAACTTAGAAATTGCCGGCTGGCTGAGACTCCTAATGTGCGCGACCCCGGTTGATAGCGTGAGGCAATGACTAAATCATATCCCTGGTTAATCATCTGTGTCATACGAGGAATCAACCCCGGAATGTGAGTATCATCGGCATCCATCGTCACGATGACGTCGTTATCATCAGCTATATCGGCCGCATAGGTTAATCCTGTCCGAATGGCCGCGCCTAGGCCCATATTATGTGGATGTGCTACCAGATGGACCGGGGAAGGATAGCTCTGCACAATTTCTGCCGTGTGGTCGCGGGAACCATCATCAATAACAATGATTTCTCCTGCGAGTCCGTCCTCCACGTACAAAGGTAAAATTTTGTCTAGCAAACGTGGAAGGGCTTTTTCCTCATTATAAGCGGGGAGTACAACGAAAGTTTTCATGGCTATGGGCCGTACCGTCTGCAAAACGCCACCTACAGCGTCCCCAACAACTTCCGGTACACCGCCATCGTCTCCTGCGCGGCGCGTCCCCACGAGAACCCTGCGGCGCGCTGCACCCCCAATTCGCGCAGTTCGGTCTGCAATGCTTTATCTTTGACGATGCGGCGCAGCGCCTCGGCGATGGCGGCGTCGTTAGTCGGATCGAACGTCAACGCGGCCTTGCCCACCACTTCTGGCAGTGAGGAGGTATTGGAACAGACCACAGGCGCGCCGCACGCCATCGCTTCCAACGGCGGCAGGCCGAATCCTTCGCATAGACTGGGGAAGACGAACGCCGTGGCCCCATCGTAGATCGCCGGCAAATCACAGTCCTGGATGTAACCTGTGAGGACGACCCCATCGCGCGCCGGGCTATTCTCCAGCGCGGCGAAGAAATCGGCGCTTAACCAGCCGCGCTTACCCGCAATCACCAAGGGCGGCGCTTCCTTCGCCAGATAGAGCGGCTGCCAGACCCGCAGCAAGCGCGTCAGGTTTTTGCGCGGTTCAATCGTCCCCACGTACA
>CAZCBJ010000268.1:0-4609 GCA_964496705.1 uncultured Anaerolineaceae bacterium | reverse complement strand
CCTGAAGGAGCGCAGCGACTGAAGGGACTGCGGGCTTTTTTTTGGCAGAACTTAGTTGACACAATACTCAGCGTTATCCTTGGAATAAGTGACTGATGATACTGGGTTTTAGGTCAACACGCTGATAATATTTCGATTTGACCCAACTCGCCATTCACCTTGAGCAGATTTCCGGTGCACAGCAAACGGATATCCACTTGATCTATGCAGGGTATCTCGGCGATGATGCAGCCCACGGCGGTGATTGTCTCACATTCGCGGTTGATGATTGCCAAAGGCGCGCAGCCGGCCTTCTTCAGGCGGTACAGCGTGTAGGAGCCGACCGTGGAGCCTTTGCCGGTCGGGAACACCAAGATTTTGCCGCGGATGCACTGCCCTTCCAACTCGTGGTCCTTTTCCGTCACCATCCCGGTATCTGCATCCACACCCCCGAAAAAGGAAATGCCCATGCGGGTGACCAGCGCCTCGCCCTGCACGGTACCAGGATATATCCGACGACCCGTGAGCATCATCCCAGCGCTTCCTTAACCACGTCATCAAAAGAACGAAGGGCGGTTTCAAATCCGTTTTTTGAATAAGCGTAATAACAGGCTTTGGCTGAGTCGGTGGCCATACGGCGAAAACGTTTTCGGATGGGCGCGACCACGCAGCAGGTGTCGACAGCGAAGACGGCCCCGGCTTCCTCAATTGTACGGGTATATCCCATACGATCGGCAATTTGTTTGATGGGGCGGGCAGTGGTAATCCAAAAGATTTTCTTCACTTTGCGCCCCTGCAGCAATTCTGCGATCCGCGCGATTTCGCGCAGGGAAAGGTGCGGGCAACCCAGGCTAACGAAGTCCACCTCAACTTCCGATTGTTCATTGAGCCTGGCGGCGGCATGCTCAAGGTCAGGCAAATAGATGGTGATTTCTTCATCTGGAGGGTGATGTAGCTGCGCTTCGGGGGTGATTCCCTCGATGTGAAACATCGCCAGCCCGCCGTATGTGGCTGCGCTGGCGCACAGGGATTTTAGCTCCTCCAGGCTGGGCTGGCGCAGTCCGCGTATCCATGGGATGGGTTTATTTTCCAATTTCTCCAGTTGATTGCCGAGGACGATGCCCAGAAGGCCAAACATCTGAGATCCACTCAGTTCAGCTTTGACCTGGACAGTGACCCCTGGACGGCGTTTTTCGGGAAGGTGCAAACCGTAAGCCGGGGTTCGGCCGGTCAAGGCGGCGGCCAGCGCGCTTGGTCCGCCTTCGCGATTACTGCGCGCCCCCAACACTGAGTTGGCATAACAAACCGCGCTGCTTTCCGACCAGGCGATGTGCTCGCCAAACAGCGGGGTGTTGCCCACCAGATAGGGTGTGCAGGTGCAGGTGGTGATGATGTTCATCCTGCCAAATGCTTCCAGGACGCGGCGTTGGTTTTCGGCAAAATCACTGCTGATGCCCAGGGCTTCCCAGTTTTCCACATCCATCCCGGCCGGGTTCAATGTGGACAAGACGCTGGCTTTTCCGCCCCCTTCAGCCATTTCAGACAGAAATTCCAATCCAGCTTCACCCAGGTTGTCATAACTGACCCCGGCAATTTGCACCGAGGTGACCGGGATCATCTGTTCTGCGCCGTATATGGTCCCCAAAGCAGTCAGAATTTCCATGGCCTTGCGCAGCGAGCGTCCCTGTTCGCCTGCCAGCATTCTCTGTTCAAAGTCGGTTAGTTGCATCGCTCAGTCCAAATATTGTGTCAGGTCCACTTTGGGGAAAGCGGCTTTGTTGAATGACTTGCCCCCGGTTTGCAGCGGACGGGTGAGGTCGAAGCCCATTTTAGTGGTCAGGTGTGTGCCGGTTTCCGAGCTGGGATCCAGGCTGGAACCGGTTTCGCGGGCTTTGATGATCAGGTTCTCATCACCTTGAAACCGGGTAGCCATCGCCCATTCCACTTCCATTGGGTTGTAAATATCAATGTCATCATCCACGATGTAGACATGTTTCAAGGAGGAATGTCCCGCAAAAGCAGCCGCAATGGCTTTCTGTCCATCATCCTCGGCTTTTTTGTCAATCTGCACCACTGCATGCAGCCAGGAACAGCCGCCGGGGTTGATATTCACATCCAGGCAATTCACCACTTGGCTGACTTTTTTGAAAATGGTTGGTTCGCGAGGCATGCCCATCAGCAGTTTATGCTCTAGACCACCCGGCAGCAGAGCGTGCCAGATGGGGTCCGCGCGATGGGTGATGGTCTTGACCTCGAAGATCGGTTCCTGACGGATAATGTCGTAGGTCTCGGTCAGATCGACAAACGGTCCTTCGGCATGCCGCCGGTTCAAGTACACCGTCCCTTCCAACACGAACTCAACCTCCGCCGGTACCAGCACATCTACAGTGCGGGCTTTGACCAACGGAACAGGTTCGAGGGCGTTGGCAATTTCAAGCTCATTTACGCCCAGGGCGACCGAAGTGGCAGCTGCAGCCAGCAGGTTGGGCGGATTACCCACGCACACCGCCACATCCACTGCTTCCATATCCTGCAGAAATGTGTCGAAATGTCTTCCGCTGACCACCCGGACGGCCATCTCCCGCGGTGAGAATTGCATGCAGCGGTGAAAATCAAGGTTGGTACCGTGTTGAGGATGCCTGGCGACAAAGATCCCCGAGCTGATGTAATTACCACCGTCCCGGTCGCAGTGAAACAAAATGGGGAGTTCATCCAGATCGACATCGGTTATCACCACTTCCTGGCAGGGAGCCTCCGTTACCACCGGACAGGGCAGAGGATGGTCAATGGCTGCGATCAGGGTAGGGATAATCGTATTCATTGGGATGCCAAGATATTCAGCGAAGTCAGCCTTGGCGCAAAACAGGTTGCCGACCACGGCAAAAGGCGACTCGATCACCTGGCTGCATAGCAAGGGCTGCGGCTCAAGCTGCTTGAGGGCTGCTGAGATATGCAGGTGTTTGGATATCGGTCGCTGGATGTGGCTCAACCGGTTTTCGGTTCTCAAACGTGTAATATGCTGCCTGAGGGTCATCCCAACCTCCAAGATCAATACTCGGTTTGCAGGTGTTTTTGGACGGTGTATAAGCGATGATAGAGGCCGTTGCTGGCGATTAATTCATCATGGGTGCCCATTTCGACGATGTGCCGACCTTCCAGCACCACTATTTTATCTGCATTCCGAATGGTGGAAAGACGGTGGGCGATGATGATCGCTGTTCTGCCCAACAGCAAACGGTCCAAGGCTTGCTGGATGAGCAGTTCAGTTTCGGTGTCCACCGAGGAAGTTGCTTCGTCGAGGATGAGGATGGGAGCGTTTTTCAAAACCGCGCGGGCGATGGAGAGGCGCTGTTTCTGTCCACCTGAGAGCTTGACGCCGCGTTCGCCAATCATCGTGTTATACCCTTCAGGTAGATTGCAGATAAAAGGATGGGCGTTGGCAATCTGCGCCGCTTCGATGATCTCAACCTCAGACGCGCCTGGGCGGCTGAAGAGGATATTGTCACGCACACTGCCGTTGAACAGGAACACATCCTGTAAAACGATGGACACCTGCATTCGCAGACTTTCCAGGCTGATCTGGCGGATGTCCACGCCATCCAATAGAATCCGTCCGCGGTTAATATCGTAAAAACGCGGAATTAGACTGACCAACGTGGATTTTCCCACCCCGGTGGGCCCGACCAAAGCGACTACCTGGTTGGCGGAGATATCCAGCGAGATGTTTTCCAAAACCGGATCGCTGTCTATATAAGCGAAGTCCACATTTTCAAATCGCAGGTTTCCTTTTGCGTTCTCTTTGAGATAAGTTGCCCCGGCCTGGCTGCGTATTTCGGGTTCTTGTGCCATGATCTCACTTACGCGGTCAGCGCCCGCCAGTGAAGTCTGTACCTGTTCCCACGCCCCGCCCAGGTTGCGCACCGGCTGATAGAACAAATCCAGATACAGGAAGAAGGCAACCAGGTCGGCGACCGGCAGCACACCCTGCAGGGCTAGCCTGCCGCCAAAGAAGATCACCACCAGATAGCCCAGGGATGAAGTGAAATCCACGAAAGGCTGAAAGATGGCCATCAGTCTCAGTGCCGTCAGCAGCGATCTGCGGTAGCGGTCGATCCCTTCACCTACCCGCTGCAGTTCTTCGTCTTCGCGAGTGAAGGCTTTTATTTCACGGATGCCGCTGATATTATCGTTCAACAATGCGTTCAGATCCCCCAGCTCCTTCTGGCGCCTGACAAATGCCGGGCGCACGTAACGGGCGTATATCCGCAATGATAGCACCACCAGCGGAATGGGCGCCATGCTGAGCAGAGTCAATTGCCAGTTGAGGCTGAACAGCACAACCGATACGCCGATGAACATTACCAGGTTGACGGTGACATCCGGAACGGCATGTGAAATCAACTGCTCGAAAAGGTCGGTGTCATTAATTACCCGTGACATGAGTTGACCGGTCTGTTTGTCCTCATAATACCTCAAAGAGAGGCGTTGCAGATGTTCGTAGATGTGCCGGCGCACATCCGCCACCACACCCCATCCGGCTACATGAGCCATGTAGCTGCGCAGGAATTGTAGGCCCGCCCGCACGACATATACCCCCAGCGCTGCCAGGGATAACTGGGTGATGAGCGCT
>CAZCBJ010000267.1:0-4634 GCA_964496705.1 uncultured Anaerolineaceae bacterium | reverse complement strand
GCGGATCAAGCGCAGGAATTGAGGCGGGGGAGTGGGTGTGTTGGTAATGGTGGGGGTAAAAGTAGCGGTTGGGGTGCGTGTAGGCGAAGGACCCTTGGTGGGGGTAAACACTTTGGTTGGCCAGGGTGTCAGCGTAGATTCCGCAATAAAACTGGTATTATCTTCGGAGGTTGCTGAAGGGGCATCTGTCTGAGGGGTCTCCACAAGAATAGAACTATCTAATTGCGGCGTCCCGATGGTAGATTCAATTGTCAGACTGATCGTCGCTGATTGGGTGAGGCTTGCTACTGGCAAAATAGTATTCGGGGCAGACACGGGAGTTGCTAAAACACACCCACCCAGAAGGACCAGTAAAACCGCCCACACAAAACCCAAGAAGGGCGCTGATGGTTTTTGCGCCCTTTCGATTAGAAAAAAGCCATGTGACCGGAAAATGACGGGCATCAGAACCGGAGGGTCAAGCAACTCTCCAGCGCAATGGTTCGCCGCGCAGGGCAGCCAATACCTCGGTGGAAATATCTTCCGCAGCACGCTGCTGTGCTTCCACTGTCTGCGCGCCTATGTGAGGCGTACAGATCACTCTGGGATGGGCGACCAACGGCGTCAACCCCGGCGGTTCAGTGGCGAAAACATCCAAAGCAGCTGCAGCCACTTTTCCCGAATCCAGCGCGGCAACCAATGCGTCCTCTGCGATCACGCCGCCTCTGGCCGCACAAATTAGCCGCACACCGTCTTTCATCCGTCCAATCGTATCCTGGTTGATCAGGTTACGCGTTTCAGCGGTCAATGGGATATGCAGCGAAATAAAATCTGAGCTTGTCAGCAATTCATCCAGACTGACCGGCTCTGCGCCCCTTAAACGAATATCACCTGGCTGGATAAGCGGGTCGTATGCGATGATTTTCATGCCAAATGCAGCAGCGCGCACGGCAACGGCCGATCCGATACGTCCAAAGCCAATGATTCCCAGCGTTTTCCCAAATACCTCGACGCCTTCCAGTTCTTTTTTAATCCATTTGTCGGCTTTCATGGTGGCATCAGCTCGGGGTAAATCACGAACCATCGCCATCATTAATGCCATGCTGAGTTCAGCCACCGCGAGTGTTGTGGCGATGGGAGAATTCACCACGGTGATTCCGGCTTCGCGGGCCGCATTGAGGTCAATATTATCGACACCAACACCTGAGCGTCCTACAACCTTCAACTGTTTTCCGGCGGTCAAGACCGACGCGGTCACCTTTGTGCGTCCTCTGACAATCAGGGCATCATAATCGCCCACCACCTGAAGCAATTCCTCTGGATTGATTCCTGAGCGATTATCCACTTCTCCGTTTGCGCGTAGAATCTCCTGTCCAATTTCCTCCAGGCCATCCGTGAGTAGTATTCGAAATTTTTCCATATCCATTCTCCTCTTAAAAATTTATTCGACAGCAAAATCCTATTCTAGATTTTACCCCACAACAATGTGAATGGATTTAGAATTAGATATCTTCCATCTCCCTTGGTCCTAGAAAAAATGGCAGAGTATCAGATTTTTATCTCTTTCAAAAATACAGATGCTGAAGGTCAGCCAACACGCGATAGTATTTTAGCAAAAGAAGTCTACGACTATCTCATTGAACGCGCAATGGTTGTGTTTTTTAGTTCGGTGGAGCTGGAGGCAAAAGGGACGACAGCCTGGCGCCGGGCAATCGATTCTGCATTGGATTCAGCGCAAATATTAATCGTAATTGGCACGTGCCTGGATCACTTCAATGCCGAATGGGTGATCTATGAATGGGAAGGTTTTTCCAATGATATCTTGAGCAAGATCAAGCCAAACGGCCGCATTTTCGTATATACGGAGGGGATGCGCGCCAGGAACCTGCCGCGGGGGCTGCGCAACGAGACTGTAATCCCCCATGGAAGCGGCTCAGTAGAGATGTTATATAACTATGTGAAGAACGCCTTGGCTCAGATTGAGCCCGAACAAAGCCCTGTTTCAACAACAACCAAAGAAGCAACCACCGAAACGCAGAATGATCAAGGAGGCTCGGTTTCGCCGTCTACACATGAAGGTCATGTGACAGTGATTGATTGGAGTATGGTGGATAAGCGCGAGCAACCAAAACAACAGACATCCACTCCAGCGAAAACACCGGAACAACCCATCAGAGAAACCCCTCGTACACCAGACAAATCTGTGGGAACAGTGCCAGCACGCGAGATCAGTGTTACTTTTCCCGAACAACCCGAACAAAAAGAAGAAAGTTCACGGCCACCTCCGCTTTCCAAGCAAAAACCATCTGTGCGTGAAGAAGAAGTCGTGGATCTCAATGTGCTGGACCTCGGTTTTGGCTGTCGGGTCTCATTGGTCTGGGTGCCAGAGGGCGACGTGGTAATGGGCAGTGATCCGAAAAAAGATGCGGATTTTGAGGAAAATGAGATGCCTCAGCATCGGTATCATTTACCTGGTTTTTATATCGGCAAATCCCCGATCACTGTCGCACAATTTGGTGTTTTCATTCGGAATGCAGGGCATATGACCCTTGCAGAAAAGCACCAAAAGGGCTATGCGTTCACGCACCAAGATTCAGACTGGGTACAGGGCGCGGACTGGATGCACCCCCGAGGACCGCAATCCTCTGTTAGCAGAAAAAACGACCACCCGGTTACACAAGTTGCTTATGCCGATGCGCTCGCTTTTTGCGCGTGGGCTTCACAGGTCAGTGGAAGACAGGTGCGCCTACCCAATGAGGCAGAATGGGAACGGGCTGCGCGGGGGGATAATGGGTATTTGTATCCATGGGGGGATTCGAAACCCAACGGGAAGCGGTGCAACTTCGGGGGTGATATGGGGGATACCACGCCAGTTGGAAAATATAGTCCGCTTGGCGACTCGCAATTTGGATGTATCGACATGGCGGGAAATGTGTGGGAGTGGACCAGCAGCGTGGAGAAACCTTACCCTTATCAGGCGGAAAACGTAAAAGGCAGCCACGGCCATGCCCATCGTGTGCTGCGCGGCGGCTCTTATTTTGAGGGTCGCGAATTGGTGCGCTGCGCATGCCGGAAACGGGGGGATGCCAGCTTCCGCTGCGATCAATGGGGGTTTCGTCTGCTTGTCGAAGCGTAGTGCGGCAAAAAAACTGTGGGTTATTTTATCTTCACAAGAACAGCCCGGACCGCCAACCGGTATAAATAGCTGTTGCTGTCCTCATCGAAACCCTGACAGGTGATGAGAGTTAGCCAGGATTGCTCTTCGTGGCCCAGGACGGTTAAATCATCTGGGCTCACCGTAAAACTGGAACGTATCCGGTAAATGTAATCCTGACCCCAGGCATGGATGATGATGGGATCATCGTAGGTGAGATTTTTTAGGCCATTAAATGGGCCAGGTTGCCCATCAGGCAAATATGCATGCCCGGTGATGACACTGTTGCCTTTCCAGGTGGGAAAGGCTGTGCCCTCCAGGTAACCAGCTTTGTCCCACAGCCAATCCAAATCCCAACCGTCCAGTGATTGGGGAATACCCAGAATGGGAACCTGGATGTTTAATTTGGGGATATCGAGAACCAGGTCTTGCTGTGATTTATATAAGACATCCTGAGTGAGGTTGGACAAATCGGTGATGCGATTGGGCGCATAACCGGTGCTTGGCAGGATGGCGCTCGAGTTGATTTTCCATAATTCCACCCCACTTTTACCATCATTTGCACTGAAGAAAAGTGTAGATCCAATTGCGGTCAACTCAGTCGGATTTGATCCTTTGCTGCCTAGGCGGATTTCAGCCATTTTCACGGTGCTCGCGCCGATATAGGGCGGGTCACTGCGGTAAAGCTCCATGCCGTAGGTGCCGTCATCTGCAGCAAAATACAGGCTGGGTCCTATTGGGGTCAATTGATTGGGAGAAGAGCCAAATCCGGCTGTTGGATTGATGTCAGCGACCTGTATCGCGTCGGTATGGGGGGCTTCGCTCTTCCAAATTTCAAGGCCTTCTTTTCCTTCAGTTGCGCTGAAAAATAAAGTGGTGCCAATACTCGTTTTTTGATTGGGAGATGAACTGAAGAAACCCGGATTGATATCCGCCACGCTGTAGGTTGTGGTTGTGTTGTAATCCGGTTTCACCTTATGAAGCTCGGTGCCGCTGGTAATGACCGTTCCGGTATAAAACAACGTGTCACCAATTGCATAAAGGTCTTTTGGATTGGCGCCGGCTCCCCAGGATTTCAAATCATTCACTCTGGCCAGTGAGTCTTTGGTATAGGGTGGGGGCAGCTTCCAGAGTTCAGGGCCGATAAGAATATCGTCTACCGCATTGAAGAATAAAGTGTTTTCAACAACAATCAGGTTATCCGCCCCGGCATTCCCGCCAGGGTTGAGGGTTAAGATTTTTCTCGTGGAAGCGGTATCATAAGGCGGCTCACTTTTCCAGAGGTTAAATCCGCTGCCATCGTCGGCGCTGAAAAAGAGCAGCCAGCCAATGCGGGTCAGAGAACGTGGGTAGGAACCACCCCCGCCAGTGAGGATATCTGCCACCCGTTCTGCGTTGGTATAAGGAGGTTGAGTCTTCCACAATTCGGGGCCGCTGCTGCCGTCATCCGCCTGGAAGAATAACGCATTGCCAATGGCGATAAAATGTTTCGGAAAAGAGT
>CAZCBJ010000266.1:0-4665 GCA_964496705.1 uncultured Anaerolineaceae bacterium | reverse complement strand
TCCCGCGAGCGGGAGAGGGTTCGGAATGTATGCCCTCACCCTGCTCATTCCCACAGGTGGGAGAGGATTCGAGCTGTCCACCGTCGGCCTGCCCTCTCTCATAGATGGGAGAGGGTTCGGAGTGTGCGCCATCAGCTTGGAGGCCCTCAGACGTGGGAGCGAGTTTGATATGGTAGAGCTGCCAGCCGAGGCCGGGGATGTTTTCGGCGGGGAAGGCGATGCGGCAGCGGGTGATGGGGATCTGGCTGGCATGCCCGCGCAGGGGGTTGAAGCGGGTGGTGATGGTGTCCTGGCAGGCGGAGAACCGGAAGGGGACCGGGCGTCCGGTGGGATCGAGCAGGGTGAAATGCTCCCAGCCCAGCGCCAGGGGAATGTCGATCACCGCGTCCAGCACCTCGCTGCGCGTCCACTGCAAAGGGTTGAAGACGCACAGCAGCAGCTCCTGTTCGCTGAGGTTTTGCACGGCGGCGGAGCGGTAGGCCAATGCCTGCAGGCTCTGCGCGGCGATCTCGCTGCCCAAGTCGCTGGCCCACTCGTAGCGCGCCAGCACCTGGCGGTACACCGCATCGACGCTGGAGCAGCCCAGGCTGTCGTGCGAGTGGTTTTGCAGGATGTATTCCCATGCCTGAGCCAGCAGCCCGCCGGGATGAGACGAGCCGGTCAGCCAGGCCAGCGCGGCCAGCGGTTCGGCGCTGCGCTCGAGGATGCCCTCTGCGCGCCGGTTGCACATCTTCTGGTCGGCGCGGGCGGAGTGAATGTCTTTGAGCACCGGCTCGTTGGAGTCCATCAGCTCGCCGCGGTGGAAATGGTAGGGGATGTTCCCGGCGGCGTGGGCGTCTTCGACTGCCGCGCAGTATTCCTCCAGCGTGGACTGGCGCAGGCGCAGTTCGGGGAAGGCGGCGTTGGCAGCGGCGATCACCTCGAGGAGGTCTTCCTGGGCGAAGGAGTGGTCGATGCCGTTGAGGCACAGCAGGTGGGGGGTGGTGGCTTTGGGGCGGCGGTGCTCCACCAGCCCTTTGACGCGCTGTTTGAGCCCCTGGCGCTCGAAGGGCGTGCCGTCGATCATTTCGACGTGCTCGTCCCACCGGATGGGCAGGGCGGTGGCCTCGCCGTAGCCGTCGTTGGAGTAGTAGAGCAGCACTTCGCTGCCGTCGCTGGCCGCCCAACGGAAGACGGCCGGGTAGCCCGCCGGCACGCCGCGCCAGATAACCGCGCGCGGGATGCCGAAGCCGGCGAGGATCTGCGGGAGCTGGCTGGCGTGGCCGAACTGGTCAATCATATAGGCGATGGGCATGCAGCCGCCAAATTCACGCGATTTGCGCATGCCGAGCTGCAGGTTGCGGATCATGCTCTCGCCGCTGGCGAGGGTTTCGAGCGGTTGGGTGTACCAGGGACCGATGATCAACTGACCAGCGGCGACGAAGCGGCGCAGGTCGGCATCGCGCTCGGGGCGAATCTCGAGATAATCCTTGAGCGGGATGAACTGACCGTCCAGCACGAAGCGGTAGGCGGGCTGGCGCTCCAGCAGGTCGAGCAGGCGGTCCATCAACTGGACGAGACGCAGACGGAAGCGCTCGAAGCTCAGGTACCACTCGCGGTCCCAGTGGGTGTTGGAGACGATGTGCAGGGTGTGGGCGGGCATGGCAAGGTGTTTTATTGCAGTTTGCGCCTGCGCCAGACAAAGAAGAGGAGGGCAAATCCGGCGAGGAGGAAGGCGGCGCCGAGGCAGGGGATGGGCAGGGCGAAGGGGTTGCTGGGCGCAGGCAGGGCGGCGAGGGGGAAGAAAGCGGCAGGCGAGGGGGAGGGGGTTAAATTAATGCGCGTAGCCAATAATTCGCCCACAACACCCGGCTCCGCAGAATCCTCAAACAAAGCAGTTGACGTTGGAGACGAGGTTGAACTGACAGCGCCGGCTGGGACAAGCGTTGCGGTTGACCGGCTGCCTCCCGCCGGTGTGAGGGTGTGGATCACCCCCGGCCCGCCGTATACCCAGCCCGGCGAAGGCGTGGCGCTGAGCGGATCGGGAGTGTGGGTGCGGGTGGAGCGGGGGGTGGCGGTGGGCGGCGGGGTCAGTCCGGCGGCGCGCAGCGCGCCGTCCAATTGCAGCAGACCCCAGCCGTAGTCCTCATCGAAACCGGGTGCGCCCAGGTCGCGCGCGCCGAGTTTCAACTGCTCCTCGACCACGGCAGAAAAGCCGTTGCCGGGGATGCCAATCAGGATGGCGGCGGCGCCGGAGACGAACGGCGCGGCGGCGGAGGTGCCGCTCTCGTAGGTGTAACCGCCGCCCAGCTGGGTGGTGTAAATGCCCACGCCGGGGGCGGCCAGGTCGAGCTGCGGACCGCGGCTGGAGCTGGCCGAGCGCTGATTGTTCTGGTCGGTGGCGCCCACCGCGATCACGTCGGGATAGGCGGCGGGGTAAAACAGCGCGCCGCCGCTGTTGCCAGCCGAAGCCACCAGCACCGCGCCCTGCGCCACCCCGTAAGTCACCGCGTTCAGCAGGGTCTGGGAACCGGACGGCCCGCCCAGGCTCAGGTTGATCACCCGCGCGCCGTTGTCCACCGCGAAGCGGATGCCGGCGGCCACGTTGGCGTAGGTGCCGGAGGCTGAAGCGCCCAGCACCTTGACCGGCATGATGCGCGCGCCCCACGAAATGCCGGCGATGCCCTCGCCGTTGTTGCTCAACGCGGCGGCAATGCCCGCAGCGCGCGTGCCGTGACCGTGATCATCAGCCGGGTCGGCATCGCCGTTGACGAAGTCGTAACCGGCGACCAGCTTGGCGCCCAGGTCGGGATGCCCGGCGTACACGCCGGTGTCGAGGATGGCGATGGTCACCGCGGGCGAACCGGTGGCCATCACCCAACCCTGCGGGGCGCGGATGGCGCGCGGGCCGTACTGCTCCGACCAGCCGGGGTCGTTGGGATAAACGTCGAGCGCGTAAGCGTAGTAGTTGGGCTCGGCGTAAACCACGCCCGGCTGCTCCTGAAGCTCCGCGATCACATCCATGACCGTGCCCTCAGGAACTTTGAGGATGACCACGCCCAGATCGGCCAGCTCGTCCGAATTTTCGGTCACCCTGCCGAACGGCTTGAGGTCATCGCGCTGGGCGCGCGAGGCGGGGTTGGAGAGCATGACCACCACCTCATTGGGGACGTAATCGAGGGGCAGCGCCTGCGCGGCGGCGTTGGACTGACTGCCGGGAGGCAGGCCGAATGCGCAGAGCAGCAGCGCCAGGAGCAGCGGCAGCAGCCGCGGGCGGCGGGTCATCACGGCACCCGCTCGTAGAGCAGCATGCCGCGGCTGTCGTAGATATCGGTGGGGATGGTCTCAACCAGGCGGTATTGGCGGGCGAAATCGGCGTCTTGCAGCAGGGTCAGCCGCCCGTACACCTCGAGGATGACGACGAAATCGGGCCGCGCGTCGAGGATCAGGCGGGAGGGGATGGCGTAGTTGATCACGTAGTATTGCGCGTCCAGCGGGTAATACGCCAGCGCGCGGGGCGAATTGAGACCGACCGTGTCGAGGATGCGCGCGGGGGTATAGAAACCGAGCATGCCCACATCGCCGGCGGCCAGCAGCGTGTCGGCGGTCATGCGCGGGGACAGCCTGGCGGCGGCCTGGCGATAGAGCAGCTCCAGCTTGAACCAGGCCATGCTCGGCGCGGGGCGGTCGGGGCCGTGGTCGGGGCGCAGTTGCCAGTCGCTGAGCGTGGTGACCAGCGGCAGCACAAAGACGAACAGCGCCACCAGAACGGCTGCCAGGCGGGAGCGGGAAGGGGGAAGGGCGGCGCGGTCTTTGGTTTTCCCGGCAACCAGCGCACGCAGCAGCTCCTCGGCGCCGATCAGGATGACCAGGAAGTAGGCCGGCAGCGGCGGGGTGAGATACCAGCGGAAGAGCAGCGGATTGGGCAGGGCGAAGACGATGAAATAAATCCAGGGGTAGAGCAGCCAGGCCAGCGCGCGCGGCTCGGCCTTGAATGCGTGGCGCGCGCCGATGAAGTAGAGGAAGGGGTACAGCGCCAGGCCCAGTGCCACCCCGGCTGCGGCGCCGAGCAGCCGGTGCTGCAGGAAGGGGGTGGTGTAGTGCTGGATCAGGCGCACCAGCGAGGCGCTGGGTTCCAGGCGGTAGACGGCCAGCTTGGCCTGCACCGAGTGGGGGATGGGGCTGCCGAAGTAAGCCCAGGCGAAGGCGCCCCAGGCCAGGCAGGGCAGGACGAAGACCAGCACCTCGCGTCCGGTGAGGCGTTCAGCCGGGCCGCCCCTCAGCGCGCGCACCAGACGGTCAAGGATCAGCGGACCGACCAGCAGGACGGCGTCCGGGCGGGTGAGCAGCGCCAGCGCGGCGCACAGCGCGGTGAGGGTGTGGCGGCGCTCGAGATAGGCGGCAGCCGCGCCGGTCAGCAGCAGGACATACAGGCTGGTCTCCAGACCGCCGATGGCGAAGGTCACGCTGTAGGGCGCGACGGCCCAGACCAGCGCGGCGGCCAAACCAGCCGTCCCCGAGCCGAGGCGTTTGCCGATGCGCCAGAGCAGCAGGCAGGTGGCGGCATCGGCCAGGGCGTTGACCCCCAGGGCGAGGGATGAGAAGGGCGCGTCCCCGCCGCCGCTGACTGCGCCCAGCCCGGCCATCAGCAGGGTGTAGAGCGGGGTGGTGGTGCCCTGGACGCGC
>CAZCBJ010000265.1:0-4667 GCA_964496705.1 uncultured Anaerolineaceae bacterium | reverse complement strand
TGTTGGAATCATTCGTACTTACCTGGAATGGATATTGGATCTTCCATGGGATCAGGCCACCGAAGACAATCTGGATGTCAAACATGCCTCACAAGTTTTGGAACAATACCATTATGGATTAGGAAAGGCCAAAGACCGTATTCTGGAATACATCGCAGTTAGGAGTCTGAAACCAAAAAAATCCCGCCAACCGATTTTGTGTTTCGTTGGTCCGCCTGGGACCGGAAAAACGTCTTTGGGTCGTTCGATCGCAGAGGCTTTAGGGAGAAAATTTGTGCGTCTATCCCTTGGCGGCGTGCGAGACGAGGCGGAGATTCGCGGGCACCGCCGTACCTATATTGGGGCGTTGCCGGGGAGGATACTCCAAACGATGCGCCGGGCGGGCAGTGTTAATCCGTTATTCATGTTAGATGAAGTGGATAAACTTGGAGCAGATTTCCGGGGGGATCCAGCTGCCGCGCTGTTGGAGGTTTTGGACCCTGAGCAAAACTTCGCCTTTTCAGATCATTATCTCGAGTTGGCTTATGATTTGTCGAGGGTGATGTTCATCACTACGGCGAACACTTTAGGCACCATTCCCCCAGCTCTACAGGATCGCATGGAGGTTCTGGAATTTCCCGGTTACATCGAAGAGGAGAAGCTTGAAATTGCCAGGCGCTTTCTCATTCCCCGGCAGATTGAAGAAAGTGGTCTGGAAGAGGAAGAGATCACCTTTCAAGATCAGGCGATCCGGCGCGTGATTCGTGAATTTACCTATGAAGCGGGGGTGCGAAACCTGGAACGCGAGATTGGGCGGATGTGTCGCAAAGTGGCGAGAATGAAGTCGGAGAACAGGCATTTTCCGACCAGAATCGGCCCCAATTTGGTGGAAAGATACCTCGGACCGCCTCAATTCTTTCTTACTGAGGCTGAACGACAGGATGAGATCGGGGTAGCCACCGCGATGGCATGGACGGAATCTGGTGGAGAAATCATGCCGGTGGAAGTGTTGATCATAGAAGATGGCAAAGGCAACCTACAGATAACCGGACAAATAGGCGATATCATGCAAGAGTCGGCGCAAGCCGCCCTTTCATATCTTAAATCCCATTCCAAGGATTTGGATCTTGATCCGGACATTTATGAACATTTGGATATCCACATCCATATACCTGAAGGTGCGATACCAAAAGATGGCCCCAGCGCTGGCATTACCATAGCGGCGGCATTGATCTCAGCCTTCACAGAACGCATGGTTTATAAACAGGTGGGCATGACGGGCGAGATCACACTGCGCGGAAAAGTGTTGCCGGTGGGAGGAGTGCGTGAAAAAGTATTATCCGCTCATCGGAGCGGTTTACAAATCGTCATATTGCCTGAACGCAATATGAAAGACCTGGTGGATGTCCCCAAAAAGTTTCGTGATGACCTGAAGATCGTCCCGGTAAACCACATGGACCAGGTTTTAGAGATTGCTCTGCATCCTCCGAAGGTAAATCCCAACCCATCCCGCTGGGCGCACGTCAAAAAAGAAGAAAATAATCCCGGTGATAGCGAGTCAGAGTAACTCAGATTCCTTTGACCGCGTTGGTTGTCTTAGGTAATACCCCTGACTACTTTGGGGCAGGTGGTTTATGGTCTGTTTGCAGAGCTCGGATGCCGTTGCGAACTTGATTTAGGATCCGCTCCATTTCCATTTCCATGCTGGTAAGGGATTCAAGAACATACTCATCTGCTTCGCGACGGGTTTTCTCCGCTTCGACCCTGGATTGTTCAATAATTTGCTCTGCGCGTGCCTGGGCAGCCTGTACTATTGGGTCTCGCTCGGTAAGGTTGTCTGATTTTTCTCGAGCCAATGCAATTGTCCGGTTGGCTTCTTCTTGAGCTTGAGCAAGAATGCGATCGCGCTGGGCAAGCAGAGATTGGGCTTTCTTAATTTCATCTGGAATTGAAACCCGCATCTGATCGATCAAGTCCAGCATGCGCTCTTCGTCAACCATGACCAAATGAGTTAGGGGAAATGTTCGGCTATCGTTAAATAACTCTTCGAGGCGATCAACTAAGTGCAGGATATCCATTTAATCCTCCAACAATTCATATCCACAGGTTGCAAGTATCGAACCAATGGCATCAGTCTTTCATAGTATTATAAGGGACAATTGTGTGGTTATCGCCCAATTCGGAAAACTTATTTTTCAAAGCGTAATATACATGAGGGGGCACCATTCTGCTGATGTCTCCACCCAAAGATGCCACCTCCCTCACGGTGGATGAGGAAAGAAACATGTGTTCTTCGCTGGTGATCAGCGCGACCACTTCAATATCGGGTTCGAGGTGGTGATTGGTTAACGCCATGCGAAATTCCTGTTCAAAATCAGAAAAAACTCTCAGACCGCGGACAATCACTTGAGCGCCCACCGACTGACAGAATTCCACAGTCAGCCCGCGATAACCCATAATGTTGATTTTGGGCTCATTTTCAAAGGACTTTGCTGTCAATTCCAGACGTTCTTCGGGTGAAAAGAAAAGTTGTTTCAAAGGGCGATCATACACAGCAACAATCACTTGGTCAAAAATTTTCGATGCTCGTCGGGCGATATCCATATGACCATAATGTACAGGATCAAATGTTCCGGGGAATACTGCTTTGATCATTAACTTATATCTCCTTTCCGGGGTTCCCAGAATTGGTGTAATTTTTCTCGCAACATTTGATGCTCTGGTAAAACAAGATTAGGGTCGGACTGGAAGTATTGGATTGCGAGTATTCTGGCTTTTTCGATCAGGTGGATATCGGTCAGATTGGCCATCTTGAATTCAGCAAAGCCGGCCTGGCGCGTACCAAGAAAATCTCCCGGTCCGCGCTGATCCAGGTCACGCTCGGCGAGGATGAAACCATCATTCGTTTCGCTCATCGCAGCCAACCGTTCATTTTCAAGATTATCCTCATGATCCGGGATCAATATACAAAAAGATTGGATGGAACTACGGCCCACCCTTCCGCGAAATTGGTGCAGTTGAGCCAGGCCAAAGCGGTTGGCACCCTCAACTAGCATTACCGTCGCTTGCGGGATGTCCACTCCCACCTCGACAACCGAGGTTGAAACCAGGATGCTAATTTCTCCGTTCTTAAAGGCGATCATTGTACTGTCTTTTTCGTCCGCGGGCATCCTCCCATGAAGCAATCCAATTTTTATTTGAGGAAAGACATCCTTTTGAAGGCGCTGGAATTCTTGAACGGCTGCTTTCACTTCTTCCTGCTGGTTTTCTATGATCAAAGGATAGATGATAAAAGCCTGATATCCTTGATGGAGTTGGGATCGTATTAATTGGTAGGCGCGCTCGCGTTCCAATGGACTGAAAACCTGAGTCTGCACAGGCAAACGACCTGGAGGCATTTCATCAATAACCGACAGGTCAAGATCTCCATAGAGAGTTAAAGCAAGCGAGCGCGGGATTGGGGTGGCGGTCATCACCAGCAGGTGAGGATTGTTGCCTTTTTCACGCAGAAGTGCGCGTTGAGATACGCCAAAGCGATGCTGTTCGTCAACGATCACCAACTGTAAATTTTGAAATGTTATTGCTTCCTCAATCAAAGCATGCGTGCCGATGACCAAACGGATGGACCCATCAACAAGACCATTCCTGATTTCTGCTTTTTCCTGTTCCCCCGTGCTTCCTAGTAATAACCTGATTTGATTGCCTTTCAGGACAGGCTGATCTTCGATGGTCAGTGGCCCTAAAAGATTGGTCAGGGTGCGATAATGCTGTTCGGCGAGAATGCTGGTGGGAGCCATTAAGGCGCATTGAGCTGTTTCTTCATCTCCTACTACAATGGCAAATGCCAATGCAGCTATAACGGTTTTACCAGACCCGACATCGCCTTGAAGCAAACGATTCATCGGCTTCCCGCTTTGTAGATCGTTTCTTATCTGCTGTAGAACGCTATCTTGAGACCCGGTAAGTCGATATGGTAATTGGGTGGCAATTTGCTGCATTGATTCTTCGCTAAGTGCATAGATCTGGGCAGTATTGCTTTCCCAGTCTTTTTTTTGTTGGAACACGCCCAATTGCAGCAGAAAAATTTCGTCGAAGGCTAGACGGTTCCTGGCAGCCAGCAGTTGGTCGTTGGAACCGGGAAAATGTATTTGCCGGAGGGCAGTTGCGAGGTCAATAATATTTGCTTCTTGACGCAGCTTATCGGGTAAATGATCTGGGATTTTTCGCGCCCAGAAGTCAACCGTCTGGTATATCATGCGCCGCAAGACTTTATGACTGATCCCTGCGGTTAATCGGTAAACTGGGACAATTCGATTGGTGTGCAACTGGTCCTTGTCCAATAATTCCCATTCTGGGGAATTCATCACCAACCTACCCAGGTACATGTCGACCTTGCCGGATAAAACAATGGATTTGCCGGCTGATAATTGGTGAACCAACCAGGCTTGGTTGAACCAGGTGACCCGTAGAAATCCTGTGCCATCGCCAACGACGGCCTCTATGATTTCCATTCTTCCGCCCCGGATTTTCCTGGATGAGATGCTTTTGACTATTACGATGACGGTCAATTCTTCGCCATAAGAGATTTGGTTGATTGGTTTGAGTTTACTGTAATCGTCATAACGGCGAGGAAAATTGCAAACATTGACTGGACTGCCTTTACACACGTTATTATGTTTGCTGCGAGC
>CAZCBJ010000264.1:3571-4676 GCA_964496705.1 uncultured Anaerolineaceae bacterium | reverse complement strand
CCTGGCTGCTCGTGCCGCTGGTGTGCGCGGGCCTGCTGGCGCAGGCCCCGCCGGCACCGGCCGCGGCGTCGTGGCTGCTCAAGCCCGAGCGTGTTTTCGATGGCGTGTCCGGGGAACTTCGCGCCGGGCATGCCGTGCTCGTGACGGGCAACCGGGTTGCCGCCGTCGGCCCGGTCGCGAACATCGTTGCCCCCGCCGGCGCCACGGTCGTCGACCTGCCCGGAACGACGCTGCTGCCGGGCCCGATCGACGCTCACTCGCACGTCTACCTGCACCCGTATAAACGCTGACCCTTCGATTCAGGCACCTCAACGAACGGAATCAGAGCGACGTGGCATCCCCCATGGACGACGGGTCGGCCTTCCGGTTCTGCATGAAGTGCGGCGCGCCGCTGGCGCCGCGCGTGATCAAGGTTGGCGACCCGCCGCGCCTCGCCTGCCAGCGGTGTGACTTCGTCTGGTATCCCGACCCCAAGGTCGCCGTCGGCACCATCATTCGTCTGGGCGATGACGGAATCGTCCTCGTCCGCCGGGCCATCCAGCCGGGATACGGCCTCTGGGTCTTTCCCGGGGGCTACATAGACCGTGGCGAGCGCCTCGAAGACGGCGCAATTCGTGAAGCCCGCGAAGAATGCGGCCTCGAGATCGAGCTGGAGGGACTGCTCAACGTCTACTCGTTCCGGGGGAAAACGCCAGTCATCATCGTGTACGTCGCCAGGGTTACCGGTGGCACGCTCCATGCAGCGGACGCAGAGAGCCTGGAGGTCCGGGTGTTCGCCACGGACGCGATCCCCTGGGACTCGCTTGCCTTCGAAAGCACGCACCAGGCGCTCAAGGACTACCTGGCTGGAGGCCGGGCGGACGCGCGCGGTTCAACGCGGTGAACGAGGTGGGTATGAAACGATGGGCAACGGCGGGCATCTGGGTCGTCGTCGCGGCCGCGCTGCTGGCGGGCACGGCCTGCATTGAGTTCCAGCGCGTGTCCAGCGCTCCGACGTCGGCCCGTGAACTCATCAACTCGCTGACATCCGGCCTGTACTCTGGCACGGGCGCGGTCACGGCCGATGCCTGCGGCAACTTCGAGTGGTCGATCACCGAACTCACCA
>CAZCBJ010000264.1:0-3471 GCA_964496705.1 uncultured Anaerolineaceae bacterium | reverse complement strand
GCGGTCACGGCCGATGCCTGCGGCAACTTCGAGTGGTCGATCACCGAACTCACCAGCTCCTCCGCGAAGGGAACGTTCGGCGCCACCTGTCCAGGTCCGATCCGTCTCAGCGGCACGGCTGAGGGCACCCTGAACGGCACGGTGGTTTCGTACCGGGCCGACGGGACGGCGCAGACGCCCATCGGCAACTGTCCGTTTACGCTGACAGGCACGGCCACGCTGGAGGGCGCTGGCGTGCGCGTCACCTACACGGCCAACACCTGCGTGGGCACGTTCACCGGCTCCGAGCTGCTCAGAAAACGGTGAACCCGCGCCCCGGGCAGCAGGTAGAATCCCCGCCATGGAGACGGGCTTCGACCTCGCTGCCGTCAGGGACTTCGCCACCGCGCTGCTCATCGGCGCGCTCGTCGGGATCGAGCGCGAAAAACACCGGGCCGACCCCGGGCATGGCGGCATCGGCGGCCTCCGCACGTTCATCCTCATCGCTGAAGTTGGCGCCATCGGCGGCTACCTGTCCCGCGTCTTCGAGGCGCCGTGGATCCTGCTGGCGGCGCTCGCGGCGGTGACCGCCTCTGTGGTGGCGGGCTACCTGCGCGAGTCCGGCCGGGCACCCGAGGCGATTGGCCTCACCACCGAAGTGGCCGCGGTCGTGACCTGCCTGCTTGGCGGCCTGACGACGCTGGGGCACCCGGAGCTGGCGATCGGCCTGGGGGTGGTGACGGCGGCGGTCCTCGCCTACAAGCAGCCGCTCCACGGCCTCGTCGCCAGGATTGGCTGGGACGATGTGTTTGCCGGGCTGCGCCTGCTGATTGCCACGTTTGTCATCCTGCCGCTGCTGCCGAACCGGCCCCTCGATCCGTGGTCCGCGCTCAACCCGTACACGCTGTGGCTGCTCGTGCTGCTGATCTCGGGCCTGTCGCTCGTCGGCTACGTCGCCACGCGCTGGGTGGGAACCGATCGCGGCGCCGCGCTCACGGGGCTCACCGGCGGCCTGGTGTCATCCACCGCCGTCACGCTGTCGTTCGCCCGGCGCAGCCGGCACGAGCGCGGCCCGACGATCGCCGCCGCCCTGACCTGCGGCATCCTGCTCTCCTGGTGCGTGATGTGCGTCCGCATCGTTGTCGAGGTGACGGTGGTCAACCCTTCGATGGTGTGGGCGCTGGCACCGCCGTTCGCCTTGATGGGCGCCACGGCCGGCCTGGCCTCGTGGGTCTTCTATCGCCGCAGCAGCAACGTATCCGCGGCAGGACCGGCGGTGGCCGACGATGAAGTGACGCTGCGCAACCCGTTCAGCCTGACCGAAGCCGCCAAGTTCGCGGTCTTCTTCGCGGCGGTCATGCTCATCGTCAAGGTGGTGCAGCACCGCTATCCGGGCGAGGGGCTCTACGCGCTGGCGGCGATTGCGGGTCTGACCGAGGTGGACGCCATCGCGTTGTCGATGGCCGAGGTGGGCCGCACGGCGGGGATCGACGTGGCCGTGACCGCCATCATCATTGCCGCCCTGGCCAATACGTTCGTGAAGTGCGGGCTCGTGCTGTTTCTTGGAGGTCCGGCGCTGAAGCGCCCGATGCTCATTGCGACGATTCTGTTCTTTGCCGCCGGGGTTGCCGGCGTGGCGTTCTTCTAGCCGGGAGTATGATAATATGTCATACTGCGAGGACGTGATGCCAAAGACCAAAGTTGCCGTCACCGTCGACTCTGAGCTGCTCGACCGGGTCGATGATCTCGTCGCCGCGCGTCGGTTCGCGAATCGAAGCCAGGCCGTGGAATCCGCGCTGGCGGATACCGTAGCCCGTCTGGCACGCACTCGCCTTGCTCAGGAGTGCGCCAAACTGGATCGCCGTGAAGAACAGGCGTTAGCTGACGAAGGCCTCGCGGGGGGCGGTGAGCCGTGGCCCGAGTACTGAGGGGCGAGATTCGCTGGGCTGACCTCAATCCGGTTCGCGGCCACGAGCAGGCCGGCGAACGGCCGGTGCTCGTGGTCAGCCACGACGTGTTCAACGAACGATCCGGCACGGTCATCGCGGTTGCCCTCACCAGCCAGGAGCCCCGCGCCGGGTTCCCGCTCACACTGGAAGTCGATGCCCCTGGATTGCCCAAACGCTCCTGGGCCAAGATCGGCCAGGTCCGGACCCTCAGCACTCAACGCATCGGCCGACGCCTCGCGCGCGCGACCGACGAGTGTGTCGCCCATGTCGTCGACGGACTGAACGAGATCATCGGTTGACCTGCATCGACAGTCGCCGGAGGCGCTGACGCGTTGGTGACCCCGTGCTGCGGGTTCCGGAAATCCTGATCACGCCTTTTCCAGAAATTCTGATCACCTTTCCGCGGGGAAGATCGCTGGAGACCCCATCTCCGGCGAGAGAAAGGACGATCGACATGCTCAAGCGACACGAGATTCAGGTGTTGCGGCGGGCGGGTCACACGCTGGCCGCGGTGGCGACCCTCAGCGGGGTGTCCCTCGGGACCGTCCGGCTGGTCGAGGCCGAGGCGGCCGTCACGACCGTTGACAACGCGGCGGAGCGGGACCGACGGCAGATTGGCCGTCCGCCCCAGGCGGAGGCGTACCGCGAGGTGTTGCTCACGGCCTTGGCGGACGATGCGGCGCTCCGGACGGTCGAGTTGCTGCACCGCGCCCGGCTGGCCGGCTACACCGGCGGCAAGACCGCGCTGTAGGCGTTGGCGCAGATCCCCTCCGCTGACGCGTGCTCCCGTTCGCCAAAGCTCGTGGATTCCCGACCGACGATGACATCGTGACCGGACGGGTGACGACGAACAGTGTCAGTGTGGTCCAACAACGCGACCACAAACGCCTGTCAGGCTGCACGGCCAACCGATCGTGTGGCCTTCACGTAGCTGAACAGCATCAACGTTTCAATCAGAACCATCATGACCGAGCGGAACACGACCTGCTCCAACGGGAGCTGCCCAGCTACGCCCGCGTAGATCACTGCCACCAGCAGCGCCGGTATCACAGGAAACGCCGTAAGAAGAAGGACGCCCCGGCGCTCAACAGGCTTGCGATCTCCCCATATGAGGAGCATGGTCCATCCGAGCATCAGCGCCGCGGCCATACCCATGGCGTACCGGAACTCAGCCTCACCTGTCCGACTCGGGATGAGAAGCGATACTGTGGCCGCTGCGTCGGCGACGGCACCTACCCAGTAGCTCACTCTCAGCCAAGTGACGAGACTCATCCTGCTCCTTGCGTGTGTCTGCGATCCCCGCAGCCAACGTCCTATAGCCGGAGGGCACCAAAGCGGGGCAGGCGGCGCGGCCGCCGCGCGGGACCGATCCGGCACTGTGACGTAGGCCGCACACTACCCCCCAGGTCCAGCGCCGTCAAGGTGCCGGAGGCGCGCCGCCGCGCCGCCGTCAGTCGTCGTCTGAGGCGGCGTCTGGCTTGGGAAAGACGTAGCGTTCGACAACGGTGCCGGCGACAGCCTGGTCGATCATCTCGTCGAGCGG
>CAZCBJ010000263.1:0-4717 GCA_964496705.1 uncultured Anaerolineaceae bacterium | reverse complement strand
ATCGCCCAGGTGCTTGCTCTGACCATCGAGGAGGCGCTGGCCCTGTTTGCTGAGGTGCCTGCGGCCCGCGCGCGCCTGGAATTGATGACCGAGACCGGCATGGGTTACCTGCAGCTCGGCCAGCCCGCTTCGACCTTCTCGGGCGGTGAGGCCCAGCGGGTCAAGCTGGCCCGCGAGCTGGCCCGCCGCGCCAGCGGGCGCACCCTCTACCTGCTGGACGAGCCGACCACCGGGCTGCACCCCGCCGATACCGCCCGCCTGCTGCTGCTGCTCCAGCGCCTGGTGGACGCGGGCAACACGGTCATCGTCGTGGAACACAATTTGGACGTGGTCAAATGCGCTGACTGGGTGATTGACCTCGGCCCGGAAGGCGGCGAAGCGGGCGGGCAGATCATCGTCGCGGGTACGCCCGAGGATGTGGCGGCTTGCCCGCAATCGATCACCGGACAATTATTAAAAAAATATCTATCCAAGGAGTGAGACATGGCAAGTGTGATGCATCGTTTGTTGGGCCGTTCCAACATTCCGGTCAGCGCGTTGGGCATGGGCTGCTGGGCCATCGGTGGGCCGTTCTGGTCCGGCCAGACACCGCTGGGCTGGGGTGAGGTGGACGATGCCGAGTCGATCCGCGCCGTGCAGCGTGCGCTGGAGCTGGGGATCAACTTCTTTGATACCGCCAATGTGTACGGCGCAGGGCACAGCGAGCGGGTGCTGGGGCGTGCCTTGACCGCGCGGCGCAAGGAGGTGGTGATTGCCACCAAGTTCAACGCCGTGTTCGATGAAACCACCCGTCAGGTGACCGGTTCAGACGCCACCCCCGCCGGCATCCGCCGGGCGTGCGAAGACTCGCTGCGCCGTCTGGATACGGAGTACATCGATCTGTACCAGTTCCACGACGGCGGTCACCCGCTGGATAAAGCTGCGGCGGTGCGCGAGACGCTGGAGGAGCTGGTCAAAGCCGGCAAAATTAACGCCTACGGCTGGAGCACCGACTCAGCCGAACGGGCAGCCTTCTTTGCTGAAGGGCCGGGTTGCGTGGCGGTGCAGGTGCAGCTCAATGTGTTGGACGACAACCCGGGTATGCTGGCGGTGTGCGCCGCGCACAACCTGGCGGCAATCAACCGCGGGCCGTTGGCGATGGGCTTGCTGACCGGCAAATACACCGCCGAGACCAGGCCTTCCATTGACGACGTGCGCGGCGAAAAAAGCCCGGAATGGATGAAGTATTTTGTCGACGGTCTTCCCAGCCCGGATTTCCTGGCAAAACGCGATGCGGTGCGCCAGATCCTGACCAGCGGAGGGCGCACGCTGGCGCAGGGGGCGCTGGCCTGGCTGTGGGCGCGCAGCCCGCAGACCGTGCCCATCCCCGGTTTTCGCACCGTTGCCCAGGTGGAGGAGAACTGTGGGGCGATGCATTTCGGTCCGTTGACCCCCGCCCAGTTTGAAGAAGTGGAAAGAATTCTGGGAAGGCGGTAGACTGGCTGGAAATGGGGCATTACGCGCAAAACTCTCATACAATATTAATTCTTATCATGGTATAATACCTTTTAGAGAATTATTCTTATTTAGGAATTTCTTTGAAAAGGTGACCGAGCGAATGGACAGGCTGCAGGAATTGGTGGACAAAATGAAGGCGCACGGGCTGCGCATGACCCCGCAGCGCGTCGCCATCGTCCGCGCCCTGACTGCCGGCGGCGAGCATCTCAGCGTGGAAGATGTGCATGCCCGGGTGCGCGCCCATTTCCCCATGACCAGCCTGGCGACGGTTTACAAAACCATCGCCACGCTCAAAGAGATGGGCGAAGTGACCGAGATCAGCTTCGACAGCGGCAGCAGCTACTACGATGCTTTTCCTTTCCGTCCACATTCGCACTTGATCTGTATCCGCTGCCGCGCGGTGGCAGACGCGGAGCTACCAGATTATCAAGATATGGCGCAGGCAGTTTCCCGGCGCAGCGGCTATCAGATTGTGTCGCAGCGCATCGACTTTTTCGGGATATGCCCGCGCTGTCAAAAAAACTAACCCATAATTCAAACAAGGAGAATCACATGTTAAGCAAAGCACTTGTCGACGAGATCAATGAGCAAATCATGCACGAGCAGTATTCATCCCACCTGTACCTGGCCATGGCAGCCTGGTGCGAAACGCAGAATTTTGAGGGCTTCGCCGCCTGGTTGAAAGTTCAGGCGAATGAGGAACACGAGCATGCCATGAAGTTCTTCGAGTACCTGCTCGAACGCGGCGCCCACCCGGTGGTCAAAGCCATTCCCGCGCCGCCGGTTGACTTCAAATCGCCCCTGGATATCTTCTCGCAGACTTACGAACACGAGCAGAAAGTCACCGCCCGCATCAATCACCTGTACGCCCTGGCGCTCAAGGAAAACGATTATGCCAGCCAGGTGTTCCTGCAATGGTTCATCAATGAGCAGGTGGAAGAAGAAAAGAACGCCTCGCACATCGAAGCCGTGCTGAAAAAGATCGGCGACCACACTGGCGGCCTCTTCCAGCTTGACCACCAGCTTGGCAAGCGCGGCGAGTAATCCCGCTTCCCTTTTGAAAAAAACTCCCGCAGGTCAGGCCTGCGGGAGTTTTCGTTTCACTTGAGGGTCAACCCGGCCCTGGCGCGGATGTCGCGCGAGGATGAGCCGACCAGTATCTCGAACTGGCCTGGTTCGACAACCCATTCTTTCTTGTAGGGATCGTAGAAGGCGAGTGAACGGAAGTCGAGGGTGAACTCCACCGTTTTGCTCTCGCCGGGCTGCAGCTCCACTTTCTGGAAGCCCTTCAGCTCCTTGGGCGGGCGCACCAGGCTGGACTGCACGTCGTGGACGTACAACTGCACCACTTCCTTGCCGTCGAATTTGCCCGTGTTCTTCACTTTCAGCGACACTTTGACCGGTTGACCGGATTGCGCTTCGGCGGGCGCTTCCAAGTCGGAATATTCGAAGGTGGTGTAGCTCAACCCGTGACCGAAGGGGAACAACGGGGTCACGTCCTTCATGTCGTAGTAACGGTAACCGACGAAGATGCCCTCGCCGTAGAACACTTCCATCGTGCCGGGGAAGTTCAGGTAGGATGGATTGTCCTGCAGGCGCACCGGGAAGGTTTCAGAGAGTTTGCCGGAGGGGTTGACATCCCCGAAGATCACATTGGCCACCGCGTTGCCGCCCTCCTGGCCCATGTAGAAGGCTTCCAGCAGCGCGGGGACGTCGTCGACCCACGGCATGGTCACCGGCGAGCCGGCGTTCAACACCACCACCGTGCTGGGATTGGCTTTGACCACCGCGCGGATCAGCTCGGTCTGTGGGCCGGGCAGGTCCATGTTTGGGCGGTCGAAACCTTCGCTCTCGAAGAAAGTCGGCATGCCCACGCACAGCACCACCGCGTCGCAGCGCGCAGCCAGCTCGGCGGCCTTCTGGATGCTCTCGGGGCTGCTGGGCGGTAGGTAGCCCAGTTGCAGCCCGGCAACTTCCTGTCCGCTCCACAGCGCTGTGGGGTCGGGAGCGGGGGTCTTGATGAATTCCAGCTTGAAATCGTACAGTTTGCCGGCTTTCAGGCTGAGCACAACCGTCTGAGTGAAGCGTTGCGGGTCGTTCCAAAATTCATTCAACGGCACCACGCCGGGGTTGTTGTCAAAGGTCAACTTGCCGTCCAGCCATATCCTGGCGTGGCCTATGTTGGAGAGGGTCACAGCATAGTCGCCGCTCTCGGCTGCGGTCAATTTGCCTGTCCAACGCGCCGAGAATTCGCGAATCGTGATGCTTTTATCGGGGCCGCTGCCGAACCATTGGAAATCCACCTTTTGGTCCACGCACTTGAACGGCTCGCCGCTGAAGTCTGCACTGGCGAAATATTCGCCCGCCAGGCCGGGCTGCTTGCCGTCGGGTTGGCGGAAAAAGCCCGCGCCCATCACCGCCGGGGCGATCAGATTGCTACAGCCGGTGGCGTATTCGATCTTCACCGCCTTGCCCAGCCTGTTCTGCAGGCCTTCCAGCGGGCTGACCGCGTAGGGCGGGACGACGAAGGACGAACCGCCGCCGCCGTAACGGCATTCGGCTGCATTGGGGCCGATCACCGCCAGCGTCTTGATCTTACCCGTGTCCAGCGGCAGCAGACCGCCTTCGTTCTTGAGCAGCACAATGGACTGCTCTTCCAGCTCGCGCGCCAGCGCCTGGTGCTCGGGCGTGTTCACCGCGCCGGGGCGAATGGCCGCCGGGTCGCCCATGCGCCCAGAGCGAAACAGCAGGCGCAGGATGCGCCGCACGGTGTCATCCAGAATGTTGGCGTCCAACTGCCAGTTGTTGACCGCTTCTTCCAACAGCGTGCCGTACCAGCGCGCCGGACCGGGCATTTCGAGATCCAGACCGGCTTCTACCGATTCGACGGTGGTGTGGTTGGCGCCCCAGTCGGAGATCACCAACCCCTCGAAGCCCCACTCGTTGCGCAGGATTTCGGTCTCGAGATAATAATTCTCCGAGGCGTAGATGCCGTTGATGCGGTTATAAGAGCACATCACCGTCCACGGGTGAGCCTGCTTGACCGCCATTTCGAACTGGGCCAGGTAAATTTCACGCATGGTGCGCTCGTCCACCTCGGAGGAGCTGCGCCCGCGCTCGGTTTCCTGGTTGTTGAGCGCGTAGTGTTTAAGCGAGGTGCCCACCCCGCGGCTCTGCACGCCGTTGATAAATGCCACCGCGATTCGCCCCGCCAGGTAGG
>CAZCBJ010000262.1:0-4755 GCA_964496705.1 uncultured Anaerolineaceae bacterium | reverse complement strand
GAGGCCAGGATGCGCAGCAGGGTGGTTTTACCGGCGCCGTTGGGGCCCAGCAGGGCGACAAATTCGCCCGCCTCCGCCTGAAAATCCAGCTCGCGCAGCACCAGCTTGGGGCCGAAACGTTTGGACAGACGGGAAGCGGAGATGATCGTCACATTCACCATACCCGGCTAGGATGGACCCAAATTCTTCAGGCGGGCTTTCAACTCCGCCCGCCGCTGACGATAAGCTTTACTGGATAGTTTGCCCTCCTTGTGCAAATCATCTAACGCAAGGATGGCGTCCATCAATTCTTCCGCGCTCTCCGGCGCGGAAGGCACCGAACGGCGGGCAGCCACGCCGGGTTGGGTGCGGTATAACCAGTAACCCACCCCCAGCAAAACCAGGCCAAACACGCCGATGCCCACCGCCAGATTGATGTTCTCGGCATTGTTCAGCGCCGCGCCCGCAGCCTGCGGACGTCCGGAAAGCTCCATGCTCAGCATCTCGCCCGCCTTGAACCCACCGCCCAGAAAAAGGCTCAGGTTGGCGCCCTGGAACGAGCGCTGCCCGGCGCTGGTCAGCCGGGCGCTTTCCAGCGTCACCCCACCGCTGGGCAGCATCACAATCACTTGGTCCACCGCCACCGGCATGCGCAGCTCCACCTTTGCCGAACGATTGTAAGGTATTTCAAATACGAATATTTCCTGCACGGCCCCCAGCGGCGGGATGGGCTGCAGGTCGCCGAAACCGCCCTCGGTCAGCAGGTAACGCTCACCCAGACTGCCGTCCTGGATTTGAAGGTTTTGGTATCCCTGCGGCAGACCATATTCAATCAGCGGCCTGTCCGCCGCTTCCGGTATGATCATTTTATCCTGAGGATTGGAGATGAGATACATCTCAGTGACCTGCAGGATGTTGGGCTGGGAGAACTCAAAGATGAGGTGCATCCGTTCGGCGACCAGACCTGAGGTATCGCTGGTCATTTCGATCTGCGCAGACGTTTCAGCTTCGGCCGCCGGCTGGGCGGTGGGCGAGGGCAGCGCGACGGCATCATTGTCCGGGGTCGGCTCGGCTTGTTCGGCCAGCAGGGGTTTGGTCGAAGCAAACCAGGAGCTGCGCAGGTAACTCACCACTGCCCAGCGCTGTTCTTCAGTCAATTCGGTTTTAAAAGCCGGCATGGCAGGCGATAAGCCCGTCAGCACGGTCTGGTACAGCTCACTGGCCGAACGCTGCGCCAGCAGGGCAGGATCGGTCCAGTCGCGCGGCTGGCGTGCCAGGCTGGCCGCCTGCGGGCCGTCGCCCGCCCCGCGCAAGCCGTGGCAGTTTTGACAATATTGCCGGTACACCTGCCGCCCCAGCGCAAGGCTGTCCTCGCTCATTCCAAATGTATAAAGATAAGCCACCACGTCCCAGCGCTGGCGGTCATCCAGGCTGGCGGCAAACCCCGGCATAATCTTCTCCAGTTTGCCATAGGTGACAATCGCATACCAGTCGGTGGGACGCGCAGCGGTCAACACCGCACGGGTGCCAAGCGGCGGGGGCGGCGAGGGCAGTTTACCCGCCTGGGCGCCGTCACCCATGCCGCGCGCGCCGTGGCAGTCGGCGCATTTTTCCTGGTAAATTGCCTTGCCGTTGACCGGGTCTGCCGCCATGAAGGGCAGAGAGGTTTGTGCCGGTTTAGGGGTCGCTGGCGCCGGTTCGGTCAGCGCCAGCGCCGGCATCGGCGTCACGTCACCCGCCAGCGAAAATGAGCAGGCCGTGAGCGATAACAGCCCAGCCAGGCAAACGCCAAGCGGGAGCGCGAATCGGGCCGCGCGGGTGAAAAGACTGTCCTTTTTCATAGCGGCGCACCGCAACTGGAACAGAACCGGTCGGATTTGAGCACCGCTTTCCCGCACGCCGGGCAAAAACCGCCGGATTTTTCTTTACGGTTGCGGCGGCGGGCCTGGATCATCGCTTCAATTTCATCATCTGTTGTCTCCACCGGGTTTTCTAACGGTGGCGGCGCGCTGACCGAATCATCGTTTGTCTCTAACGCCAGTTGATCCAGCCTGCGCAGCACATCTGCCGCCGCCTGGCGCAGCACGGCGCGCTGCGCCGGATAATCCTCTGCGGCGATTTTGCCCAGCTCGTGGTCAAACTCCAATTCCTGGAGAGCAACCAGCAGACGGTCGCGCTCCGCCAGCAGCTCAGAACGCTGATGATCAAGATTCTCGCCCGCCTGCGGCGCCTCAAGCGCCGGATGGGCATGTTGGATGAACGGGCGGGCGAGAATCGCCGCCACCAGCAAGACGAGTGCCAGGATTAGAAAAAACGCGCCAAGATCCATAAATATTTATTCCCGAAAAAGGATTTCCTCTTGTCAGCAGCCGGGAAATGACCAGCCGCCCTTTTATTTTAGCAGTTGATCGATCACTGCGGTGATTTCTGCCACCGACAGGAACGGACCTTTCTTGACAAATGCCAGCCGCCCTTCGCGATCAATGAAGTAGGTTTCTGGAACGCCGGTGGTGCGAAACATCTGCGAGATCACCGTGCGCAGGTCCGGCCCGTTGGGATAGGTGATCCGGAATTTTTGCAGGTAAGCCAGCGCCTCCGGCTCGGTGTCCACGTAATCCACCCCCAGGAAAATGACCTCGCCGCCGGGCTGGTAATAACGCCAGGCCTGTTCCATCTCCGCCGCTTCCTGCTCACAGGGCTTGCACCACGACGCCCAGAAGTTGACCACCAGCACCTTTCCGGCATAATCCGCCGTGTTGTAGGTCACGCCGTCAAAGGTGGACAGCGTGAACGCCGGCACCTGCTGCCCGATCAGGATGGGCCCGGATTGGGCGCGGCGCAGCCCCCAGTAGATCAGCGCCAGAAAGCTGAACAGCACAGCAAATAGCGCTGCCACCACCCAGACCGACAGACGGCGGGGGGATGGGGCAGCAGGTTGTTTCAAGTCTGTCATACGGATTCCTTCCATTCCATGCGGATCATCGCCGCTATTCCAGCTTCTTGACCTCGGCGTCCACCCGTTTCAGATACTCGATCTCGTCCTGTGTCTCCAAAGGCAGAGGCTGCGGACTTTTCGACTCGGTGCTGCGATAAATGCGCGCCAACAAATAGATTCCCAGGAGGATGAACAACGGCGGAGCGATATACACCAGCCAGTTCAGCCCGCGGCGCGGCGGTTCAGCCAGCACACGATCGCCGTACTGCGCCACGAAATAATCTTCGATCTGCGCTTTAGACCAGCCCTCGGCCAGCTTCTGGCGGATCAGCTCGCGCCACTGCGCGCAAGCCTGCGTCGGGCAAACGTCCAGCGGAATGTTCTCGCACACCGGGCAGTACATTTCGCGCGCCACCGCGTTCACCTCATCGTCCGAGGGGGTGGGCTGCTGCGCCAGTCCCGCTGCCGGCGAAATCAGCGCCAAGAGCAATCCCAGCCAGGCGGCCAGGATCAGCCTCTGCGCGGATGGGTGCTTATGAAATTGTTTTTTGAGGTTCAAATCAGTCATCTTTCAAGATAGAATGAGATCGTATAGAATGAGATCAGGCGTATGAGGACACTGTGTCGACCCAAACCCGTGTGGGTGATGCGCTTGGCCGTGTTGCTTGCCTGCCTGGTTTTGCCAGCCGCCATCACCGTGAGAGCCTCCGACAGCGGCTGCGGGCCATCCCCGCTGGTCGAAGATCTGCTCAGCCGTACCGGCGCGGCGCAGTGGAGTGGATGGATTAAAGCCCTGTCCGGCGCACAGGATATCCTCTTGGGCAGCGACTGGCTGCCAATCCAATCCCGCTACACGCCTGCCATGTTTGCCGGGAATGCCAACGCGCGCGCTTACTCTTACGTTCTCCAATTGCTGCGCTCCTGGTACGGCGATGTACAGATCGAGGAAGACGCGTATGTGTACAACAGCCTCACCTGGAAGAACCTGGTGGTCAGCCTGCCCGGCGCGCTTTATCCGCAGGAGGCGGTGATCCTCTCTGCGCACCTCGACAGCATCGCCAGCCCGGATGCCAACAATTTTGCGCCCGGGGCGGATGACAACGCCAGCGGAGCGGCTGTTCTGCTGGAAGCCGCCCGCCTGCTGCGCAATTACCGTTTCGAGCGCAGCGTGCGCATCATCTTTTTCACCGGGGAAGAACAGGGCTTGCGCGGTTCACGCGCCTATGTTCAGGACCATCCCACCGGCGCGGTCAAAGCGGTGCTCAACCTCGACATGCTCGGCTTTGACAGCAACAACGACCGCTGCATCGAGCTGCACGTCGGCACCCTTGTCCCGGCTTCCAATCAGGTGGCGCAGTGCTTTCGCGACTCAGCCGCAGCCTATGACCTGGGTCTGACCTACGATTATCTCACCAGCGACGCCACCAGCGGTTCGGACCACGCATCCTTCTGGCAGGCCACCCCGCCCGCAGCAGCCATCTCGGTTTCGGGGAACTTCTTCAACAACGCGCTGCCCAACGGCTGCGTGGGGCAGGACCGCAACCCTTATTATCACACGGTCGGCGACACTTTCGACCGGCTCAACCCGGCGCAGGGCGCGGCAGTGCTGCAAGCCAGCCTGGCTTCCATCGCCAACCTGGCCGGCCCGCGCTCTTTCTGCCATGTGCCTGCGCCCCAGCTCGAATTGGTCAGCACAAACGGCGCGGTGGAATTGCGCTGGCGTCCGGCGCCTTTTGCCGAAACTTACCGCCTGCTGCGCTCCGCCATCGGCTGCCAGGGGCCCTGGCAGCGCATCGTTGAGACCGATCTGACCGGCTACAGCGACGGCTCGGCTTCGGGCC
>CAZCBJ010000261.1:0-4854 GCA_964496705.1 uncultured Anaerolineaceae bacterium | reverse complement strand
ACCTGCACCGAGCGGTCCACCGGCCCGTCAGGATTGACCCCAATCTCGATGTGCCCGTCGGCCTGGCGCTCGCGCCGGTTGACCGCAATTTCGGCTTCGCCCTGCGACCAGGCCAGGCGCGCCGGCTGCAGCCCGTTGAGGGCCTGTTGGACGGTCAGGACGATGCGTTCCACCAGCCAGTCCATGTAGGCGCGGCTGCCGCCGGGTGAGCGCTCATCGGCATAACCGATGGGGCCGGAATGAGTGTGCGAGCAGCACAGGATCACTTCGCAATCCGCGCCCACCCCGGCGCGCACCCGGTCAACGATGAACTCGTTGAGCATCAGCAGGTCCAGCGCCACGATCGCCAGGCGCGTCTGGCCGTCGTCCAGCGCCAGCGCGGTGGCGGTCAGGTCATCGTGCACGCCGCGGTTGCCCTGGGTGCGGTCGCCGTAGCCAATCAGGAAGATGCCGCGCGGCGGGGTGATGATTTGCCGCGCCGCTCCAGCTTTGAAATCACTCATTTCCTCCATCCTTTCATTGATCCAGGCCCATGTTCTTGCGGGTTTCTTCAGGTGTGTCGCCCAGGCGGTATTTCTGGAAGATGATATAGCCGGCGGCCATGCAAACGGCCATGACCGGGAAGGCAGCGCGCACGCCCAGCGGATTCTCGCGGGTGTAGCCCAGCGATTGCAGCAGCAGCGGCAGCACCAGCGTCCCCACAGCGATGCCCAGTCCCAGCGCGAAGCTGAAGGTGCCGTAATAAACTGCCTCGCGCCGCCGCCCGGTGAGCATCTCGTCATAATCCACCACGTTGCCCATCATGGCGTAGATGATGATCAGGTAGCCGCCCAGCGTGGCGCCGATCAGCACCATGAAGACCAGTCCCTGCGCCAGGGCTGGAATCCCCGGCAGCACGCCGACGAAAAAGCCGACCGCCAGCACCAGTCCCAGCGCAGCCATGCTGATGTTGATCAATGTGCGCTGCGACAGCTTTCTATGCCACAGCGCCCACAACGGTCCGGTCAGGGCAATGACCAGGATCAGCACACCCTGCAGGATGGCTACATCGCCCTCGCTGCGACCGAGCACCAGGGTGACGAAATAGGGTAGGTTGGCCAGCAGCATCTGGTAGGCGACGTGGACAAAGAGGGTGGAAATAAAGATGAACATGAATTGTTGATTGCGCAGGGTGACCCTCAACCCTTCCCAGACGCCCATCGGCACGCCCGGCGGGCGGGCGGATTCGCGCAGCCCAAACAGCGAGCCCCAGATGGTGACCAGCGCCACGCCGCCCACCACCGCGCCCATCGCCACCGGGCCGATGCTTTGGAACAGCGGCGCCGCCACCAGCGAGCCGATCAACACTCCGACGATGCCGAAAGCGCCCTTCCAGTATGACAGCACCACCCGCGGTCCAGCCTCGGGTGCCATCTCGGGCATGGTGGCGTCGTAAGGGATGCCCACCAGGCTGAAGGAGGTGAAATAGGCGATGGTGATGAAGACGAAGAACAGCGCGTTGATCAGCGTTCCGCCGCCCGGCGGCAGCCAGATCAGCACCACCATCGCTGCCACCACCGGTGCGCCCAGAATCAGGAAAGGCCGCCGGCGCCCCCAGCGCGAGCGCAGGTTGTCGCTCCAGTGACCGATCAGCGGATCGATGAAGGCGTCCCACAGCGTGGTGATGGTCAGCAGCACGCCCACCAGCGTGACCGGCAGGTATTGGATGCGCCCCGAGTCGGGCGGAGGCGCATAGAAATAGAGGATCCAGGTGCTGACGGTGATGCTGAGAATGTTCAGCCCGGCTGAGGCCAGACTGTAGAGCATAATGCGCCCAAAGGTCAGTCGGGTGGATGGGTTGACGTTCATGCTGCCTCCGCAAAGGATATGGGGATGCCGTGCCGCAGCGGCTGGCTGATGGATAGTGTAGCATAAAAATTGTCATTTGACCCCTTGTCAAAATAAAAATTTTGTTCTATAATACAGGGCTGTTCCCATTTTACCGGTAAGCAGACGCCAAATCACCGCCTGATTGGAAGGAACCCGTGTATGTCCCCTTCTTCGCCTGAAGCGCTTGCCTATTACACCGCCCACGGCTTGTTGACCGATCCGCGCGAGCAGGCGCGCCTGCTCACCGGTCTGCCCACTGATCTGAAAGAACTGGCGCGGGTGGTGCAGGGTTTACTGTTGCACCCCTTCGAAACCGAACTGTACGGGGTGACCCTCACCGTCACGCAGCGCCGCGAGGTGTATTTGCGCTCTGCGGCTGAGATGTTGGCGCGCATCCACACCCTGGACCCGCGCCCGCTGGGCGACACTCGTCCACCGATTGAGCGCCTGGTGGGCAACTGCCGCGACCACGCGCTGCTTTACTGCGCTTTCCTGCGCCATCAGGGCCGCCCGGCGCGCGTGCGCGCTGGTTTCGCCGCCTATCTGACCCCCAAGATCACCGCCGACCACTGGGTGACCGAGGTGTGGGACGAGGTCGCCGGCCGCTGGCTGCTGATTGACCCGCAGATTGACGAGCCGCAGCGCAAGGCACACAATATCACCATTGACACACTGGACATGCCGCCGGAGGCTTTCTTCACCGCGGCGCGCACCTGGGTGCTGTGCCGTGCGGGCAAAGCCAAGAGCGGCACGTTTGGTTTTAACCGTAAACTGCGCGGCTGGAACTACATGAAGGGGCAGTTGCTCAACGACCTGGCTGCGCTGAACAAGTTCGAGCTGCTGCCGTCGGATCTGTGGTGGGACCTGGCGCACAGGGATTATGAGCGCCTCGACCCGGATGATAGAAAATTGCTGGATACTGCCGCCGAGCTGATCAATGGGCTGGACGACAGCCTGGGCGAGATGCGCACACTCTATGAGTCCGATCCGCGCCTGGGGCTGCCGGTGGAATCCAAGCTCAAGCTGTTGGGCATGCTCGGCGAGCGCGGCGCGGCCCCGGCGGAATCCCCGCTCAGACAGCCCGGTGAAGCTGCCAGCCGCGGCCTGGAACTGAAACCTTCCGATCGTGAGCGCCTGAGCGGTTTGTCAGCCACTCGCCCGCCCGCCGCATTACGCGACGCGCGACTGGCGCAGATGCTCAACGGCAACGGGCACGCCAATGGGCTGAACGGCGCCGAGTCGGATGTGATCGTGGTGCGCGGCGCGGCAATGCACAACCTCAAACACATCAATCTGACCCTGCCGCGCAACAGGCTGGTGGTGTTGACCGGGGTGAGCGGCTCGGGTAAATCCACCCTGGCTTTCGATACCCTGTATGCCGAAGGTCAGCGCCGTTACGTGGAAAGCCTCTCGGCTTATGTGCGCCGTTTCCTTGATCAGATGGACAAGCCCAAGGTGGATTACATCGGCGGGCTTTCACCGGCCATCTCCATCGAACAGAAGTCGGTCAGCAAGAATCCGCGCTCCACTGTCGGCACGGTCACCGAGGTGATGGATTACCTGCGCGTGTTGTTCTCGCGCACCGGCACGCAGCACTGCCCGCAGTGCGGGCGGGCGATCGAGCCGGCCAGCCCGCAGCAGGCGGCGGACGCGCTGTCGCAATTGCCGCCGGGGACGCGCTTCCAACTGCTCGCGCCGGTGGTGCGCAATCGCAAGGGCGATCACGCCGGCGTGCTGGACAGCGCGCGCAAGAGCGGTTTCACCCGCGCGCGCATCGATGGGCAGGTGTACGATCTGCTCGAAGATGCCCGCCTGCCGATCCTGGTGGAGGAACGCAGGCTGCCCAGATTGCTCAAAAGCCAGCCGCACACCATCGAACTGGTGGTGGACCGCCTGATCAGCCCCCCAACCGACGCCGCACCGGCTGAACAAAAGGATTACGCCGTGCGCCTGATCGATTCGGTCGAGACAGCCTTCAAAGCTGGCGCCGGTCTGCTGCAGGTGGACCTGGGCGGCGAGGAACTGCTGCTCAGCGAGGGCAACGTCTGCGCCCACTGCGATATCAGCCTGCCCGAGCTGACCCCCGGTCTGTTCAGTTTCAACGCCCCCAGCGGGATGTGCCCCACCTGCAACGGGCTGGGCACCACCCTTGAGGTGGACCCGGAGCTGATTGTCGAGCATCCCGAACTGTCCATCCTGGACGGCGCTTCGCGCTGGTACGGCAATGTGCGCAAAAAGAATCCCTGGCACATGCGCCACCTGGCGGGGATGGCGGATTATTACGGTGCCAATCTGGAAGTCCCGTACCGCGACCTGCCCGAAGCCTTCAAACACGCGCTGCTGTGGGGTTCCGGCGAGGTGAAGTTCCACCATTCCTGGGAGAGCCAGGACGGGTCTTGGAAGGGCGAGAGCAACCGCCCGGAACGCGGGGCGGTGTATCACATCAACCGCCTGTTCCGCCAGACCCAGTCCGAGTACACGCGCCGCTGGTACATCAGCTTCATGAGCCAGAAAGCCTGCCCGGCTTGCGGCGGCAGCCGCCTGTGCGCCGAAGCGCGCAACGTGACCATCGGGCAGCGCACCTTCGCCGAGATCATGGCGATGACCATTGAAGAGGTGCATGACTGGGTGGTGAACCTGTCCAGCGGCGAGGATATCAATGCCCGCCTGAGCGATGAGCAGCTCGAGGTGGTGGGCGAGGTGCTCAAGGAGCTGCGCAGCCGGCTCAAATTCATGCTCAACGTCGGGCTGCATTACCTGACCCTTTCGCGCCCCGCGCCCACCCTGTCGGGCGGCGAGGGGCAGCGCATCCGCCTGGCCTCGCAGTTGGGCTGCGGGTTGGTGGGGGTGCTGTACATCCTGGATGAGCCGTCCATCGGCCTGCACGCGCGCGATCAACGCAGCCTGCTCGACACGCTGCTGGCGCTGCGCGACCAGGGCAACACCGTGCTGGTGGTGGAGCATGACGAAGCCACCATGCGCGCC
>CAZCBJ010000260.1:0-4867 GCA_964496705.1 uncultured Anaerolineaceae bacterium | reverse complement strand
GGTTTGAGAGGTTTTCCAGCCTGCCGAATTTATTCGCAGGCTGGGCTGTGGGGTGTTGGGCAAAAGAATTTCTGGTCAAATCCGCTCAGGCAATCCCCCCCCGTGAGTCCCTGAAGGAGCGCAGCGACTGAAGGGTCTGCAGGCTTTTTTTGGCAAAACTTTGTTGACATAGTACTCAGGGATTCACGGGTCGTGGGATTAGAGTAGAGGCGGGTCTGTTCCATAAAAACATATTCATTATTCACACAGACCCGCCTCTACAATGTTAGCGCAAGGCAGGTCCAGCGATCGCGAAGCATCCCTCTGGGCAGGGTCTGCTGCGGGCGAGACCCTTCGCCCCTGCGGGGCTCAGGGAATCACGCCTCGTGAGTCCCTGAAGGAGCGCAGCGACTGAAGGGTCTCCAAAGCAAGTCCAGCGGTCGCGAAGCCGGTTATTCTTTTCTCTGGTAAAATTTCCTGCGCATGACCACCCCCACCCTGCCGACGGCCGCGCGCCGCAAAATATTCTTCCTCTTCCGGCCGCTCTACCGCCTGCCCGGCGCGGCCATCCTGGTGCTGCGGCGCATGCAATTCCACCCCACGCTGACCCTGCTGGCGCTGCTGTGCATCGTCCTGGCGGTGGGCATGATCACCAACGCCTCGTTCTTCTCCACCGCGGTGGACCGCGTCATCCTGCTGCAGGAGTTGAAGGCCTTCTCGTCCGCCACCGGGCGCCCGCCCTTCTCCACCTCGGCCTACCTGTTCCCTTCGGCGCGCAAACCGCTGCCCCTGGAGGCCGCCGAGCGCGCCTCGCGCGACATTTCCGCGATCATCGCCGAGCAGGTCGGTCTGCCGCTGCGCCACGCCGGGTTGGAGGTTTCCTCCGGCAGCATGCTGCTGCAGCCCGACGCCGCCACGCTCAACGTCTACGGCGAAAACTTCATGCGCCAGGTCAAAGCCATCTACGTGCGCGGCATCGGCGAGCACATGCAAATCACCGCCGGCCAGCCGCTGGACGAAAATGGGCGCTCGCAGGGAGTGATGGACGTGTGGGCGCATGAGCGATTGGTGCAGGAGACCGGCGTGCGCGTCGGCGAGACCTTCCTGCTGCGCGTTGACCTGCGCGCCGCGCCCGTCCCGGTGCGCCTGGCGGGTTTCTGGCGCGCCGCGAACGCCAAAGACAGCGCCTACTGGTTCGTGGATCCCGATCACACCCTCAAGGACGCGCTGATCGTCCGCCGCCAGGATTACATCGCGTTCGTCCAGCCCGGGCTGCCCGCCGGCACGCGCGAGGCCAACTGGTACGTGATCCTCGACGAAAACCGCCTCGACCCACGCGACGGTCAGCGCTACCTCAAAGGCTACCAGCAGGCCGAGCGCACGATCAACGAATTTCTGCCCGGCATCAAGCTCAACTTGCCGCCGCTCACCCCGTTGAAGAGCTTCGTCGCGCGCAGCCAGACGCTGACCACGCTGCTGCTGAGCTACAACCTGCCCGCCTTCGCCATCCTGCTGTATTTCCTGGTGTTGATCTCGGGCATCATCGCCCAGTGGCAGCGCCGCGAGACGGCCATGTTGGTCAGCCGCGGGATGAGCGTCGGCGGGGTGCTCAACCTGGTGCTGGTCGAACAGATGCTGCTGATCCTGATCGGGCTGCCGCTGGGCATCGCCTTCGGCATGCTCATCGCCCGCGCGATGGGCTACACCACCAGCTTTCTGAGCTTCACCTTCCGCGAGGCGCTGCCGGTTTCGATGGAAGGGCTTAACCCGGCGCTCGCCGTCCTGGCGCTGGCGCTCTCGCTGCTGGCCCGCCTGCTGCCGGTGCTGGGCGCGGCGCGCAGTAGCGTGGTCACCGAGGAGCGCGAGTGGACGCGCCGCCAGGGCGGGCCCTTCTGGTACCGCTATTACCTCGACCTGCTGCTGATCATCCCCACCTATTACGCCTACGATCAGATGTTCAAGAGCGGCGCGCTGGCCAACCTGATCCAGAATCGCCCGGAGGACATTCTGCAGGACCCGCTGCTGATCCTGGTGCCGGCGCTGTTCGTGGTCACCGCCTCGCTGGTCACCATGCGCCTGTTCAGCGTGGTCATGCGCCTGATTGACCTGGTCGCCGGGCTGACCCCCTGGCTGACCCCTCACCTGGCGCTGCGCCAGCTCGGCCGCCAGAGCCAGGATTACATCCACCCGCTGCTGCTGGTGCTCATCTCGCTGGGTCTGGGCGTCTACACCCTCTCGATGGCCGCCAGCCTGGACCAGTGGCTGGTGCACCGCGTGCAGTACGCGGTGGGCGCCGACCTGGTCTTCACCCCTAAACCCAACAACATTGAGGCGGAGATTCCCGCCGACGGCAACTGGATTCCCGCGCCGCAGGAATACCTTAAGATTGACGGCGTGCAGCACGCCGCGCGGGTGGGCAGCTACCTGGCGCGTTTCAGGCTGCAGGAGCGCACCGGCTGGGGGCGCTTCCTGGCCATCGACCGGCTGGATTTCCCCCAGGTGGCCTGGTTCCGCTCGGATTTCGCCCGCGAGCCGCTCGGCGCGCTGATGAACCGCCTGGCCGCCGCGCCCGACGGCATCCTCATCTCGCAGAGCGCGCTCGAGCAGAGCGGTTTGCAGCTGGGCGACCAGGTGGGGGTGGAGATCAACCTGAACGACACGCTACGCCTGCCGGCCAGCTTCACCGTTGTCGGCGCTTACCAGTACTTCCCCACCGTTTATGAAGAAGAGAATGGTCCCACCGCCATCGGCAACCTGGACGAGCTGACCTCGCTGCTGGGCTTCATCCCGCCCCACGTCCTGTGGCTTGACCTGGCGCCCGGGGTGAGCGGCGAGAGCGTCACCACTGCGCTGGCCGCCAAAACCGGCGTCATCAACGAACCGATGCTGACCTTTGACGGCGCCAAACTGACCGCCGCCGAGCAGGCCAAAAAAGAGCGCGTGGGCATCTTCGGCACGCTGACCGTTGGCTTTCTGGCCACCGCCGGCATGGCCATCCTGGGTCTGCTGACCTTCAGCTTCGCCTCGCTGCGCGACCGCATGTACCGCTTCGCGGTGCTCAACTCGATCGGGCTGCTGCGCCGCCAGATCATGAACCAGGTGATGATGGAGTACGCCTTCCTGGCCGCCTTCGGCGCGCTGGGCGGCACGCTGATCGGCATGTACGCCGCGCAGATTTTCATCCCCTTCTTCCGCTACACCGGCGGGCGCGGCACCCCCCTGCCCCCCATGCTGCCGGTCATCGCCGAGGGGCCGATGCGCACCCTGGCGATTGTGTTCACCGTGATCATTGTGCTGATCGAGGTGGTGACCATCACCGCCTCGCTGCGCCGCCGCCTGGTGAGGATTCGCTGATGGACGAGCGCCCCTTCATCATCTGCGACGGCGTGGTCAAGATCTACAAGATCGCCAACCTGGAGGTCTTCGCGCTGCAGGGGCTGGAGCTGAACGTGGAGCGCGGTGAGATGCTCGGCATCGTCGGCGCCAGCGGCTCGGGCAAATCCACGCTGATGAACATCCTCGGCGGGCTGGACCGCCCCAGCGCCGGGCGGGTGTGGGTCAACGGGCTGGACCTGGTCAAGCTGTCGGTGGTCGAGCTGGCCCGCTACCGCAACCAGCAGATCGGCTTTCTGTGGCAGCAGGGCGCGCGCAACCTGGTGCCGTATCTAACCGCGCTGGAGAACGTGCGCGTGCCGCTGACCATTTCGGGCGCGGCGCTGGGCGTCGAACGCCAGCGCGCCGCCGAATTGTTGGAGGCGGTCGGTCTGGGCGGGCGCCAGCACCACCGCCTGGCCGAGCTTTCGGGCGGCGAGCAGCAGCGCGTGGCCATTGCAGTGGCGCTGGCCAACCAGCCGCCGCTGCTGCTGGCCGACGAGCCCACCGGCGAGGTCGATTCGACCACCGCCGCGGGCATTTTCCAACTGCTGCGCGAGCTCAACCGGCAGCTCGGGCTGACCATGGTGATCGTCTCGCACGATGCGGGCATCGCCCGGCATGTGGACCGCGTGGTGGCCATCCGCGACGGCAAGACCTCGTCCGAGACGGTGCGCACCAGCCAGGCAGCCCAGCCCGCCGCGCAGCCCGGCGAGCCGCCCCATCCCGCCGAAGAAGCCTTTGAAGAGGTGGTGCTGCTCGACTCAGCCGGGCGGCTGCAGGTGCCGCGCGACTACCTGGAGCGCTTGAGCATCCGCGGGCGGGTGCAGCTGGAGATGACCGATGACGGCATCCTCATCCGCCCGGTGGAATCGACCAACGCTCCCGCCCCTGAACCCGCCCGACCCCAGCCTGCCGCGCCCGAGGCGCCCCCCGCGCCGCGCGTGCAGCGGCTCTGGCAGCGCCTCACCCGCCGGAGGAAATCCCCATGAGCGAACAGCCCGCCCCTGCCGCCATCCTGGTCGAAGGCATCCGGCGCATTTACCGGCTGGGCAGCCGCGAGGTGCACGCGCTGCGCGGGGTGGATTTCAGCCTGCCGGCCGGCGGCTGCGCGGCGCTCAAAGGCCGTTCGGGCAGCGGCAAAACCACGCTGCTCAACATCATCGGCGGGCTTGACCGCCCCTCGGAGGGGCGCGTGAGCGTCTTCGGTCAGGACCTGTCCGCGCTGGACGAGGACAGCCTGGCGCTGTGGCGGCGGCGCAAGGTGGGCTTTATCTTCCAGTCCTTCGGGCTGCTGCCCACCCTTTCGGCGTTTGAGAATGTGGAATTGATGCTGCGCATGATCGGCGTGCGCGGCAGGCAGCGCCGCCAGCGCGCCCAGCACTGCCTGGAGCTGGTCGGGCTGACCAAATGGGCTCACCACCGCCCGCAGGAAATGTCCGGCGGGCAGCAGCAGCGCATCGGCATCGCCCGCGCGCTGGCCAACCAGCCGCAGTTGATCCTGGCGGATGAGCCG